>JALGVE010000107.1 GCA_029820045.1 Candidatus Zipacnadia bacterium | reverse complement strand
GAGGCACCGGCACGATCTCATCGGCGAAGCGGCCGCTCTCAATGGCCGCTTGCGCGCGCTGCTGGCTGCGCAGGGCCAGGGCGTCCATCTCCTCGCGGGTGATGCCCGTGCGCGCGGCGATCTCCTCGGCGGTCATCCCCATGCCCATGCCCGTTACCGGGCACCGCAGGCCTTCATCCATCACGCCATCGGTCACCGTCACGCTGCCCAGCTTCTGCCCCCAGCGCATCTCCCTGAGGTAGAAAGGCACGTTGCTCATGCTCTCGGTGCCGCCGGCGAGGTAGATGCTGCCCTCGCCGAGCAGGATTGCCTGGCGGGCCATGTCCAGGGCCTTCATGCCGGAGGCGCAGACCATGTTGACAGTCGAGCCGCAGATGGTGACCGGCAGGCCGGCGCGGATTGCCGCCGTCCTCGCCACGTTGACGCCCGCGCCGCCCTGGATCACGTGGCCGAGCAGGACCTCATCCACCTCGTCCACCGGCACTCTGTTGCGCTCGATGAGGGCCTTCAGAACGTGGGTCGCCAGGTCGCTGGCCGAGAACTCCAGCAACCCGCCCCCGAAGCGTCCGATAGGGGTGCGCACCGCATCCACGATGACCGCCTTCGGCATTGCGGGACCTCCCCGAGGCTTGGCTCATCTCTTGCGAGCCTTCGGCTCGCCGGCCGGTCGGGAGACCGGCCCCTCCTCGTGACGCGCGCTGACGCTCGATCTGCGCCCTCTGGGTTAACTTCAAACCCGATGCGGCCTTGACCTTCCCGTTCCAACGCGGCCCGAGCCGGAAAGATGCAGGAATCCAGCCGGCTGACGGCGAAACATACAGTAGTACTCGCTTGCGTAGCAAAGCGTCAGGTGGCACAAGAATGTCGGTATGATGGGGGGGGCCGAGTTCGGCCCTTCGGGCCTCACGCGGCCCCTCCCAACGACTCACGCCGGTACCGCTCAGCGGGAGGGACGATGTTTCAGCGTTAGGTCGCACAAGGACGTCGGTATGATGGAGGGGGCCGAGTTCGGCCCTTCGGGCCTCACGCGGCCCTCCCAACGACTCACACCGGTGCCGCTCAGCGGGAGGGACGATGTTTCAGCGTTAGGTCGCACAAGGACGTCGGTATGATGGAGGGCCGCCTGAGCGCGTTTGTCGTGCGCGCAGACACCCCGTCTGCGCGAGACGCGCGAAGCCGGCCCGCTCCCGCTAGCGACCCTGCACATGCACTTCAGGGAGGATGGCACAATCATGCGCGCATGTCTTTGCGCACTGACCCTGCTGCTTATCGGAGTGACCGCAACCATGGCTGCCGCGCCCACGCCGGTGTCTCCGCAGGAAGCCCATGACTGGATGCTGCACGTCATTCCGCTACCCAAGAAGGTGACGCTTGAGAGCAAGATGGTCGTGCCCGCCTCGGGCGTCGCCGTCAGAGTCCAACCGGAGGACCCACCCCTGGTCCTTGCTGAGGCCGAGAGCCTTGGCAAGGATCTGCTGGAGCGAAGTGGACGTGAAGCGCTGCCGCGGCCCTCAGAGGCCGCCTTTGTGATCATTGCCGGCGTGCTGGATGAAGGCGGAACCGTAGCCGAGCGGAAGATCGAGGGCGCTCAGCAGGTCCGCGACCTGAAGAACTCCGAGCAGTCCTACCTCATCCGCCCGCTTGATGAGAAGACACTTGTCGTGACCGGTCTCGATGCGAAGGGCGTCTTCTACGGCCTCAAGACCCTGCGCCAGCTCATGTCGGCCACCTTCAGGGGCGAGGGCGAGCGGTGCACGGTGGAGATTCCGCTTGCGACGATTCTCGACTGGCCGGACCTGGCTGAGCGCGGCGAGTGGGGTGGGAGCGCCAACCGCGACATCGAGTGGATGTCCGAGCGCAAGATGAACCTGTGCGAGAGTCACTGCAAGAGCCTGAAGGTGACCGATGAGGGCAAGGGCGTCGCACAGTTCGACAAGACGCTCATCGAGCGGGGCGCGCAATGCGCGGTCAAGGTGGTTCCCATCATCACCCACCTCGATCAACTCCAGCGCACTGGCCTGTTCAAGGTCTTCCCGCAGACGCTGGGCGTCGGCGATCCGAAGAGTTGGCCCTACGGCGGCACCACCGTGAAGCCCGCCTGCTTTTCTAAGCCCGAGACTGTGCAGGTTCTGGCCGACTGGATGGTCTCCCTGGCCGAGCAGCCGGAGATCACCGACATCAACATCTGGCTGAGCGAGCACCACGTCGCGTGCAAGTGCGAGCAGTGCAAGCAGAAGGGGCAGTTCGTCCTGGAGGCTGAGGCGATCGCGCGGGGCTACGAGCTTGCCAAGCAGGTGCGGCCCGACATCAAGCTTCGCGTGCTGCTGACCCAGGGCAGCTACGAGTTCAACGATCAGGTCATCGCCACGCTCCCGGATGAGATCGGCATCACCTACTACGACGGCGGCAGGACTTACGATTCCTCGCGCAACCCGA
This sequence comes from Candidatus Zipacnadia bacterium, assembly GCA_029820045.1. GTDB lineage: Bacteria > Armatimonadota > Zipacnadia > Zipacnadales > UBA5352 > JALGVE01. The sequence continues at coordinate 6,353 of JALGVE010000107.1, read as the reverse complement.
TGATCTACCCTCTGCTGGAGGAGTACGCGGCGAACGGCGGGTGGCTGGGCTGCTACCCGCAACTGACCGCCTCGTGGCGGATCGTGTGCCCCTGGAGCGGGCCGCAGTTCATCAAGTTCAGAATGACCGAATTCGTGGACAAGAAGCTGGAATGCCTCTGCGGATACGCGACGCCGGACAATCGCTTCTACGATTTCAATGTGAACGCAGCCGCAGAGTGGTCGTGGAACGCGCACGGTCGGGATGAGCGGGAGTTCGCCCTTGCCTACTTCACCCGGAAAGGCGTTGCAGACCCGGAGAAGGCCGCAGACTGGGCGGTGATGCTGGGGCCGGTGGGCTGGGATGTCTACGGCGCGCGGGTCCCGTACAGTTGGTTCTTTGGGGCCGCGGCGAAGTCGCTGGCCGGCGGGAATGTCCCCTCCCTGGGCGGCGGGCCCTATCGCTACATGCCTGACGAAGAGCACATCGCCAGCGACCTTCAGACCTGCGCAGAGGCGACGAAGCTGGCCCAGGAGGTCGGCGATCCCGCCCTGATCGCCGAGACACGAGTCATCGAAGGCTACGTCAAGATGCTCAAGACCATCCACCAACTTGGTGACGCTATCGGGAAGAAGAAGGAGCTTGCTGACGAGGAGAAGCAGACAGTCACGGAACAGATGGCCGCGCTTGATGCGGCGACAAATCAGACCACCGAGGGCCTACGGGCCTGGCAGCAGGCCGCCGCGCCCGATTCGAGCCCGAGCCGCCTTGAGGACACCATTCAGGTAACCGAGCAGACCTGCGCGGACATCGGCAGGTTCCTGGCTCAGTTCGGCATTGAGGACCCGGGCAGGCCCTACCGGAAGGTGCGCGCCGGCGTGTGGAAGACTGAGGACTTCGACGAAGGGCCGGAGATCACGAAGCGCTGGGAGGTCACGGACCTGCTGGCAGGGCCTGGGACGTACGAAGTGCAGTTCGTCTACCGGCGCGGATGGTACGGGCTGGGGATCCACCGGGCCTCGCTCATGAGTGCGACCACGGACGCTCCCGAGAACCTGACGCCGGTCGTCACAGACGAGCACGAGGGCACTGCGGCGTACAGCAACCGCGCGAACGTGTACAACTTCGATCTCGCCGCCCACGATCCCAAGCTCCGCTACTTCGTGGTGGCCGACATCCGAGGCTGCCCCAAGGACAGCCCACCCGACAAGCAGGGCTGCGAGGGGGAGGTCATGTTCTGGAAGCAGCGACCGGAGTAAAGCGACCATCCTTGCGAGACGGCTATCTCACGGGAATAGATAACGAGGCGCACATACTGGAGGTCAGCAAGATGGTGCTTAAGAGAGCTTGCCCCCTTATTGCTGTGACGCTCCTCATCGCCGGCTGCAGCTCCTGGGGCGCTGGGCCGAACCTCTATCCCGACCCCAGCTTCGAGGCCAGCGGCGTTGCTGGCGTCGCGCGCACAGGCGAGAAGGCCGGACACCTGAAGGTCGGTAAGAGGAATCACTGGGGCTACATCGGGGATAAGCTGGCGGTCGAGCCCTTCGCGCGCTACCGCGTGACGGAGTGGGTCAAGGCCGACATCAGCAAGGGCAATTTCTATGCGCCCTACTGCTACCAGTGGAACAACTACGAATGGTCCTTCGCGGTCTCGCGCCCCATCGAGACGCTCAAGGACTGGACGAAGATAGAGCTGACCTTCGTGTCGCCGTATGAGGACATGTACGTGCACCCGCTGGCCTACATTGATGCGGAGAACTCCGAGGCATGGGTGGACGACATTGTGGTGGAGAAGATCGCCGAGCCTGAGGAGACCATGGCGCGCATGGAGGCCAATGCGAAGCGCAGTCCTAATGGCGACCAGCTCCTCGCGCGCTGGTACATCCAGCAGGGCAAGATGGACAAGGCGAGGGAGTTGCTGCCGCTCACGGATGGCCTCACGCGCACTGATATTGCCTGTCTGATTGCGCGCAAGACCGATGACGTCGCCGAGCGACGGCCGTTTGTCGTCGAGATGGTCGCCTACGGCGGCCCCACGTACCACGATGGCCTGCGCAGGTTTGACCAGATCACCGAGGGCATGAGCGACGAGGATAAGCTGGAGGTCTGCAAGGAGGCGGTCATCGCGAATCCAGGCCTGGACCGCGCGGGGCGCAGCTTCCGGCTGGTTCTCGGCCATCTTCTGATGACCGGCGACTCCCTGCTTACGGTGAGCGAGGCTGCCGCGAACATCGCTTATGCGCGCGAGGCCACCAGCCGCCTGCTTCAGGAGCTCCCGGACAACAGCCCCTCAGCAAAGGAGGTTCGGCTCGCGATGGAAGAGGTGAGTAAGGCGGGGGACGAGCTTGAGGCCCGCAGGGCCTCGCTCGGCCACTGCGTGGTGAAGATCGGTGGGAAAGCGCTCGGGCCTGACAGCCACGTCATCGTCATTCCCGATGATCCTACCCCGCAGGAGGGACATGCTGCGAAAGACCTCAGGTATCACCTGGAGCTGATCACCGGCGAGGCGCTGCCCATCCGCTACGAGAAGCTCGCAGGAGGCCTGACGCCCATCCTGGTGGGCAACTGTAACGCCCTCAAGACCCTCGCGCCGGAGATAGACTTCGACAGCCTGGGGATTGAGGGCATTCACATTAAGACTGTTGGCCCTTCGCTGGTGTTGGCCGGGAACAAGCGCGGGGTGCTTTATGCGACTTACACCTTCCTGGAGGACTACCTGGGATGCCGTTGGTTCGCGCCGGACTGCTCGACCTGGCCCACGGAGGGGACCATCGAGGTCCCTGAGATTGACAAGCGGTACATTCCGCCGCTGGAGTACCGTGCGACCGATTACCCCAGCTCGCGGCCGGGTGACTTCGCAGTGCGCAACAAGTACAACGGGACCTCCCACCATCTCGATGAGGCCCACGGCGGCAAGATCAGCTACAAGGGCTTCGTGCATACCTTCAACTCGCTTGTCCCCCCGCAGAAGTACTTCGCCCAACATCCCGAGTACTACTCGGAGATCAACGGCAAGCGCGTGGGGCCGGAGCACACACAGCTCTGCCTGACCAACCCGGACGTCCTGCGGATCGCAACAGAGACGGTGCGCCGATGGATCGAGGAAGCGCCCGACGCGACCATCATCTCCGTCTCCCAGAACGACTGGCACAACTACTGCCAGTGCCCGAACTGCAGCGCCCTTGCTGAGAAGGAGGGCAGCCAGAGCGGGCCGCTGCTGCACTTCGTCAATGCCATCGCCGACAACATCAAGGACGACTACCCCAACATCATCATTGACACGCTGGCCTACCAGTACACGCGCAAGCCGCCGAAGCATGTGAAGCCCCGGCCAAACGTGGCGGTGCGCCTGTGCAGTATCGAGTGCTGCTTCATCCATCCGCTGGCGACCGACCCTTACAACGCGAGCTTCGTGAGGGATATCAAGGGCTGGAACCGTATCTGCAACCGCCTCTACATCTGGGACTACGTCATCAACTACGCGCATAGCATCTGTCCGTTCCCGAACCTGTACGTGCTCAAGCCCAACATCAACTTCTTCATCAACAACGGAGTAAAGGGTGTCTATGAGGAGGCGTGCTACTATACGAAGGGCTCGGAGTTCCAGGAGCTGCGCAGCTATCTCATGGCCAAGCTTCTGTGGGACCCGAGCTATGACACCGACAAGGCGATTGACGAGTTCTGTGCGGCCTACTACGGGGCGGGCGGCAAGTACGTCCGGGAGTACATCAACGTGGTGCAGCAGTCGGCGCAAAGCATTCCGAACATGCACGTACGCATCTACTCGCCGCCGAGCGTCGGCTATCTGACGCCCGAGGTCCTGGCGAAGTCCCGCGAGCTGTTCGACCAGGCAGAGGAAGCTGTCAAGGACGACTCGAAGCTCCTGCACAGGGTGCAGGTGGCGCGCCTGCCGATAATGTACGCGCAGATCGCCCTGGCGCGTGGCGCCACCTTCGCCGAGCGCGGCGACAAGCTCGTGCAGGAGGGCGGCACCAACGTGGCCGCCCTGGCGGATCGCTTCGAGAAGGTCGCGCGCGCCGAGGGTGTCACTCGGGTGCGCGAGGGCGGCCCACTGAAGACGCTCGATGCCTGGCTGGCGTCAATCCCGCGCCGTCCGAGGGCGGTGCAGATCGAACGGCTGCGCAATAGTGCGCTTGAGATGTCCGTGCTACCGGAGATGGGCGGGCGCATCTGGCGGCTGAAGCTCTTGCCCTCCGGCCGCGACCTCCTGCACCTTGTGGGAGAGGAGAATGCCTGGCGCCCCGGCGCCAGCGGCTACGAGGAGTACAGCGAGAGCGGATATCGCTCACCGGGGTGGAACGAGCTTTACGCGGTCAAGGACAGGAGCGCGCGCGCCATCACCATGGAGGCGAATCTGCGCAACGGCCTGCGGCTCACGCGGAGCGTCGAGCTTGACGCGGCGAAGCCGCTGGCGAAGATCACCTCGACGGTCACCAACATCTCGAGCACGAGACACACCGCCTGCCTTCGCATCCATCCGCAATTCGCGGTGGGTTCTACGCGGAGGGCAAGCGTCCGCGTCCGGCAGGGTGACAACACGTGGCGAACGCTGAGCCTCGCCAACCCGGCTGACCCTCAGGCCGAGAAGGAGGTCTGGCTGCGCGGCAATGAGATACCGGCGGGGGCGTGGGCGGTTGTTGACGAAGCGGCTGACCTGGCCATCGTCAACCGCGCGGCGCGGGAGCAGCTCGGCCAGTGCCTGCTCAATTGGGACGGGAAACAGGGGCGCGTGAACCTGGAGCTTTACTCGCCGGAGGTGAAGCTCGCGCCCGGGCAGTCCATCACCATCGAGCAGACCTACGAGGTAGTGCAGCCGGCGTCCAAGCTGACCGGGTAGCAGGCCTGCCCGGCGGCGCAGTGCTTGTGGCATGGCAGAGAGCCTTGAACGGGTTATGGCCGTAGCGAGGGGCGCCGGCAGGAAGGGGAGCCACCTGGGGCTCAACCAGGATGACTGATTGCCGGAACCCCCCGCTTGGCCAAGACCGGGGCATACGCTCGTTGGCGCCACAAAGGCGAACGACGAAGCAGGCCGCGGGTTTCTCACCGGCACTGCTTGCACCGGACCGGCGATGTCAGAAGCTTCCCAGCGCCTCCTTATCGTCCTCATCCATCGGGATTACTTCCTCGGCCGCCGGCGTTTTCTCTCCACTAACCAGCTTCAGTGAGGCGCCCGCCGGCTTGTGGGGGGCGGCAGCGTGGCCCGGCGCCGTGGCGCGGGCCGCACCGCTGACGGTGTTGCTCAGGGTGAACCTGTCAACCATACTGCGGAGTTCGTCAGACTGGGCACTGATCTCCTCAGCCGCGCTGGCCGACTCCTCGGCGTTGGCCGCGTTCTGCTGAGTGACCTGGTCCGTCTGGGCCACGGCCGTGTTGATCTGCTCGATGCCCTGGGCCTGCTCGTTGCTGGCCGCGGCGATCTCAGCCACCAGGCTGTTGACCTTAGCTATCCCATCCGTGATCTCCTGGAAGCCCTCGGTTACCTCCTGGCTGATGGCGACGCCGCCCTCGGAGTTCTTGACCGCCTCCTGGATCATATCAGCCGTGTTCTTGGCAGCCTCCGCGCTGCGCTGCGCGAGGTTGCGGACCTCCTCAGCCACCACAGCAAACCCCTTGCCGGCATCGCCGGCGCGAGCCGCCTCCACCGCGGCGTTGAGCGCGAGCAGGTTGGTCTGGAAGGCGATCTCGTCAATGGTCTTGACGATCTTGCTGGTCTCCTCCGAGGATTTCTGGATGTCGTCTATGGCCGCGGACATGCGTTCCATTGCCTCGCTGCCCTTTTTGTGGCTTCGTCGGCATTGCCAGCGTTCTGCTTGGTCATCGAGGACATCTGCTCCAGGCTTGAGGCGATCTCCTCCAGCGCGCTGGCCTGCTCGGCAGCGCCCTCGGCGAGGCTCTGACTGCCGGTGCTGATCTGGCCGGAAGCCTCTGCAATCTGGACGACGCCGCGTGCTACGGGCTCCAACGCTTCGTCCATGGCGTTGACAGTGTTGTTCATGCCCTCGACGATCTTGGCGTAGTCGCCCTGGTACTGCGAGATGTCGGCGCGCACGTTCAGCTTGCCATCTGCCACGGCATCGGCGAGCCGGGCCGACTCGGCGATCAATGCATTCAGGGCCAGGATGGCCGCGTTCAGGTTGTTCTTGATCTCATTGAAGTCGCCGGCATAGTCGTCTGTGATGGCCTCCGGGATGTCGCCCTTGCCGATGCGCTCGATGTACTCGGCGGCCACGTTCAGGGGACCGATGAAGGCGTCGAGCGTATTGTTGACGCCTTGGAGAATCTGAGCGTAGTCGCCTTGGTACTGCGAGATGTCGGCGCGGCTGTCGAGCTTGCCTGCGACCGCGTCATCGGCG
>JALGVE010000106.1 GCA_029820045.1 Candidatus Zipacnadia bacterium | reverse complement strand
CGGGGGCAGACAAAGTGCAGTCGTTATGCGCGGGCCGGCCTCGTGCGCTTCTGCAGTTGCAGAAGCGCCCTCGGGCGGCCCCTCCGGAGGTCCCGCCCGCCCTGTCCCGCCCAACGGGCGCGGATGGGCGGGAGCGTCTGCCGAGGCCTCTGCATTTCTGGGAAGTGGCGCCCGCGTCCGCCCAGGTGTTGGGCAGGTGAGCCCCCTTCGCCCCTTCCCCCCTCGCCAAGGCTACGGGGGAGGGGTCGGGGCCACGGCGGACCTGGGGCACCTGCCCGCACGAACGGTTCAGGTCTGTCATTTCCGGCCTCCCGCCTCGAGAAAGGGAAGAGTCGAGCTTGGTGAAGATCGTCATCGCACCGGACTCGTTCAAGGGATCGCTGACCGCGCTGGAGGTCTGTGAGGCGATTGCGGAGGGCCTCGGGCGCATTGATGAGCAGTTCGAGCTGGTGCAGGCGCCGATGGCTGATGGGGGAGAGGGCACGGTTCAATCGCTCGTGGATGCCACGGGCGGGGAGCTCGTGACCGAGCAGGTAACAGGCCCGCTCGGCGAGCCGGTGGAGGCGACCTTCGGGCTGCTGGGCGATGGCGAGAGTGCGGTCATCGAGATGGCGGCCGCCTCGGGGTTGCCGCTGGTGCCGGAGGATGAGCGTGACCCGCTGGTGACGACCACCTGCGGCACCGGGGAGCTTATGAAGGCAGCCCTCGACCGTGGGCGACGGAAGCTGATAATCGGCATCGGCGGCAGCGCTACCACCGACGCCGGGGCGGGGATGGCCCAGGCGCTGGGTGTGCGGCTGCTCGACGAGAAAGGCGACAGCATCGGCTTCGGCGGTGGGGAGCTAGCGCGTCTCGTCAACATCGAGATGGCGGACGCGGACCCGAGGCTGGTGGAGACGGAGGTCCGCGTGGCCTGCGACGTGGACAACCCGCTCTACGGTGAGCGTGGCGCGGCGCACGTCTACGGCCCGCAGAAGGGGGCCTCGGCGGAGGACGTGGAGCTCCTCGACAGCAACCTCCGCATCTTCGCGGACGTCGTGCAGCGGGACCTGGGCATGGATATTCGCGACCTCCCGGGGGCGGGCGCTGCGGGTGGGCTCGGAGCTGGGCTGGTGGCATTCTGCGGGGCGGTGCTGGAGCGGGGAGTGGACATCGTCATTGACGCGGTGGGCCTTCCCGAACGCATGGAGGGCGCGGACCTCGTCATCACGGGCGAGGGCCGGGTAGACCGGCAGACGGCTTTCGGCAAAACTGCGGCCGGAGTCAGCGAAGTTGCGGGCCGCGCGGGGGTGCCGGTCATCGCGCTGGGCGGGAGCGTGGCTCCCGAGGCGAGCACGCTGCATGACCATGGCTTCGACGCCCTCGCCTGCATCTTGACCGGGCCCATGCCGCTGGAGAAGGCGATGGAGCCGGCGCGCGCGAAAGAGATGATAGCCTTCACGGCTGAGCAGATGACGCGGTGCTTCCTGGCCGGACGCGGATCGGTCGCAAATGATTGACGAGCAACACAAGGGAGAGATGACACCGATGGATGTGGGAATACTGACGGCGCCCTTTCGCAACGAGACGATGGACACCGTGGTCAGCTTCGCCGCCGACTCGGGCTTTGACTGCCTGGAGATAGACGTCAGGCCCGGCTGTCAGCACCTCAATGTCGTGCACGACGACGAGGCGGCATTCGGCAAGACCGTGGCCCAGGTGCGCGAGGCGGGCCTGGCAATCAGCGGCTTCGCCTGTTACCTGAACATCAGCGCCGGGGACGAGGCGGAGCGGGCGGAGATGCAGGGGTATCTGCGCACCGCCGTGGATAGGGCCGCCGCGAACGACATCGAGGTGGTCTGCTGCACTGCGGGCCTGCCGCCGGCGGGCATGGAGCGCGAGGAGACCATCGAGCAGATCGCCGCGCCCTTCTTCCGCGAACTGACCGAGGAGGCCGGTGAGAAGGGCGTGAAGATCGCGCTGGAGAACTGGTTCGCCACCAACATCGAGCACCTGGGGCAGTGGGACCTGATGTTCGAGCAGGTGCCGGCCGAGAACTTCGGGCTTAACTTCGACCCCTCGCACCTGGTCTGGCAGGACATTGACTACCTGTACGCGGTGGAGAAGTTCGCAGACCGCATCTTTCACAGCCACGCGAAGGACACCGAGATTCTCGCGCACAAGAAGGCCTACATGGGCAATCAGTCCGGGCGCGGCTGGTGGCGCTACGTGATCCCCGGATACGGCGAGATTGACTGGGGCGTCTACATCGCGCGCCTCAAGGACAACGGCTTCGACGGGGTGCTGAGCATCGAACACGAGGACCGCGCGCTGGGCCGCGAAGAGGGCTTCCTGAAGGCGCTCCAACACCTGCGGCAGTACGCGTGAGCAGGTGCCTTGGTCTACGGGAGGGTGACTATGCCGACAGCGATCAAGATAACTGCGGGTGAGGTCACGGTTGAAGGCGAACTCAATGACACAAGCTGCGCGCAGATGATCGCGAAGGCGCTGCCCATCGAAGCAGAGGCCAACACGTGGGGTGAGGAGATTTACTTCAGCGTTGATGTGCACTGCCCGGCGGAGAAGGCGCAGGCGACGGTGGAGTTGGGTGACCTAGGTTACTGGCCCCCGGGCTCGGCGTTCTGCATGTTCTTCGGGCAGACGCCGATGAGCACTGCCGAGGAGATACGGCCTGCCAGCCCGGTCACCGTGATCGGGAAGATGCACGGGGACGTGACCGTCTTGCGCCAGGTTAGTGCAGGCGCCCCCGTCGCCATCGAGAAGACGTAGGGAAGGCGGGCAACTTGTCCGCCGTAGCCCTGGAGGCGCGACATTCTTGTCGCGCAAGGTCGTCGCGGTGGGGGGGGCGCTCGCCACTGGGACACGACAGACGGCCGCCGACAGGAATGTCGGCGGCCCTGTAGGATAGATGTTGTTGGTCGTTCGCCGTTGCCGTTAGTCGGATGTCGGTAGTCAGAAGTCGGAGGTCGGTCCCATGACATACCTCATGGGCATTGATGTCGGCACCACGAGCGCGAGAGTTCTGATCATTGACGAGCAGGGCAACGTGATCGGCAGCGGCGTCACCGAGTACCCGCTCGACACGCCGCGTCCTAACTGGGCTGAGCAGGACCCTCATGACTGGTGGGCAGGGACGGTTGCGAGCATTCGCGAGGCGATGGCCGAGGCAGGCATCAGCGGGGAGGCCATCGAGGGCGTGGGGCTGTCCGGGCAGATGCACGGCTCGGTTTTTCTCGATGCGAAGGATGAGGTCGTCAGGCCCGCGATTCTGTGGTGCGATCAGCGCACCGCGAAGCAATGCGAGACCATCACCGAGACCGTGGGCGAGAAGGAGCTGGTCGCCGAGACCTGCAACCCGGTGCTGACCGGCTTCACCGCGCCCAAGATCATCTGGCTGCGGGAGGAGGAGCCGGAGAACTTTGAGCGTGTGCGCAAGGTGCTGCTGCCCAAGGACTACGTGCGCCTGCGACTGACCGGCGAGTACGCCACCGAGGTGTCCGACGCATCCGGCACCTCGCTGCTGAATGTGCCGGAGCGACGCTGGTCGGAGCTGATCCTGCAGCGTCTGGAATTGTCGCCGGAGTTGCTGCCCGAGGTCTACGAGTCGCCTGAGGTGACGGGCGCCATCACTGCCGAGGCGGCTCAGGAGACGGGCCTGGCGGAGGGAACGCTGGTGGTGGGGGGCGCAGGAGATCAGGCGGCTGGCGGCGTTGGCAACGGCATCGTGCAGACGGGCGTGGTGTCCTCCACCACGGGCACCTCGGGCGTGGTCTTCGCGCACCTGGATGCGCCTGTGATGGACGAGGGGCTGCGCACGCACACCTTCTGCCATGCGGCGCCGGGAAAGTGGCATGTGATGGGCGTGATGCTCTCGGCGGGCGGCTCCCTTCGGTGGGTGCGGGATACGCTGTGCGCCGAGGAGCGAGCAGCCGCCGAGGAGATGGGCCGCGATCCCTATGAGCTGATGACCGAGGAGGCGGCGCGGGCGCCGGTGGGTAGCGAGGGGCTGGTCTTTCTGCCCTATCTCAGCGGGGAGCGCACGCCTTACCCGAACCCGAACGCGCGTGGGGTGTTCTTCGGCTTGAGCTTGCGGCACCAGAAGGCACACATCATCCGCGCGGTGATGGAGGGCGTCGCCTACGGGCTGCGGGACTCGCTGAGCATCATCGAGGAGATGGGCGTGCAGGTCGAGCAGGTGCGGGCCTCGGGCGGCGGAGCGCGCAGCGAACTGTGGCGACAGATTCAGACCGATGTGACGGGGCGCCCGCACAGCCTCATCAACGTGGACGAGGGGCCGGCCTACGGAGTCGCGCTGCTCGCAGCGGTCGGGGCGGGCATCTACGACTCGGTGGAGGATGCGTGCTCGGCGACCATCCGCGTGGTGGAGACTGCGGATGTGAATGAGGAGCACCGCGCCCTCTATGATCGCTACTACGCGCTCTATCAGGGACTCTACGCGCGGCTGGAGAGCAGCTTCGACGAACTGGCGGCGCTCGTACTGGGCTAAGCCTAGCTGTCGCGAGAGAGGCGCAATGCCCTCCTCTACAGGAGGCGCGACCTCGCCCTGGGGCGGGGTCGCGGGAGGCTGTTGGCGCCCGGAATGACAGACGGCCGCCGACCCACCTACGCTTCCGCCTTCGCCTCCCCCTTCGCCAAGGCTACGGGGCGCGAGAAGGCTTCGGCGGACGAGAAAGCTACGGCGGCCAGGCAGGAATGTCGGCGCCCCTCCCGCTCTTGGGCGGGACTACGCGGGACAACTCGGTGCGCCGAAGGCGCATGTGCGCAGGCGAGGGCGCCTGCGCTACGATGACAGGGCCAGGAGCATCGGTTTTGCCCTGTCGCTCGACGGCCTCGCCGGGGTATTGCGCCGATCGCGCCTCGGCGGGACCGCAGGCGCCGCTGTCGTATGTAGGGCGCGCACCCGTGGCGCGCCGCAGGCGAGCGGGGCCCCCCTTCGCTAAGGCTACGGGGGACAAACAGGTCCCCGCCCTACAGCGCAGCCCCAGGCTTCCCCGCAAAAACGATGCTCCTCCAGTTGCAGGCAAGAACTCAAGTCGTTGTCGCGTAGGAGAGCCGACCTCGCCCCGCCTTCTCCCGCTTCGGTGCGCGCAAGTCTCGGCAAACCCACTTGCCCCCCATAACCCTATCCATGGGCGCAAGCACCGAGAAACGCTCACCGTCACCACGATTTGCGATGCTGCCCAGTTGCGCTCGGGCCCGCGCCCCGTCACATACCTGCCCCGGCCAGCCGGGGCGGCGCCGCCCCATCTTGCGGAGACTACTTCCCCCAGCAGGTGCCCTATACCTCCTCGCCGAAGGCTTTTGACGTGGGCAATCCCAGGCTGGGAGGTGAGGTATGTCGGTCAACCTGCTGCTGACAGGGCCGCGCGGGGTCGGGAAGTCAACTGTGATCGCCCGCGCTCTGGAGCTCTTGCCCAGCGCACGCGCCGGCGGCTACGTGACCGAGCGCCTGGGGCCACGCGAGCAGACTGAGGGCCACCTCCTGCGCGACCTGGCCGGGCCGGAGCGGGTTGTTGCGCATCGCGACTTTACATTCGGCCCTCGGTTCGGGCCATACCGTGTGGACCTGGAGGCGTTCGAGACACTGGGCGTCGCCGCCCTGCAATCGGCGCGGCGGGATGCCGACCTTGTAATTGCAGACGAGATCGGCCGCATGGAGGAGGGCACGCAGGCCTTCCGCGCGGAGTTAGAGGCCTGCCTGAGCGGGGAGAAGCCGTTTCTCGGCGTACTGAGCGACCGCCGGGGGGAGTTCGTTGACAGTATCCTGGCCCGGGACGACGTGCGCGTCGTTGAGGTGACTGAGGCCAGCCGCGAGGTTCTCCCGGGGGCCATCGCCGCGGTGCTGGGATGGGAGGTACTGGGGCCAGAGGCCTTGCAGCTTGCGGCGGCTGCGGGCGTGATCCTGGCCGGCGGCCAGGGAACCCGGCTGTCGCCTGACAAGGGCTGGCTGGAGGTCGGGGATGTCGCGATCGCCGAGCGCGCTTACGGGGCGATCCGGCCCCTGGTGAGAGAACTCGTGGTAGCAGGCGATCCTGAGGTAGCTGAACGCTTCGATGCGAGGTGGGTTGCCGACGAGGTCTCGGACGCGGGGCCGCTGGCCGGCATCACGGGGGCGCTGAGCGTGGTTCCCGCGCCGGTGCTGCTTGTCGCCGCCTGGGACATGCCCTTCCTTAGTCCCGCGCTGGGGGCGTATATGGCACAACTGGCCGGGGCTGGGCGAGTGCAAGCACTCGGCTGGAAAGGAACGTTCGATGCCGTGGCGCCTCGCACCGACCGTGGCCCCGAGCCCCTGTTCGCGGTCTATCGCAGCACGTGTCTGGAACCGACGCGTGGGATCCTGGCCGCGGGAGACCGCCGTCCGCAGAAGCTCCTTGAGGCCGTCAGTACGCGCTGGGTCGAGGGCCCCGAACTGGATGTCTTCGGCGACCCGGAGGTGCTCTTCCTCAGCGTCAACACGCCTGAGGACCTGGAGCGGGCCGAGCACATTGCGCGGCGATAGGAGGCGGACACACGGGCGTTGGCTGTGCGTGTGCCCTACTCGTGGGCGCCTGTCGCTTCATGTATGCGCCGCCACCTGTCCTTGTGCCGCGCGAGGCTGAACCACCGCATCGCCTCCCTACCCTCGGCCAATGCCAAGCACCATGTGCCCTCAAATGTCGTGTCGAGAAGCCACGGCCTCTCGCGCAGCATTACACGAAAGGCCTCTTCCGGTCCTCCCCCCCGGGCAAATCCAAGGACTTGCAGGTTCTCGATGTCGGGTTCAATGGCCTCTGACCCGGGCTGGAACGTATAGCCCTCCTCGGTGAAAAAGATGAAATCGGTCATGTCCACAGTTTCTTATACCTCCCTGGTTCGACGAACTTTACTAGACCCAGATCCCGGAGGAACTGAAGCTGCTGTCTTATCTTCGCCTCGATGTTCTCGTTGTCCGGATAGCGCGCGGCAAACCGGGGGGCGCGTTCGTACACTTCCGCCAGCGAGAAGTGAGTATCTTCGATTTCGAGGAGCACCTCGAATACCTCACGCTTCCACCCGGTCAGAGACTCGATGATGGCCTCAGCCGCCTTTTCCAACATCACGTCCTGTTCGTCAACGGTCAACTCAAGGCGCTCGGGTATCGGCGCCTCAGGCTCACGAGGCGGGGGCGGCATACACGCGACGATTTCGTCAATCCCGTCCAGCACTTCCGCGTCTATGTCGGCATCCTCATGAGCGGACCACAGTTCCTCGAAGTCCTCCGCGACCTCGTCCACCAACTGGGGCCGCCTCAGGACGACACCGTACTCCCAGTTCCGCAGCAGGCCGGCCCCGGTCAGGTTCGCGGAGGTCACTATCGCCGCTTGCTCGTCGAAGAGATACAGCTTCGCATGAAGCTGCTGGCAGTTGCGCACCTGGCCGCTGCGGTCCAGGACATCGCGAAACGCGGCCGTGTCCGAGTAATGACGATGGAAGTAGCCCGTATTGAAGCAACTGACCACACGCATATGCACTCCGCATGAGAGCGCATCCAGCAGGCTCTCGGTTGCCTCGCGTTTGACGAAGGGGGCACAAACGCGCACTTGGCGCACAGCAGAAGCGGCGAGCTTCCTCAGTTCCTCCTCCCACGGTGTGCGCAAGAGCTGGACGTCCGCCATGACCATCCCCTCCGGATGGGGCAGCGTAGTGTTCGCGCGGTCAAATCTCCTCCAGGTACTGCTCGGGTAGCGACTCAGCCAGATATTCGCGGATCACATCGGAACGCGCTGAGGCGCACTCGCGCGCAACTCGGTCCAGGCCGGCCACCACATCTCCCGGCAGCCGCACGCTGACCGTGGTGGTCAACTCGGGCGCCACCACGTAACGCTGGTACGTGGTCGCGAGCATTCTCTGTCATCTCCCCATGGATAGAGGATTGCATGGGGGCCTGCGCTGCCTTCTCACCAGGCGCATCGGCGGCCCTTCGCTCACACCAACCCCTTCAGGTACTCCAGGCTGTCTTTCGCGCCGCGCTCGACGTCAGCGACGTTCTCATACTCGATCGCCCAGTAGCCGTCAAAGCCCGACGCTACGAGTGCCTCCACAATCGGCTGCCAGTCAATCACGCCCTCGCCGACCGCGCAATACTCCGGCTCGTCGCCCTCGTAGCGCACGTCCTTCCAGTGGCTGTAGTTGATGAGGGGCTCGGTGACCATGAGCGCCGACATCGCGTCCTCGCCGACGTGCCGGAAGTTAGCGGGGTCGAAGTTCAGCCCCACCGCCGGGCTCGTCACCGGCTCCAGCAGCCTC
>JALGVE010000105.1 GCA_029820045.1 Candidatus Zipacnadia bacterium | reverse complement strand
CACAACCACTGCACGTTGGTGTGCCCCAGGTAGCATCCGATTTGGTACCTAGTGGCAGACGCGGGCCGGCCTCACCCCGCCCTGCGGGCGGGGTTCGGGCGGCCCCTCCGTCACGGCCGTATCCGGCCCGTGCCCGGCACCCCGGTGGGCGGCAGCCGCCCCTCTGGCCCCACTCGCATTTCCCGGGAATAGGGAGGGCATCTACCCGCACGACAGAGAGCCTTTTCTCCTATGATGCGCCCCGTGCATTCTCACTGCTTCCGCTCCTTCAGCCACTCCTGCACGTTGATGATCTCGCCGCGCTTCTCGCCCTCGGTGGCGGCAGCGATGACCTGCATCGGCTTGATGCCCTCGCGACCGTGGGTAAGCGGCTGCTTGCCGTCGAGGATGCACTCGATGAAGTGCGCTATCTGCCCGTGCATGTCCTTGGCGCCGCCGAAGACGTCCATCAGCTCCGCCTTGTTCGGGTCGTACTCCCACACGCGCTCCCAGCCGTCGCCGTTGTTGACCTCGACCACGCGACGGGTGTCTGCCAGGTACTCGACGCGAGCTGAGCCCTCTTTGCCGTAGACATCCAGCTTCAGCCGCGTGAGGGGATACGGCGTAGCCCAGCTCTCCACGTAGGCGCTGACCGCGCCGTTCTCGTGGCGGTTGATCATGACCTCTGTGTCGTCGCCTCCGGGGATCTCTTCGGCGAAGGTAAAGGCGTTCCCCATGCAGGTGGTCTCGACGATGGGGCCGACGTCCCATTGAAGCTGGTCCACGTAGTGACATCCGTGGCTCATCAGCGCGCCCATGGGGAACATCTCGACGGTCTTACGCCAGTCGGCCACGCGGCCGAGCATCATCGAGGTCTGGACGTAGGCCTGGTGTATCTGACCGAGCTGACCGCTGGTGCAGATGTCGTGCATCAACATGAACTCGCGGCGGTAGCGGAGCACGAAGGCGACCATGAAGATGACGCCTGCCTCGTCGGTGGCCTGAATCATCTCCTCGGCCTCGTCGAGGTTGCGGGCCATGATCTTCTCGGTCATGACGTGCTTCCCGGCCTGCGCGGCGCGGATGGTCATAGACGCGTGCAGGTGAACGGGCGTGCAGATGTCCACGGCGTCAACCTCTTCGAGGATCGCCTCGTAGTCGGTGTGCCACTTGCACTTGGCGGCCTCGGCCTTCTCCTTCGCCTTATCCTCGTCAGTATCTACGCAGTAGACGAGTTCCGAGCGCGGCTCGGCGAGATGCGCGTTGATGTGCGCGCGGCTGATCCCGCCGCAGCCGATCACTGCTACTCTGACTTTGTCCATTGGTTTGCCTCCGGCAGTCGTTGCGCAAGGACAGTCTGTCTGTTGTCCTGCCCACTTCGCGGCGCTGCCGCGTAACCCTCCGTTCGCCCGGAAAGAGGGGAATGCTCTCGGGAGGGGAACTTGCCTGTGCGGGCAGACGCCCCCGTCTGCCCCGAGGTTGGGCAGGTGAGGGCACCTGCCCGCACAAACGGCAGGGGGCTGTCGTTTATCGCCTCTCTCGTGCACGCTGAACAGACGCGGGCAACGGAGGCCTGCAGTGACCCACAAGCCTGCAATACGCCGAGCGGCAGTGCTCGGCGGCGGAGCCGGGGCCCGGGCGGCGGCCGCCGACCTGGCGCTGCACGGCTGGCGGGCACGCCTGTGGGAGCTACCGAGCTTCACGGAGAACATCACGGCCCTGATGCAGAAGCCGCGCCTGGCCGTCACTGGCGTCGAACAAGCTCACGTGGACCTTGACTGGGTCGGCGTTGACCTCGCGGAGGCCTGCGAGGGCGCGGAGGTCATTCTCGTCGTCACCCAGGCGCTGGGCCACGCGGAGATCGCGGAACTGCTGGCCGAGGTAGTCACTGACGAGCAAATTGTGGTCGTCAACCCCGGCAGCACGGGCGGCGCGCTGGAGTTCGCTCGTATCCTGCGCGAGAGGCGCGGAACGGCCCCGACCATCGCGGAGACCTCGACCCTCACCTACGCGGCGCGAGTCACCGGCGACCGAGGAGTGCTCATCAAGCGCCGCGTCAAGCTGGTGAAGACGGCGGCCCTGCCCGCGGCTGAGACGCTGCGGGTGGTAAGCCTCCTCAAGCCGGTCTTTCCCGGCCTGGTCCCGGCGCAGAACGTGCTGGAGACGATGCTGAGCAACGGCAACCCGGTCATCCACCCGGCGATCATGCTTGCGAACACGGGCCTGATTCAGCGGGTGGACGGCGAGTGGGAGTTCTACGCGGAGGGCGTGACGCCGGCCGTGGCAGGCCTCATCCGGACGCTGGATGAGGAGCGCCTGGCGCTGGGGCGCGCGGTTGGAGTTGACCTGCTGCCCGAACCGGAGATGTGCCTGCGCCAGGGATACTCGGATAGCGCCGACTACCTGGAATGCTACCGTGACGGTGCAGGATTCCAGGGGCTGGGCGGGCCGGCCTCGCTGGAGCATCGCTATCTGACCGAGGACGTCGCCTGCGGGCTGGTGACGATGCTGGAGCTAGGCGAGGTGTTCGGGGTAGAGCTGCCGACGATAGCGGCGGTCGTGCAGATCGTCTCGGCATTGTTGGGCCGCGACCTCCGCGCAGAGTCGCGGCGCGGCCTGGCGAAGCTCGGCCTGGCAGGGATGGACGCGAGCGAGATAGTGCGGCATTGCGAGCAAGCCGAGCCGGGCAAGGCTCGGCGACACGTTGAGGAGTGACAAGATGAAGTTCACCAGCGATAACGCGGAGCGGCAACGACTCGCCAACTTCCGGTGGGCCCGGGCAGCCGTGCGCAAGTGCCTGCGCGAGCATACGGTGCGAGAGTACCTGCCCGGCCAGGTCGTCTACAACCTGGGAGAGTATCCCAAGCCCTTCAGCATCCGGCCCACCGACTACGACCTGGAGCTGCTCAAGCTCCTCGCGCATAGGGGCGTCGAGCTGATACAGATTCACGAGGACTGGAACGACTCCCAGCGCGTGCTGGGCGCCGACAAGTTCACCAGCCACGACCCCGAGGGCCTGCACGAGTTCGTGGATGCGGTGCATGACCTCGGCATGAAGATCATCCCCTACATCTCCACCGGGTACTTCGAGGCCACGGACCCCGACTTCCGCGAGGAGTGGGCCGGGCCCGGGCACCTGGTCGAGCTTTACTTCGATTACGCCCGCTGCTTCCCGGATAGTCCCGGCTGGCGGGAGTATCTGCTGCCGCGCGTGGAGCAGATACTCGACGAGTACGGCTTCGACGGCCTCTACGATGACGCGGGCTATCCCTCGGCCAGCGCTGAGGGCCAGCCCATCTACGCCTCCAACCTCCCGCCCGGCCAGGTCTCCCACGCCGCCTTCGAGGACCTGGTTGGCACGGTGATGGAGATGTGCCATGCGCGCGGCGGCGTCTTCAAGCTGCACACCAGAGTTCGCGATTTCAGCGCAGGCGCCCCGCTCTGGGACTACCTCTGGATCGGCGAGGGCGCGGCGCACCTCGATGAGCTGCGCGAGCATGACAAGAACGCGGAGCCCTATGTCGTGCCCTGCCCGGACATGAGCCGCGCGGAGGTCGTGGAGGAGGACGAACTGTATCTGCACTTCATCCCGTACATGCAGTTCCCGCTGCGGGTGGACGGCCGGCCGATGACCGGCGAGCGCGCCGTGGTGGAGGGCATGAACTACCGTCGCGGCGAGGACTGCTTCTGGACGCGGCACTGCAGGTGCATGTGGCAGCACTACCAGGAGCACCCGGAGGGGCCGCACAGCTACGGTTGGTGGGATAGCTGCCCGGGCAGGCCCGAGGCGCGGCAAGTCTGGCTCGACTACTTCGACCTGTACCGGCCGATGGTGAGCGAGCGCACGCGCGTCTGGCTGGAGGTCACCCAAGGTCCGCTTTTCGCCGCGCCCCTGCCGGAGGATACCGTAGCAAGCATATTCGCCAACGAACAGACCTACCTGGTGCTGGCGAACTTCGGGCAGAGCGAGCAGACGGTAGCACTCTCCGACACGTGGAGGGACCGGCAGACGGAAAGCCGTGGAAGTGAGTGGACTGTGCCAGGGCGCAAGCTGCTGTTTCTTCAGAAGGTGACATAGACAGGAGGACTGAGTCCGCTGGCAGCGCGAAGACGGAGACACCCGGTCTACGATGCCGCGCTCAAGCTCAGGCCGAAGCTGGTCGAGTGGCGGCGTCACCTTCACATGTACCCCGAGCCGAGCATGGAGGAGCATGAGACCGCGGCTTACGTAGTCGAACGCCTGCGGGAGATGGGGCTTGATGAGATACGGACCGGCGTCGGCGAGACGGGTGTCGTCTGCCTCATCCGCAGCGCGAAAAAGCGCGGCAAGACCGTCGCCCTGCGCGCGGACATGGACGCCCTGGAGATGACGGAGGAGACCGGGGCCGAGTACGCCTCCCGCAAGCCGGGCCTGATGCACGCGTGCGGCCATGACGGTCACACAGCCTGCCTGCTGGGAGCGGCGGCGATCCTGCACGGGATGCGCGAGCGGCTGCCCGGCAACGTTAAGCTCATCTTCCAGCCGGGCGAGGAGGGCTCGGCAGGAGCACTGAAGATGATTGAGGATGGCTGCCTGGAAAGGCCGAAGGTCTCGGCCATCGCGGCCCTGCACGTCTTCGGCGACCTGCAAAGCGGCGCGATCGGCCTCAATCGTGGATACATCACGGCGCAGACCGACGAGGTCCGCCTGACCATCAAGGGCGTCAGCGCCCACGCGGCGCGGCCGCATACCGGCGTGGACTCCATCTCCGTGGCCGCCCAGGCGCTCATCGCCATCCAGCAGTTCATCGCCCGCCACACCGACCCGATAGATCGCAGGTTGGTGACCTTCG
This sequence comes from Candidatus Zipacnadia bacterium, assembly GCA_029820045.1. Classification (GTDB taxonomy): domain Bacteria; phylum Armatimonadota; class Zipacnadia; order Zipacnadales; family UBA5352; genus JALGVE01. The sequence goes on along the minus strand of JALGVE010000105.1, from coordinate 3,478 downwards.
GAATCATCGAGGGCGGTAGCCGCTCCAACATCCTGGCGCCCGAGGTGAACCTCAGCGGCACCATCCGCACCTTTGAGCCGAAGAGCCGCGCCGCTATCATCAACTTCCTCAAGAAGGACCTGCGCAAGCTCGTGGGCGCGATGGGGGCCAAGCTGCGGGTCAGCATCGAGGAGGGCTATCCACCGCTGAGGAACGACGACGGGGTGCTGGACGCGATCCAGGTGGCCGCGCGTGAAACCCTCGGCGAGGGCCGCGTGCACGAGCTTGCGGTGCCATCGCTGGGAGGTGAGGACTTCGCGTTCTTTGCGAAGGCGGGGGTTCCGGCGGCGATGGCGAGGCTGGGCGTACTTGACGAGGCGAAGGGCTTCGTCTCTACGGTGCATCGGAGCGACTTCGACTTCGACGACGAGGTAGTGCTACCTGCCGGGGCTGCGACGCTGGCGCAGACGGCGGTGAGGATGGTGGGGTCTTGAAGCGCGACCTGTTCGTTACGATCTGTCGGCGAGGAGACGCTCAAGCAACTCGCGCGCGTCGGTGACGAACGCTTCGGCTGCTTCCACTAGGTCAGCGGTCGTCTCCTGGTCAAAGTCAACGAAGACGCCATAGTCGGCCTCCTGGCGGCGCTCGAACAGCTTGTGGAGCGCCCTACCGTGTTCGCGTGCGATAATCCCGGGGACCACGAACTCGCGGCCGAACAGGGTCAGCAAACCCCGGTGGCTCCGGCCGCCCATGCCGCGCGTCTCCAGCAACGCGCACGCGGCATAGAAGGCCGCATAGTAGGCGCGGTTGATGGCGGCCGCCAGGCTTCCGGCGTCCAGCAGGAGCCGCGCCGCTTCAAGCGCTTCGAGAGCGTGCGACATGCGGTCCCACGCGCGCTCGACAGCTCCTTCTCTCATACCCGCACCCCCTCTTCATCAACGACGGCTCGCAACAGACTACCCCGTATCATCGGGCTCTCCCACCGGTCAGTGCTCTGAATGATGCACTGGGTGACTGTCTCGTGCTCGAGGTCGAGGTCATAGGAGCGCCGCGATATCTCATCTCGCTCCTCGCGTGACGGCATGGACGTGAAGAGGATAAGCATGTCTATATCTGAATCCTCATCCGCCTCGCCGCGCGCCACTGAGCCGAAGACACGGATCTCCACTATGCGCTCGCCGAAGCGCTCGCGCAGCCACGATGCCAGCTCTCTTGCGACCTTCAGGCCCTTTTCGCTCTCGTTCATCGAATCCGCCCACGAGCCGTACGTCTACCTCGTCCTCTGCCAGGATTCTACTGTACGCCTGCGCCCTCTGACAAGTCCCGGCGCGCTATTCGGCCAGCGGCAGCACCTCGACGCCGTCGGCGGTCGCGTTCAGGAACACGCAGCGGATGTCCGAGCCAGAGCCCTCCGTGTAGTACACGAAGATGACCCGCCCGTCGGGTAGCTCCGCCATGCTCGGATAACCGCCGATGACATGGTCCACGATCTGCGGCCCATGCCAGGTCTCTCCAAAGTCCGTGCTGTAGGCAAGCGAGGTGCTGCTTGTCGGATGGTGCCGGAAGCCGGCCAGGAGGATGTTGCGCGAGGTGAGCAGTAAGTAAGGCGCATCGCCGGAGATACCGAACTCCTCCGGCGGCGACCAGGTGACACCGTCATCCTCCGATACCGACCAGTACATGCCGGGCCGGATCAGCATGAAGATGCGCCCGTCCGGCAGGACCTCGATGGACGGCTCATGCAGGTTCTCGCCCGCCACGGGCTCTATGACCGTGCAGTCGGGCCAACTCTCTCCCCCATCGTGCGAGCGTAGCACTGCGCAGGGCGAGCCCTGATAGTCCGCGTCCAGGTAGCGACCGTAGACCGGCAGCAGCAGTGTCCCGTCCTCCAACTCCGTCACCGGCTCAGAGACGGCCTGGGTTCCGTCGAAGGGCACCGGCACCTTCTTCGGCTCGGTCCAGGTCGCACCATTGTCGCTGGACCTTACAGTGAAGACCTCGTGTGTCGGAGCATGTTCCCTGCCGTAATAGCTCATGTAAGTCACCAGCAGGTCGCCGCTGCCGAGCTGGGTGATGGAGGAATCGCGATCGTCAATCGGCGTATCCACGACCACCTCCGCCTCGCTCCAGGTCTGCCCCTCATCCTGCGAGCGCACCATGCAGATGCGCCCGCCCTTGGGCAGGTCATCGGTGGGGAATGAAACATGAGTGTAGCCCGCGTAGAACACGACGAGCAGCTCGCCATCCTTGGTGCGGCACACGTCCGGGAAGGCCTCATATGCGCCCGCGCCCGCATCCGCGCAGACCGTCATGTAAGGTACCTTGGTCACGGTAAACTCCTCCTCAAGCGTGGCTGGAATACCTGTCACCTGGAAGTCGTCGAAGCTGACATCGCCCTGCCCGCAACGCAGGCCCACCACGCCCTTGGTGAGCTTGTCATCCTCCTGGGTGAAGAGCAGCTCGCCATCCAGGTAGACCTTGTGCGTGGCGCCGGCCACCTCCACCTTCGCGGTGTGCCATTCGCCCTCCGAGATGGTGACGGGACGGTGGCGATGAGTGTTCTCGGAGGTCCATCCCAGGCCGGGCTCGCTGCGTACCCACACCACCTGGCTGTTCTTGCTGTCGTAGTGAATGTAGTAGAAGGTCTCCTCATCCATGGCGCGGTAGATGAGGCCCGGAGCCTTTACGCCTCTGCCCACCGGATGGATGAAAAACCGCGCCTGGATGGTCAGGTCTGAGAAGCACCTGGGCAGGAAGCAGAGCGTGCCCCGCAGGCTCTCCTGGGTCTGCCGCAGGGCGCCATCCTCGATGATCCAGGTATCCGTGTCGGCAAGCCAGGCATCGCGGTCGCCGGGCTTATCAAACGCGACCTTGACGGTCTCCGTCTGCGCAAGGGAGACTGCCGGGAGCAGCAGCAGTGAGCACAAGACTACCGGTCGCATGAGCGCGTTTTCCCCTTCCATGCTTGTCGGTCCTCTGCGCGCAACGCGAGGTTCCCCGCGGCTGCACATGAGACCTGTCTGGCCCGACAGCCGGTTCTTGAGTGCGCGCGCTGCTCTGCAGGTCCGAGTGAATGAGGGGTACGTGCAGAGATTGTCGGTAGTTCAGCGCGGCGCGCTCTGTCTGGAACCCGCCCATCACCACTGCACCAACACAACAGCATCAGAGCACACACCCACCCCCTTACACAAGAGAGGGAACGTAACCGCATCACCCAGAAGCATCGTTTTTAGGTGGCTGGTGGGTGTGAAGTCTTCTGAGTAGGGCCGGGACCTGTGTCGCGCCGCATTGAGAGTCGGGCTAGGAAGCGCGACCTACGCGGGCCGGGAGCCATTGGAGGGGCCGGGCTTCAGCCCGGCCCGCGAGACGCGAGACGCGATGGGAGCGCCGTACGGAGGGCGGGGCTTCAGCCCCGCCAGGCACAGGGGAAAACCCGTAGGTCGCAACCTGGGGCGCCGAAGCCTCGGCGAAGCAGGCTCCTGGTCACACTCCAGGAGCA
>JALGVE010000104.1 GCA_029820045.1 Candidatus Zipacnadia bacterium | reverse complement strand
CGCGGAGCTGCCCGGGCCCTCCATGGGGCGCGTCCATACGGCCCCGGCCCGGCATCCCGCCCGATGGGCGGGACGCCCTACACCGAAAAGAAGCTTGCACGCCCGTCAGCCAGCGAAAACCGATGCTCCTGGGAACGCTCAGAAGGTCTTGCATTTGTGCGGTAGTTGGGATATAATACTCAGCGACGTAACCACATCTCAGGTATGAATCTCCTGGGAGTGGGCTTTGTGGCCCACTCCCCGTTTTTTACCTGTAGGTGGCGGTCGGGCTAGCCGAGTTGAGGCAAGATGAGGATCAAGAAGCATCCGGTGGTGCGGAAAATCGAGGGTGAGGTGGAGAGAACCCTCGGCGACTTCGGGTACGAACTGGTGCAGCTCAAGTTCGGCGGCGGTGGGGGCGGGCGGACACTCACTGTGCTGATGGACAGTCCGGACGGCGTCGCCGCCGACGATTGCCAGGAGATGAGCAGGCGCCTGTCACTGCTGCTGGATATGCTGGACCCGATACCCGGGTCCTACACGCTCGTTGTCTCGTCGCCGGGCTTGGACCGACCGCTCACCCGCGATAGCGACTTCGAGCGATTCAAGGGCCAGCAGGCTGCTGTCAGCTACCGCTCACCAGGGGGGAGTCGAGCAACAGAGCGGGGGTTGCTGCGGGGTGTCGCCGACGAGCATGTCCTGCTCGAGGTCGAGGGCCGAGCCCATGAGATTGCCTTGACCGACGTGGAGGAGGCACACCTCGTATACGATTGGGACGCGGAGAGCGTCTGAGTGCACAGTGTTACTGTAGGGAGCTGAAGGCGATGGACGGCGAGTTTATTGACGCACTCGAACAGCTTCAGCGCGAGAAGGACATACCCATGCCCGCGTTGATTGAGACCGTCGAGGCGGCCATGGCTTCCGCTTATCGAAAGAAATACGGCGTAAACGAGGACATACGGTTGGAGATTGACTTCGAGGGCCGCGCGGTGACGATGTATGCGCGGCGCCTGGTTGAGCCTGTCGGAGCAGCTATCGCAACCGAGGAAGAGGCGGACGAGGGCGCAGCGACTATGGCGGAGGGCGAAACTCCTGTTACGACCGGCGTGACCTACGAGGAGCACGAGGTGGACCCCGCGGAGTTCAGTCGCATCGCCGCCCAGACCTTCAAGCAGGTCGTGATGCAGAGAGTTCGTGAGGCCGAGCGAGAGATCGTCTATGATGAGTTCAGCCATCGCGTGGGTGAGTTGATTAGCGGCGAGGTGCAGCGCAAGGACGCCCGCAATGTGTTCGTCAGCATCAACCGCACGGAGGCGCTGCTGCCGGCCCATGAGCAGATACCAGGCGAGACCTTCCGCTTTGGTGACCGGCTCAAGTTCTATGTGCTGGATGTGCGGCGCACCACCAGGAATCCGCAGATCGTGCTGTCAAGGCGGCATCCGGGGCTGGTCGTCAGGCTCTTCGAGCAGGAGGTCCCGGAGGTCTACGACGGCATCGTCGAGCTGAAGTCCGTGGCGCGCGAGGCGGGGGCCCGCTCGAAGGTGGCCGTGTGCTCACGCGACCCGCAGGTGGACCCCGTCGGCGCCTGTGTGGGCCATCGGGGAGCGCGCGTGCAAGCAATTGTGGACGAACTACGAGGCGAGAAGATTGACATCGTGCGCTACTCGGAGGACCCACAGGAGTACCTCAAGAGTGCGCTGTCGCCTGCCAAGGTCTCCCAAGTGGTTCTCAACGAGGAGGACCGTTCGGCAATCGTTATTGCGCCGGATGAGCAGCTTTCCCTCGCCATTGGCCGAAGGGGGCAGAACGTCAGACTCGCGGCCCAGCTTGCGCAGTGGCGCATTGACATCCGCAGCCACACGCAATGGCAGACGGAAGCCGAAGAGCCTGGCGAGGCGGTCGCCCCCGAGGCGGAGGCCAGGCCGGCACGCGTTCGTGTTTACGAGCTGGCGCGTGAGGTTAATGTGCCAAGCAGTGAGTTGGTTGAGATTATGCAGGAAGAGGGCCTGGAGGTCACTAGCCACGCCAGCAGCATAACTCAGGAGGAGGCCGACGTCATCCGTGACCTGCTACTGGGTGGCGAGGCCACCCTGGAGGACCTGGAAGCTGGAACGATTACCATCGAACTCTGACGATTAGCGGCTATGTCGGGCTGGGAGCTTAGAGGGCTGGAAGGCAGGCTTTCGCCTGAGTTTGTCTCCGCCCACCAAGCGGACACAGGCGCAGGCCGACTTGGGGGACAGTTGGGGTCGGGGAGCACGGCAGTTTGACGAGGTTGCAGAGACGTAGCTTAGCGGAGGTGTTGGTTTTGCCCGGTGCGGTTCGGATTTTCCAACTCGCGAAGAAACTCGGATTGCGCAGCGAGGCTCTGATGCAGGTCCTCGGTGAGCTGGGAGTCAGTGACGTTTCTGCTGCTTCGAGCATTGACCCGGAGACCGCAAAGGCGGCCGCTGAACTCATTTCCGAGCAGGCCTTGGACGCCCGCAAGCAGCGCGAGGCGAGGGAAGAGGCGGAGAAGCAGGTGGCTGCTGAAGCGGCCAAGGTGACGGAAGCGCCAGCGGCCCCGGCTCAGACCGCTGCAGCGGAGGAGGTGGCCGCACCGACCGAGCAAGTGGTGGAAGCTGAGGAAGCTGAGGAAGCCGAGGAAGTTGAGACGGAGGAGGAGGAAGTCTTCATTGATGCCCCACCTTGGGCGGCCCCTGAGAGCCTGCGCAGCCTCGAGGAGCAGCTTGCGGAGCTTGAGGACGAGGAAGAGGCGGAGGAAGAGGTCGCCACCGCGCTTCCCGACGTTGCTCGCCGCGCATCCGGTGAGCGCCCAGAGCACGCCGTAGACGTGCCGCCCGTTGTCGCCGTGCTCGGACATGTTGACCACGGGAAGACCACCCTGCTCGACGCCATTCGCGACACTGATGTTGTGTCCTCCGAATCCGGCGGCATTACCCAGCACATAGGCGCATCGGAGGTCTCGGCCGGCGGCAGGAGCATCGTGTTCATTGACACGCCCGGGCATGAGGCATTCACCGCTATGCGCGCGCGAGGGGGACAGGTGGCGGACATCGTCGTGCTTGTCATCGCCGCCGACGATGGCATCATGCCGCAGACCGTCGAGGCAATCGGCCATGCTCGCGCGGCAGATGTTCCGATCATAGTCGCGCTCAATAAGACTGACCTCCCCGGCGCGAATGTGGAGCAGGTCAAGCAGCAGTTGCTGGGGCACAACCTCGTGGCCGAGGACTGGGGGGGCGACACCATCGTTGTCCCCGTCTCTGCCCTCCAGAAGGAGAACCTGCAAGAGCTGCTGGACATGATCCTGCTGGTGGCGGAGATCCAGGAGCTTTGGGCTGACCCCGAGGCAGAACTCGCCGCCGTCGTAGTTGAGGCGGGGATGGACGAGAGCCGGGGGCCGGTGGCCACGGTGCTGGTGCGCCACGGCCAGATCCAGGTGGGCGACGTTGTGGTCTGCGGGACTTCTCAGGGGCGCGTGCGGGGCCTCAACGACTGGCGGGGCAACTCGCTCAAGCAGATGGGGCCCGGACATCCGGTCGAGGTCGTCGGCCTTTCCAAGGTGCCGCTGGCCGGAGACATAATGGTCAGAGCAGAGAGCATGAAGCAGGCGCGCGAGATTACCCAGAAGCAGGCCGTGGCGGAGCGCAGCGTCGAGATGGCGGGCACGGCCCGCGTCAGCCTGCGTGACCTCTACCGCGAACTCGGCGAACTCAAGGTCAAGGACCTCAATCTCGTGCTCAAAGCCGACGTGTCCGGGTCTGCCCAGGCTCTGGAGCAGTCGCTCATGGAGCTGGACACACAGCTCGAGGAAGTCGAAATCAACATCGTTCACAGCGGGCTGGGCGATGTCACTGAGTCCGATGTGCTCTTGGCGGTCGCCTCGGACGCCATCATAGTGGGCTTCCACGTGCAGGTCTCCCCCGCCGCTGAACGCATAGCTGAGGATGAACACGTGGAGATACGCACCTACGACGTCATCTACGAGGCTCTCGACGACATCCAGGCGGCGATGGTGGGCATGCTCGAGCCGATCTACGAGGAACAGACCGTGGGACATGCCGAGGTGAGGCAAGTCTTCAGGATCTCCCGCGTGGGGGTCGTGGCCGGCTGCGCGATAGTGCAGGGCCGCGCCGAACGCGGCGCGCGGATGATAGTGCGCCGACGTGATGAGGTCGTGTTCGAGGGCACCCTCAGCTCCCTCCAACATTTCGAGAACAGCGTCGCTAAGGTGGAGGCGCCCGGTGAGTGCGGCATAGCCACGCCCGAGTTCAGGGGCTGGGAGGAGGGCGACAGGATCGAGATCATCGCCCAGGTCGAGGTGCCCCGCAATCTGACCGTCCAGGCCAGCCAGCAGACCGGCTAGACTCTCACCTGGGCGCCTGGAGAAAAGGGGCGTCGTCGGTGACTGCCATCGTGGGGCTGCTCAGCGTTGATCTCTACATCGCCGACGCTCTCACCCTCAAGGACCGGCGCCGCGTCGTCAAGAGCCTCCTGGAGCGCCTGGCGAACCGCCACAACGTGTCCGTGGCGGAGCTGGGCCCCGATGGCACCCCGCACCAAATCACCGTCGCCGTGACCTGCGTGGCAAATGAGACCAGCTACGTTCATACCGTGCTCAACGCGGCCTTGAGGCTCATCGAGAGCGAGCCACGCGTAGTCGCCGAGCGCAGCGAGGTAACGATACTGTAACCGCGTCGCATCGTGAGCGCCGGGATGGCCCTCATGGAAGCGGTGCGCTTGATTGCCTGCCTCGCCAGGGAAGCGATCTCCATGACCACTCATCGTATGGAAAGCGTCGGCCGCGAGATACAAAAGGAGATCGGCAGAATCGTAGATGTCGAGATAGACGACCCGCTCATCGGCTTCGTCACCATCACAGGTGTTGACATGTCGGCCGACCTCAAGCACGCGGATGTCTACTTCAGCGCCATCGGCGAACCGGACGCGATGGAGAATGCCTTCACCGGTCTTAAGCGCGCCCGTAAGTTCATCAGGCGCCTCATCGGCGAGCGTCTGGAGTTGCGCTACGTGCCTGAGATACGCTTTCACCCTGACCATACCCCAGAGAGGGCCCAGCACATCGAGGAGCTACTGAGAGCCGAGGCCGCGGAGCTCGAGGCCAGCGAGGATCAGGGCGATGAACCAGAGCAGTGAAGCGGCGGCCATGGCGCGCGCCATCGGTGCCGCAGAGGTCATCCACCTCGCCTCGCACGAGAACCCCGACGGCGACGCAGTGGGCAGTATCCTCGCCCTCCGCCTCATCCTCCTGAAGTTAGGCAAAACCGTGCATGCGGCTCTCCCCCATCCGGTGCCGGCCTGCTACCTCTTTCTGGAAGGCGCCGACGCTGTCGAGTTGTGCCTGCCCTCCGAAGCGCCCGACCTGGCGATTGCGCTGGACTGCGACGGCGCGCAGCGCCTGGCCGGTCTGCGCGATGCCATCCTCGCGGCGCCGGTCGTGGCTGATGTGGATCATCACCAGGGCGACCAGGCGTTCGGCGATCTCCGTTACATAGACCCCTCTGCCCCCGCTACCGCCGCGCAGGTGTACGAAATCGCCGGAGAGCTGGGCGTCAGAGTCGGTGGACCCACGGCAAGCTGCCTGTACTGCGGCCTGGCGACCGACACCGGTGGCTTCCGCTTCAGCAACACGACACCGGCGGCGCTGCACCTGGGCGCGGAGCTTGTCGAGGCGGGCGCAGACCCGGAGGACATCGCCCGACGCGTATTCACACAGCGCCCGCTGACGGCTGCGCTGCTCGAAGGGCGAGCGCTGTGTTCGCTGCGGTCGCTCCTGGGCGGCCGCGTGCTGGTCGGCTCGCTCTCCAGAGATGACTTCCAGGCCACCGGCGCCGGTCCCGATGCCACAGAGGGCATCATTGACGCCTTTCGGGACGTTCAGGGCGTCGAGGTGGCGGCGCTGCTCAAGGAGACCGAGCCGGACGTCTGGCGCGTAAGCCTGCGCGCAGCCAACGCTGATGCTCAGGCGATCGCTGCACAATTCGGCGGTGGCGGTCACAAGGAGGCAGCCGGCTGCACTGTCAACGGGCGCCTCGAAGAGGTGGAGACGCGCATCCTGGGCGCGATCGAGCGCGCGCTGCGGGAGGCTGAGGCAGGTGCCTGACGGTGTCCTCAATGTCCTGAAGCCCCCCGGCATCACCTCTCACGACCTGGTGGATGAGGTCAGGCGCATCACCCGCACTCGCAAGGTAGGCCATGCGGGCACCCTGGACCCAGCGGCCGCCGGGGTCATGATCCTGATGCTGGGCGCGGCGACCCGCCTGAGTGAGTTCCTGACCGCTGCACGCAAGGTGTACCGCGCGGAGATCACCCTGGGCATCACCACCGATAGCCTCGATGGTGAGGGAGTCATCGTACCGGGCCCCTCCAGGTCTCGGGCAGACGACGTGACCGCCGAGCAGCTTCGCGAGACCCTTCAGGGGCTGACCGGAGAGCTGGAGATGGCCCCGCCCATGTACTCGGCAGTGCGCCATCAAGGTCGTCGGCTCTACGAGCTGGCGCGGGAGGGCAAGAGGGCTCAGGTCGAGCCGCGCCCTGTCCGGGTGGACCGTTTCGAGCTGCTCGACTTCCAGCCGGGGTCATCCCAGCAGCCTCTCCCAGCCGAGGGCTCGCCCCTGGCCTCACAACCAGAGGGCAAGCAGGCCTCCGGGACGGCTGCAGCGTCGGCCCCTCGCGCGGTCGTTGAGATAGAGTGTTCCAAGGGCACCTACGTACGCAGCCTGGCGGCCGAGGTTGGCGAAAGGCTGGGCTGCGGGGCCCATCTGTCCTTTCTGGTGCGCACCGCCGTCGGCGAGCACACCCTCGCGGAAGCCTCCACGCTGGAGGAGCTGCAGGCGGCCGTAGCCGCGGACCGCCTGCGGGAACTGCTCACGCCCCCCGCTGACGCGCTCCGCGAGATGCCGAAGGTGACGGTGACCTCTGAAGGCGCTGAGGCTCTCCGGCACGGGGTCAGGTGGCCGGCGGCGCCGGAGATAGCTGACGTTGACATGGCAGCCGTGCTCTCGCCTGAGGGTTGCCTTCTATGCGTGGCTGAGGTAGTACGGTCCGACGCTGGCGCTGAGCTGCAGCCGAGGCGCGTATTCATGGGAAGCTCGTTGCCCGCCGAGGGGGGCGACGCGCTGTGAAGCGGGTTCTCGGCCTGGAGCGGAATGACCTGGGCGGGGCGGCGCGCGTGGTCGCGGTGGGAGCCTTCGACGGCGTGCACTTGGGCCACGCTCGCATTCTCAGTCAGGCTCGGCGCGAGGCCCGGCAGCGCGGCGTCGAGGTCGCGGCCATGACCTTCGACCCAAGTCCTCGCGAGCTGAAAGATGGCGTGAGGCAGCCCGGTCGCCGCTTGACACCCGTGCAAGAGCAACTTTGCCTCTTCGAGGACCTCGGCCTCGACCTCGCCGTTGTCCTGAAGTTCCCCGGCACCATCCGCGAGATGCCGCCGGAGAGCTTCGTCAGCGAGGTTCTCATCGGCAAGCTTAACGCCGTATGCCTCTACGCCAGCGAGAGCCACCGGTTCGGGGCGGGACGCAGGGGCGACATTCGTCTGCTGGGCGAACTCGCGCGGCGCTTTGGCGTGGACCTGGTAGCGCCGCGGCCGCAAATGGTCAACGACCGACGGGTCAGCAGCACCTGGGTGCGGGAACTACTTGCCGAGGGCCGGGTGAGCGAGGCGCGTGAACTGCTGGGGCGGCCCTACGCTGCCTTCGGCGAGGTGATGCAGGGACGGGGCGTCGGCAGGCTTCTCGGTTTCCCGACGGCGAATGTGCGCATACCGCCGGAGAAGTTCGTGCCGCGCGACGGCGTCTACGCGGGTGTTGCCGCGAGAGTCACAGCGGACTACACAGCGATAGAGCAGCCTCGCCCCGCCGCAATCAACATCGGCACTGCTCCCACCTTTGGCAGGGGGCAGAGGGTCATTGAGGCGCACGTCATCGGGCCGCAGACGGACCTTGCCGGCGCATCCCTGAAGCTGGAGTTCCTGAGCTGGCTGCGTGCGGAGCAGCGTTTCGCGGACGAGGGGGCGCTTGTCCGTCAGATCGAAGAGGACGTCGCTCGCGCTCAGGCGCTGGCTGAGGCCGTTGGCGGCAGGGCTCACGAGGGGCACAGGCCCTAGAGGCGTACCCGGGTGGGGCAACGTCTGGAATCGTGATGAGGAGGAACAACGGCGCACCTGTCGTTGGGCCGTAGCTGTCCCGCTCAAGGGCCGGAAGGGCGTCTGCGTTACCGTGACACCGCCTGAGCAAACCCGACATTTCTATTTGGCGCCAACCGGACATTATCACGTTGCCGCGACATGGGTACCAGGAGCATCGGTTTTAGCTGGCTGGTGCGTGTGAGGTCTTCTGAGTAAGGCCGGGACCTGTGTCGCGCCGCATTGAGAGTCGGGCTAGGAAGCGCGACCTGCCCGGGCCGGGAGCCGTTGGAGGGGCCGGGCTTCAGCCCGGCCCGCTACCCGCGAGACGCGATGGGAACGCCGTACGGAGGGCGGGGCTTCAGCCCCGCCAGGCACAGGGGAAAACCCGTAGGTCGCAACCTGGGGCGCCGAAGCCTCGGCGAAGCAGGCTCCT
>JALGVE010000008.1 GCA_029820045.1 Candidatus Zipacnadia bacterium | reverse complement strand
GACGGCGCCGAGGCGTTGTTGTCGCTTCGCCTGCTGGTGGACAATCACCGCTGGGATCAATACTGGTCCTCAACCCAATCCCCTGCCTGACGCACACGAATTGTGGTGCTGCCCGAAGGCAAGCGCGTAGGAGAGGCTTTCCAGCCCGACTGCACTCACGCCCTCTCGAACGATGAACGAGGCGGGCCTGCCTTTGCCTTCGCCTGCGCCAAGGCTACGGGGGACGAGAAGGCTGCGGCGGACAGACTTAGAAAGCCCGACCTACAGAACGGATACGCATAAGGGAGACAGTGTGATGACCGGACGAGAGCGAGTTCTTGCCGCGCTCAACCACCAGGAGCCGGATCGGGTCCCGTACGACCAGGGGACCACCTTCGTCACCGGCATCCATCGGATAGCCTACGACAACCTGCTTAGGGCCATCGGCATGGCTGACCTGGAACCGCGCCCCATCCTCGACCCCATCCAGCAGCTCGCCACGCCCCATGAGGAGGTGCTGGAGTACCTGGGCGTAGACACACGCAGCACATATCTCTACTTGCCCGGCCGCCCTGACCGGCCTGAGGCGAAGGCGAGCGACGATGGACATTACTACAGGTACACCGGCGAGTGGGGGATGAAGTGGCGCATGCCCACCGACGGCGGCTTCTACTATGATATGTACGCCCACCCTCTGGAAGGCGCGACCAGCGTGGAGGAGGTGGAGGCGCACGACTGGCCGGACCCGCTGGCCACGCTCGATACGGACGGCCTGGTCCGGGCCTGCCGGGAGGTGCATGAGGCCAACGAGTACGCTCTGATAGTCGGTGGCTATGGCGCGGGCTTCCTGGAGCTGGACCTATGGCTTCAGGGCTTCAATGACGGCTATATGAACCTGATCGCGAACAAGCCGGTCACCGAGGCGATACTGGACAACATCCTCCGCATCAAGCTGGAACACGCGCAGGCGGTCCTGGAGGCAGTCGGGCAGTGGGCGGACGTCTTCTACTTCGGCGATGACCTGGGGCACCAGGAGGGGCCGGCGATCCGCGCGGAGTGGTTCCGGGAGCTGCTCAGGCCGCGCTACCTGGAGTATTTCGCGCTGATACGGAAGCTAGCCCCGCAGGTGAAGATATTCTTTCATAGCTGCGGGTCGGTGTATGACCTTCTCCCGGAGGTCATCGAGACGGGAATAGACATACTCAATCCCGTCCAGGTCAGCGCGGCGGAGATGGACACGGCGCGGCTCAAGCGCGAGTTCGGCGACGCGCTGACCTTCTGGGGCGGCATTGACACCCAGGACGTGCTGCCTCATGGCACGCCGCAGGAGGTCAAGGACGAGGTGAGGCGGCGCATTGATGACCTGGCCCCGGGTGGCGGGTATGTGCTCAACACCGTGCACAACATCCAGCCGGACGTGCCGCCGGAGAACATCCTGGCGTTGGTCGAGGCGCTGGAGGAGTACGGCTGGCGGTAGGCTCACCCGGGGCGGCGACATTCTTGTCGCCGAACGCCGCCCGACAGGAATGTCGGGCCCCCGCCCATCGCCGAGGGGCCGCCCGACAGGAATGTCGGGACCCCGCCTATCGCCGAGGGGCTGCCCGACAGGAATGTCGGGCCCACGGGAGATGTATCCGTCCGGCTCTTTCCCTAGAACCACACCGGGTACTTGTTGAAGCCCTCGCCGCCGAAGCTGGCGATCAGACTCCACACGAACCCGGCCGCAAAGAAGTGCCCCACGATTACCCCGAGGAAGAACGGCAGCACCTGGTGATATAGCCTCATGCCACCGACGCGCAACACGATGCTCTTAACGATCGTGACCAGCAGCAGCATCGCCCACCCGTTCTCACCCGCGCCGGTCAGCGAGAACAGAAAGCCCATCGGGTGCAGCGGAAAGCTGATGAAGACGCGGCGCACAGCGGCCAGCGCGCCGACGATGACTAAGCCTACGACGGTTGCGGTTATCTCGTTGGGGTTCGGCCCCTCCGGCACGCGCATCCACCCGGCCAGGGCGTCGTAGGAGCGGCGCATTAGCGCCACGCGCTGACCGCCGCTGGTGGTACCCCCCTCCAGCACGTTGGCCCCGTACTGATAGAACGCCGACAGGTGCATCCACCAACTCACCGCCGACCCCAGGATGACCGCCAGCATCATCAGCCGCACCATCCTGCGCAGGGGTATATTGACCTGACCAGCGATCTTGAACGATTCCATCGGGAACGCAACAAGCTGCGGCAGATAGCCTCGCGAGAGGAAGTGCGTGGTGGACAGAAGCGTCAGGGTGCGCATGTCACCGCGCGGCGCGAGGGCCCGGGTGCCCAGGAAGTTGATGAGCACGTTGCGCTCCTGGTCCAGCGGCTTGATCCAGTGATGCGGGAAGCCGGTCTCCGCTCGCCCCCGCGCGTAGGAGAGGGCGAAGGCAATCATCACCCCGAAGTACGCCAGGATCACCGTGCCGTTCATGCCCGCCGCGCGCCAGAAGATATAGACTATCGCCGCGCACGCCAGCAACGCCCCCGGCAGCAACGGTGAGCCCTTGCCCCTCCCCGCCAGCCTGCTGAAGACCTCCTTGATGCGGGCGCGAGCGCCGTAGATGAGTATCAGGGCCATCCCTACGAAGGCCCCGGTGCTCTGCTCCCGGTAGAGGGGGAACCTGGGCACGCCGACCCCGGCTATCGCGCCGCCCAGTTGCAGGCCCTTGAGATAGACGAAGTAGAACAGCAGCGTCGAGACCACGATGTCGCTGGGCATCATGTACCCCATGCCCAGGATGAGGGGACGATAGCGAAAGACCAGGGGCCGCAGGGCGGTCAGCGGGCGCTCGTGCAGCAGGTTGCCGAGGTTGGTCTCCAGGCCCAGGGCCGTGACCGCCGGGTTGAAGGCGTTGAGGATGTTGAGCAGCGTGTGCACGCAGATCAGCCCGAAGCCGACCCAGAAGGCCCCGTTCAGCCAGAGGCCTCGGGTCACCTTGCGGTAGCCGGCGAGCATGAGCGGTAGCTCGGCCATCGGGTAGGCGAGGTGCTCGTCGCGCTCCCAGACCGGCTGAAAGACGAGGATGATACTCATCAGCAGCCCGTAGAAGGCCACGAAGAAGAGCATCCACGCGCTCAGAGGCATCAGCCATGCGCCCCAGGGGACGGCGCCGGTGTCCGAGGCCTCGAAGTAGTCGCGCACCACGTCGGTGTCGCGCGGGGCCAGCCAGGTAGGGATGAGGTCGTGGAAGTCCGCCCAGTTGTTCTCGGGCGAGGCGAAGTAAAACGGCGTCGGCAAGGAAGGCAGGAAGAAGCGCATGGCGGCGCCGGAGGTCAGCGCTACGGCGAGCGTGAGGAAGCAGTAGATGGCGATGAGCTCGCGGCGGTCAAGGCCGACGCGCCGCAGCAGCCGCAGCGCAGGGAGCAAGAGCAGCAGGGCCGCCAGCGCAGGCACCGGCGGCACCGCCATCGCAACCTGACAGCTCAGGGTAATAAGCGCGCCCTGACGCACCCAGAGGTTGGCGAGAACAAGAAGCGCCAACCCGAGAAGCACGATCCTCAGCGTTCGCACTCAGCCTGGCGCTCCTTGGCAGGGCATGTCGTACGGACTGCTCACTCCGGTTCCGGCTCCGGCACAG
This sequence comes from Candidatus Zipacnadia bacterium, assembly GCA_029820045.1. GTDB lineage: Bacteria > Armatimonadota > Zipacnadia > Zipacnadales > UBA5352 > JALGVE01. The sequence continues at coordinate 28,882 of JALGVE010000008.1, read as the reverse complement.
GCACAGGACCCGGTCCGGGAGGTGGGAACGGCGGCTCGTCGGGCCACGGCTCCAGCGTGAAGTTGCGCTCCAGGACCTGGTCGGCCTGAATGACGATCTCCTCCCAGACGGGCATATACTCCGGCGCGAAGACCTCAATCGAGCCGTAGCCCGCCGGCGCGTTCAGGCTGTAGTTGCCGTCTGAGTCGGTCAGCGTGCTGACGCCGTAGAACCATGGGGGCGGCATTTCGTCGGGCGGCTCCGGGCAGTTGTCGCAGCCGCTGTCCCCATCCTCGCCCTCCTCAGAGGCAGGCTCGGAGCCATCACCGTCAAGGCTGGGCGGCTCTGCGAACCAGGGTTCATCGCTGCTGATGGTCACCGTTGCGCCCTCGATGGGCTGCGCGCCGCCGTCCGTCTCCGTCACCACGCGACCCCGAACGGTGCCGACCCCCGGGTCAATCGCCGGACGCAGCTCGAAGTCGGCCACCGCAGTATGTCCTGCCTCCACCCAGGTCCACCGGGAGTTGTCCTCATACTCAGGAGCCGCGACCGTGACCACGTAGCTGCCCTCGGGCACAGCTTGGATTATGTAGGAGCCATGCTCGTCGGTGAAGGCGCTGAAGGCGGGCACATCAGGCGGCGAGACGTTCGGCCCGCCCTCGTCCCCCTTCGCGGCGAGAGCAACAACCTCATCGGCGGGCTGGGCGGTGACCTCAACGTCAGGGAGCGGGCGCAGTCCGCCTTCGTCGCGGACCGTCACCATGCCGACGATCTGTCCGCCTAACTCCGGGACGATGGGCGGAACCTGTGTGTCCTCTCCCGCACGCACGACGACACTCACATAGCTCCCCGCCAGGCCGCCGGCCTCGACCACCGCCACGCGGTGCTCTCCCGGCGGAACGCCGTTGATCTCGAAGCTACCGTCAGCCTGCATGGCCCCAGGCACCGCCCGACCGTCCAGGAGGACCTCATAGCTGCTGCCCGCGGCGGTGTCAACCGAGCCCCGGATGCTCGAGGTGTCGCCCGGCCCGGGCGCTGGTGGATTGCCCTCTCCGCCACCACAGCCGCTCATGTAAGCCAGCGTGACCAGAACGCCGACAATAGCAATCGCAACGGCTAGCTTCCTGCTCACTCTTCATCCCTCCTCAGGCGCCGCGCAGGGCGGCTGGTGGCACGTGCGCCGCTTAGACGTCCGGCCACAGGATAGAGTTCCCTGCCGACTCCATGGATTCCTTCCCTGACCCCGAGACAGGTCGAGCCAAGCTGCAGAGCTATGTGTGCAAGCTATGCGCCGTCGCCAACAGGCCAGCGCGCGGGCGCGAAGCGCCCGCGCGCCCCCCGCGATGGCAGCGGGCGTCAGAGACGCCCGTGGCGCGCAGGAAGCCCGACGTGGTCCCACGTCGGGCTTCCTGCGCGCCAGCAGGCTTTGCCTGCCTGCCATCGCGCGGGGCGCGGCTCCGCTTGGCGGAGCCGCGCTGGCCGGACCCCTCGGCGGCCGCTTTGTTACTTGGCCCCGGCGGGCCTTGGTGTGATGCTTCACGCTTGCTGAGCAGGTATCACCCCGTTGGGCATGGAATCGGACCGTGAGTTCAGCCGACAGGTGGACACAGGGGGTATTCGCGTTGCGACTAACCAAGCTCGACTCAGGCGCATCCCCGGCGCCGCTCGCTCGGGCAAGCGTAGTGGTGGCGAGCGCCATGCTACTGTTGGCAGCGGGCGGAGCGTTCGCGCAGGATAGCATGGCCCTCAACGGTGGCGCGGAGGAGTTGGCTGATGGCAAGCTCGCGCACTGGAACCTCTACGGCAGCGGCTCCAGCGCCGAGATCGGCCAGGCCGAGGAGGGCTATCACGGCAAGTGCGCGTACCTCAAGCTGAAGGCCTTCACTCCCAGCACGGAAAAGGGCCGTGAGGGCGAGGACTACATCAACGTCGGGCTGGTGCAGGGCGACTCCAACGGCTTCACCGGCCCGAACGCTTACGTCCACGTCCCGCCGGCGGAGGCGCGGTTCTTTAAGCGCGGGCTGCCGACGCGATACACGGTAAGCTGGTGGATGCGCGGCGACGCCGGGCCGGTGAACGTGGGACTGAAGGGCTGGTCTACCGAAGAGGCGACCGCCGACGACCGTGTCGGAGCCGGGTTGCTGGGGAAGACCATGCCCAACGAGGAGTGGACGCACTACCAGGCGACGGCCATCGTGGGCGGCGAGGTGAAGCGCTTCTGTGTGCAGTTTCAGATCTACGGGTTCAAGGCGGAGGGCGTGAAGCTAGGCACGCTCTATGTTGACGAGGTGAGCATCATGCCCGGAGCTCCGCTGGGTCCGGAGGCGCTCCAGCGCCTCGTCATTCCGGATGAGCCGCATGTCTTCATTGGTGACACGCCCATCGAGGAACTCGCAGCCGCCTACGCAAAGGGCGACGAGCAGGCCAAGGCCCGGGTGGACGGCATCATCGCGGGCGCGCAGAGCTACGCGCACCTGACCGACGAGGCGCTCCGCGATCTCTTCCCCGAGTTCGAGCCGATGGGGCAGTACTCGGTCTGCTGCCCGATTCATCCGTTCCTGGTGCGCTACTACAATGACTTCAAGTGGAGCCTGGACGATCCCTGGCACCTGGTCTGCCCCTACTGCAAGGAGGAGGGTCGCGAGCACTTCAAGTATCCCAACCCGCGTTACCCCGACGACGGTTACGGCTGCATGCCCACCGACGAGGTCTGGCGCGAGGACCACGACGCGCAGTGGACCAAGTCGCACCGGGGCATCCCGTGGGACCACTGGGACGGTGTCTGCCACGGCTACACCGACTCGCGCAAGTTCTACTTCATGGGGAAGTGCTACTGCAACATCATCAGAGCGGTGAGCGGAGGTGTTCTACCCCGTCTCGCCGAGGCCTACCAGGTCTGCGACAAGGTGCTGCCGGACGACGACCCGCGGCGCGAGCTGCGCGAGGGCTTCGCGCATCAGGCACAGACCATCCTGCTGCTGCTGACACGGGCGCACCTGGGTGATGAGTACCTCGCCGCCGCCAGCGGCAGGACGCCCGAGGAGTTCCGCGGGATAATGCGTGACTTCCTCCGCGCCGAGGAGGGCGGGTGGCGCTACCGGCCCTATCCGGGCTTCCGGCCCCGTGTCTACCCCAGGGACGCGCTGCTTGGCGATCCCGTCTGGAAGGACTACTTCAAGCAGAGGGACCGCACCTCTTCGCTCACCTACTACTTCGGCAGTTGGAACCTGCGCGCGGCCCTGGTCGGCGACTGGATCTACGCGGCCTGCCTGCTGCGGGACTCATACACGGACGAGCAGAAGGCGCTGGGGCTGCCGCAGCTCGCCGAGCGCGTCATCGTCTCCCAGGAGGGCGATCGGGAGAGGCTGGCGGACTCCCCCTACGATGATCCCTACCTCAAGCGCGGGCTGGTCGAGTACGAGATACATCCGTACAACCTGGAGAGCGGCGGGGACAACCTGCTAACCTCGTCGCTGACGCCGCGGCTGAGGATGGGGCTGTTGGTGGGCGATGACGAGATCCTCGAGAAGATCGCTCAGGACATCACGTACTTCTGGTCCAACATGGCCTCGGGCGACGGCATGGGCAAGGAGGGTTCGCCTACCTACGCCGGCGGAACCTGGGCGGTCTCCAGCATCGCCGAGAAGATGCAGGGGATGAAAGGCGACTTCGACCCGTCGGCCCCCTACTACGACGCGAAGCTGCGCGGCCTCAACATCCTCGGGATGCCGCGCTACCGGCGCTGCCTGGGGCTGATGGACTGCCTGATGCCCGATGGGTTGTACATATCCTTTGAGGATTCCGTGCATGGCGGGAGCTTCGGCCTGTACAACGCCGCGCGCGTGGAGAAGTACTGCGGCGGTATCCCTGAGCCTTACCGAAGCTGCCTCAACATCCAGCGCCAGGGCGAGGACGTGCAGGTCTCCCTGAAGCGGGACTTCACGCTCCGCAGCCATCTCTTGCATGACAACCGCAAGGCCGTCCTGCGCGCGGGTGAGGGCCGGCGGCAGATGGTCGCTGCGCTCGACTACTCCATGGTGGTCGGGCACTACCACGAGGCGCCGCTGAGCTTGATGGTCTACGCCAAGGGCCACGAGCTGGCCTCCGACCTGGGTTACCTGGGCTCCTCCCACCATCTGACCACGCAGTGGATACGCAGCTTCGCCTCGCACAACTCGCTCATCATCCGTGGCGAGGACGGCAGTCCCTACCCGACCCGGCCGCTGCGTGGCGACCTGGAGCTGTTCGATGCCGGCGGTCCCGTGCAGATGGTCGAGGTCGCCGAGCGCGATGCGGCCGACCTGCAGGCCGGCCTGGGCGAGGAGGGTGGCATCTACCAGCGCACCATCGCCCTCGTCCGTAAACCCAGTAGCGCGGACATTCCTGTCCGCGACCGCTACGGCGGGGAGGACGGCTATGTGGTGGACTTCTGTCGGGCGCGCGGCGGCGCGCTGCACGACTATCAGTTTCACAGCCACGGGCAGAAGCTCGTGACTGAGGGCGTCCAACTCAAGCCGGTCGCAGACCCGGACCAGAACCTGTATGACTTCAGCGGCTTCAGCTTCCTGTCTACGGCAAGGGAGTACGGCTCAAGGAACGTGGACCGACTGCGCGTGGGCGAATCGAGCGGCCCCTTCACCGCGACCTGGTCGGAAGTTGACCGCTATCGGAAGGGACACAAGGGGCCCGTCGAGCGCGATCACGAGGTCGCGCTCCGGCTGTGGATGCTCGATGAGCCAGGGAGCCAGATTATCGCCGGCGAAGCGCCCGGTCAGCGCTTCCTGCGCAACGAGGACTTCGGCCGGACCATCACCCAACTACGTGTGCGGCGGCCCAACACTAAGGCCGTGGATGAGTTCGTGGCGGTCATCGAGCCTTACCGGTCCGAGCCTTTCATTCGCTCAGTGCAGCGGCTGGAGGCGCGAGAAGGGGTCATCGGCGTCAAGGTGGTGACGAGGAGCGGGACCGACTACCTCGTCAGCTCACTGGACGAGGAGCCGGTGGAGCTGCACGACGGAGACACCGTGGTGCAGACGGCGGGGCGCTTCTGCGCGGCGTCGCTGGACGAAGCGGGCGAGCCGCGGTGGCTCTACGCGGTACGGGGAACGTCGGCTCGGGTGGGCGACTTCGAGTTGGAGGTTGAGGGGCCAGCCTGCTTCACCGGCACGGTCGAGAAGATGCTGCCGGACGACTTTGCCCTGATCGTGCGGGCCGACCCTCCGCTGCCGCCCGCCGACAAGCTGGCCGGGCGGACGCTCATGATCCAGCACAGCCGGGGGCGCTCCAGCTTCACCATCGCCCGGGTTGAACCGGCCGCCGATGGGACGCAGCGGGTCAACCTCGCGAACATGCCGAAGCTGCTGGAGAACGTGCTGCTGGTGCGCAACGCGGAGCCGACGCGGCTGGTGGTCGAGCCACCGCCGGTGCTGGTTGGCTCGCCGGTGGACTACCACGTCTATCATCTGGGCGGCGGGGGCCCGCGGCATCTGGGCAAGCTTACAGGCAGAGGCGGCATCAGCATCAACGACGAGCGGGGCAGGCGACTGCATTACTTCAGCACTTTGCAGCTAGCCAGCACGGAGGGCGTCGCGGTGGGCGATGAGGTTGCCATCTCGCGGATCGTGCCGAGGCGGGACACCTTCGAGATACCGGTGCGCGCGTTTGTCGAGAGGAAGAGCGCGCAGTAGGGTTGGCGCCGTGATCTCGGGAGGCGGGGCTGAAGAGCCTGTCTGAGAGGAAGCCGGGGTTGGCGAATCGGCCTCGTGAGGCGCCAGGCGGTGCCCCGGCGACTTCCTGGCAGGGAAGTCAACTTTGAGGTTAGAGAGGTGCTGGAGGCGGGCGAAGAACTGCTCTTCCAGAGGCTCTTCGATCTCCAACAACGCATCCTACGGAGCGCTGCGAGGGACACGAGAGCGCGTGAGGGGAGCCGCAATCAGAGGCCAGCGCTAACGAGGCGGTTCATGGCAGGGTAGCGGTCCTCGGAGATGAGCTCGCGGCCGACCCGTCCGTCGCCCCGCAGAAGCTGGCGGTAGACGACAACGCGGTAGCCGGGCCGGCCATGATTGACGATGTGACGCTCGCCGGTGGGAAGGCAGTCGTCGAACTGCAGGACCTCTCGCGGGGCCAGGATGCCCCGGACCTCGGTCTGTATGTCGGCCATTGGCCCGGCCTCGCGGCCAACGATGGCGAAGCCGACGGAATCGCCGCCCACCTCGGCCTCGATGCGCACCGGCCAGGGGTAAGGATTGCGGAGGCGCAGGTCAATGTCGTACTGAGCGACGGCCGCATCGCGGCCCAGGGCGACGTAGTGTGGCGGCCAGTGATGGCGGTGCCGCTCGACGATCTCCAGACCCGCGACCAGCGCCGCGTTGTAAAGGGTCGTGGAGGTCTGGCAGACCCCTCCCCCCCACGCGGGCCGCAGCTCACCACCGAAGCTCACCGGCGCCTTTACATAGCCGCGGTCAGCGGTCCAGGAGCCTACGGCCTTGTTGAAGGAGAAGATGGCGCCCGGTTCGAGGACGGTCCCATCAATCGCGCGGGCCGCGCGGAGCGTGTTGTGACGCTGAGAGTCCCTACGGCCCTCGAGCAGAGTCGCGTAGGCTCCCAGCACCGCGCGCGAGGGCGGCATCGCGGCCAGGAACGCCACGCCAGCGAGCAGAAGAACTGCGACTATCCAGCCGAACTTGCGTGTCATGGCTGTCGCACCGTCACGCTTGCAGTGGGGCAAACACGTCCGTCTGCCAATGCCGACATCGGCGGCTGCGCCGCCGTCGCGGACATGAATGTCCGCGCCACCAACCACCCGGAGCGCCACCGATCACCCAGAGTTCCAGCAGTCACTCACAGCGCCACCGATCACTCAGAACCCATGGCGCCAAGCCTTATGGTGGGGCAGACACGCTTGTCTGCCAATTGATCACGGCGCCACGACGATGTCGTCAGCGGTACCGGTGGCGCGGATGGTCGGGTCGTACATGTTATAGACCTGGGTCGGCATCGCACAGTACTCACCGGGTATCTGCGCGACGAGCTTGTACGTCAGGTCGCGGGCGCCAACCGGCAGCCGCGTGATGGCGAAGCCGACCAACTCGTCGCGAACCACCCGGTCGGCCCACCAATAATCCCACTCCCACGGCCAGATGCGGCCGCGCGTGACTACCTCACAGCCCGCCGGGATCGGGTCCTCGACCATGATGTACCCGTACTCGCGGTCGCTGCGGACCTTCAGGCGCACCTCGATAAGGTCGCCGCTGCGGAAGCGGTTCCGCTCCTCCGGGAGAGCTTGCTCATTCAGGCGACGGTCCTTCCCAAGCTGCGTCTGAAGCTTGTGATAGGTCCGCTCAATGACGATGCCTGTGCCACTCAGGGTCTTGGCCTTCAGGTCCACGTCGAGGTACTGCGACAGCTCGCCCGTGTAGTACAGACGACCCCGGCCGGTGCGTGCGATAGAGATTTCCAGCGGGCCGCTCTTCAGCTTCTCCGGCCCCAGAGCCATCTCGTACTCGGGCTGGAACGTGTCCCTGCGGTCGAAGTGTCGGGAGGCGATCATCTCGCCGTTGAGCTTCACGGTCGCCATCAGGTCGGCGTCCAGCTCCCCGGTGACCTCCAGGTAGTCCGCGAGCGCGTAGAGCACGAAGGCGGTGTCGCGCGTGGAGTACCAGTGATTGCCGCGCCGGTTGAGCAGCAACCAGCGCACGACCTTGGCCAGGCGCTCATCCTCGGGCGTGAGACGGCAGGCGGCCGACAGGGCGAGGGCAGTAGTCTCCACCTGCGAGCAGTGACCGTAGTACCTGTCGGTGGTCTTCCAGTGAATAAGACTCGTGCTCTTGTCGGCCTTCGTCCAGAGTTCGGCAAGTATCTGACGCGCCTCCTGCTCCTGGCCGAGCTCATGCAGCGCCAGGCAGCCCACGGCGCGCGCCCAGGACGCGCAATCGCCGCTGACCCGTCGGAGGTCACGGGTCAGTGAGGGCACAGCGTCGCGCGTGGCCTGCGCCTCCCCTGCAAGGCCCAGGACGTAGATGACGTAGGCCCGGTTCTGAATGCTGAGCTTGTGGTCGTGCAGGGCCCTTTCCAGGCGCGCGCGGCCGGCGCTCAGCACGCGCGGATTGACCGTGAACCCGGCACGCTCAGCCTCGTGCAAGCCGAAGACAGCGTAGGCCGTCATCCACGGGTCAGAATTATCGTAGCGCCACCAACCCCAACCACCGTCATCCTTCTGGTAGTCATAGATCTTCAGCAGCCCGGCCTCGACCATCTTCGGCAGGCGCTTGCGCAGCTCCGGCTCCTCAATGCCCAGGCGGTCCAGCATCTGCGCGATGATGACGTCCGGCAGGAAGGAGGACAGGGTCTGCTCCACGCAGCCCCAGGGATACTCAGCCAGGTAGTCAAGCGAGCCGAGCATGGCCGAGGCCAGCGAGGGCGTCAGCCGGATGGTCAGCGAGGAGGCGCCCGGGATCGCGTCCTCGCGGATCTGGAAGCGCTCGATCTCTTCGGCGGTCACCGCGCCGGAGCGCAGCTCCACCCGATGGCGCCCCTTGGGCAGCACGGGGAGGGTAAGCTCCATCGCATCCTCAAGCTCGCCGGCCTTCGCCCAGACGCGAATCGGCGTGTCGCCGACCTGGGGAAGCGCAACCTCCCACTCGAAGCGCTTCGCCTGCCCGGCGGCGACCTTCCCGGAGCCGCTGGTCTTGCCGGCGACCTCCAAGGCCGGCGCATCCAGGCCGACCCGGACCTGCACCGCCTTGTCAGTGCGATTGTGCACGATGGCGGCCAGGCGCACCTGGTCATGCTGGGTGAAGAAGCGCGGCGCCTCCAGGCGGACCAGCAGCGGCTTGGTGCAGATGGTCTTGGAGGCGGCCTGACCGACGCGCGTGTCCATGGTACTCGCGCGCACGGTGGCCCGCCAGGTGGTGAGGGTGTCCGGCATCTCGAAGCGGAAGGCGGCCTCGCCGTGCTCATCGGTGATCGTGGCCGGCGCCCAGAAGGCCGTGTCCGGGAAGCGCCTGCGCGTAGCGATGTCAGTCCCTGCCTTGTCGTCCCCGCTGAGATAGATGAGCGGGAAGGAGAAGTGCGTTTCCACCTCGCGGTAGCGGCGCGGGTAGAAGAACTTGAGGATGTCGCCGGCAGAGTCAGGCGCGATCGTGTGCACGGCCTCGTCCACGACCGCGAGCGATACCTCGGCGCGGACGGGCTTGCCGCTGGGCGTCGTAGTCTGCACCTTGTAGACGGCGGGCTGGCCGGGCAGGTACTGCGACTTGTCGGTGGTAATCGAGACCTGGAGGGCCTTCCGCTCCGGCGAGATGACCAGGCGCGCGCTGTCGCGAATGAAACGCTTGTTGCGGACGAAGGTGACCGTAACCCAGCAGTTGGGCATGTACTCTGGCTTGATTCTCACGTGCGCGATGGTGGAGTTCGCCTTGAGAGGGATGAGGCGGCTGTCGTAGATGGTAGGCCCTTCGACGGTCAGCAGAGCCGTGGCGGGCGCCAGCTCGGTGTTAATGAGTATCTGCGCCGTGTCGCCCTCGTGATAGAGGTCCTTGTCGGCCTTGAGGTCGAGTTCGCCGTACGGGTAGCCGAAGGAGAAGTACCCCCTGGCGGAGACCCACAGCCAGTCGTCAGCCTTAATGACATTGCCGCGGCTGTCCGTGGCGGTGACACGCACGCGGTAGCTGCCCTCCTGCTTCGGGACGAAGGTCACCTCGGCTTTTCCGTCCTTGCCGGCCTTCCAGCGGGCGCTGGCCTCTCGCTCGAAGCGCTCCCTCCTGCCCGCCCAGTCGGAGAGCTCGAGGCGAGCGTCGCCCTTGGCGCCGGGCACCGGCTTGCCATCGTAGTCCACGGCGTTGATGGTAACCGTGGCGGTGTCCTCAGGTGGGAGCACACTCGGCGTGGCGCTGACCTCCAGGCGGAACTCGCCCTGCACCACCAGCGCGGTACCGGCGCTGGTGACCCAACGGCGGCTGGCATCGGTGACCTCGGCCTCGACGCGGTAGCGGTAGTCATGCGTGTCGCTGTACCACTCCGGCCTCTCAGTCTCCTCAAGGTTGGTCGGTATCGAGATGACCAGGCGGCCGGCGCTGTCGGTGGCGCTGGAGCCGCGCAGAACGACCTCGCCGTCGCCGTAGTACTCGTCCCACCCGAAGTAATCTTCGCCCCAGAGTTCTTCCTCGGGCCAGTACCAATACGGTGAACGAGTGACGGTGTAGCGGACCTTCGCGTCCGCGACCGGGGAGCCGTAGTAGTAGTTCGCGGTCACGGTGGCCTCGATAGTGTCGCCGCGCACGTAGCGGTCCTGGTCGGTTGTGACCTCGACCTCCCACTCCGGCTTGCGGTACTCGGCGACCACGAACTCTGAGTAATGAGGGGCGCCCGCGACGCTGGTGCTGATGGCGTAGATGCCCGGCAGCGCGCTCTCCGACAGCTCCAGCTCGCCGTGGAAGGAGCCGAACTCGTTCGTGTGCAGGTCGGCGCTGTGCACCAGGTTGTCGCGGTCGTCGCGCACCGTCACACGCACCGGCGCGTTAGCGGGCACCTGGTAGTCATCGCCCGCCAGCTTGCGGACAATGCCCTTGTAGTAGACCGTATGCCCGGGCCGGTAGGCTGGGCGGTCAGTGTAGCAGTACACCTTGTGCGGCTCGCCGGCGGAACGCCAATGCCAGGTGTGTACGCTGGCCCACGACCCGCCGGAGCGGCCGCTTACCAGCAGCTCGCCGGAGCCTTCTCTGTGGGCCAGCGGCATCTCGAGGAGACCGCTGTCGTCGGTAGTCCCACTGCCTGCGGGCTTGCCGTCCCAGGTGGCGCTGACCTCGGTTCCCGGCCGAGGGTCTCCGCTCTCGATGTCCACGGCGTAGACGAGCGTGAGGTCGGGGGCGGTCTTGACCACCAGCGCCAAGTCGGTGACTGTGAAGGTCTGCACGCGCCGAACGTCGCCCAGGCTCACAGCGATGACGTAGGTGCCGGGGTCGAACCTAGGCAGGTCCAGCCGCTGGCTGAAAACGCCCTCCGCGTCCCGGCCGGTCACGGGGAGGGTGCGGCGGCTCAGCCGGTCCAGCTTGTCGCTGCGGTCGAGGTCGAGGTCCTCCGCGCGGCCTCGGCGGGAGCCGACGAGCAGCCGTTGGAGATTCATGCGCCTGGTGGGCCGGGCGACCTCGGACCTCAGGCGATAGATGTCCGCGCGCAGGAGGCTGGTCGGCGCAAAGCCACGGCAGCGTATCTGCGGCTGCTCGCGCGGCGTGAAGACCCGCTGAGGCATCATCAACTCGAGGAATGACTTGACCGGCTTGAGTTCCAGGTTCAACTTGAGCGTCTCGCCTTCGCGGATGGTGACGCTCTGCGGCGGCTGCTTGTGCGCCCGGGCGCTGACCCGGAGTTGATAGGACCCAGCGGGGACGTGGTCGAAGTGAAAGCGGCCCTGGTCGTCGGTCCTGGTTGTGAAAGCTCCCATCCCGTAGTCATCGTAGCCCAGCCTGACGGAGGCGGAGGGCAGCGGTCTGCCAAGTTCCTCGGCGATCACCGTGCCCTCCAGGGCGCCACGAGGCGTCTCTGCCATGAGGAAATAGCACACGACTGCGCCCACCGCCACGAACGCGAGGGCTTGGGCGAGGATGCGTGAAAGGCGCACTTCAGTCAGCTCCGCCACCTCCTTGCGCTCCGCGCGCTGGCCCAGCCGGAGCTCTCAAGGCCGCCCAGGCGAGGCCGGCCAGCAACACAGCAATCACAATCAACGCCTTCCACCAGCGCGAGGCGTCACCGAACGAGAGCACGACCGAGGAGAACTGGATGGCGACGAGCGACATGGCAACCAGGTAGGCGTGCGGGGCGGCGGCAAGAGCGATGGCACGGTCCTCGCCCGTCGCCCAGGTGACCAGGAGCATCCACGAAAGCTCGGCGATCACTAGGCCGATGAGGAAGCTGCCCACGGCGCCAAGACCCCAGAGAACTACCAGGATCAGGGGCGTGAGCATACCCGCAATCCCAAGCAGGGCCGCGCGCCCCATGAGCGAACTGAGGGCGGCGGTGCGGTCGGCGGCCACCTTCACCACCTGCCAGGCACTCTGCCCATACGTAAGCAGGGCAAAGCCGCTCAACGCACCCAGGACCAGGCTGAAGGAGTTGTAGTGCTGCTGGAAGTCGAAGGGATGGCCGAGGCCGTTCTTCTCCAGGAAGAGCCGGTAAAGAGCCAGCAGGAGCAGGACGACGAAGCCGCCGGTCAGGAGGGGTCCCGCAAGCCCGCGAGAGGAGGCGGCCCGCCTGGCCGTGAGGAGAACCACGATGGCAAGGCCGCCGCTCAAGGCGAGCGCCTCACCGTACCCGTGAAGCAACTTGAAACTGAGCGCAGCAACCGCAAGTGATAGCAAAGCAACGCCGAAGGCCTCGGACACGGGGCGGGCCTGGCTATCAACTCGGTCATGCGCCCCCAACGCCAGCCAGGCAGCGATGGCGAAGCCGACTGCGCCACAGAGAAAGGTCAGGGCTGTTCCTGAGGTGCCGCCCAACTTCGAGGCGAGACCAAAGGCAAGGGCCGCGGCCACAGCAGTGGCGATCCAGCCAGGTATGAGGGAGCGCCAGTCGTCTGAGCGCCCCGGACCTTCGGAAGTCAACTGAGCCGGGAAGACCGTGGCCAGGGCTGCGATGGCAGCCAGCAGCGCCGGCAAGACCCAGTACCCGCCGCCGAGGCCGCCGGCTGTGCCGCGAGCGAAGTGCTCAATGCCGAGCCGTGCGCCCAGCGCCAAAGTCACCGCCGAAAGGGCAAACAGCTCCGTGCCGATATCAGCGACTATCGGCCTTTCGCCAACGGTCTCAGACGCGCGTTGGGGGCTTATGCACGCCCGCCACAACCCAGCAGCCAGAATCGCCGCAAGGGCGTAGCCGACCAGGGCCTCGTTGGGGTAGCCACGGAAGATCAGGAGAACGAGGCTGACGCCGAAGACGGCCGCCGAGAGCAGTCCTATGCCACGCGTAAGCCACTGAGCGCCCTCGAAGGAGCGATCAGCCTCAAAGACGCCGTACAACGCAACGACGCCGCCGATGAGAAAACCCCAGCCCAGCGTCAAGCCCGGAGAGAACGGCGGGCGGCTCGACAGCATCGCCAGGAAGCCGACCAGCACCAGAGCCGCAAACCAAATAAGAAGCGGCCACGGAGTCTGCCGCGGCCGCCGCTGCCCAGCCTCCTGACGCGTAGAGACCAGGGTCGTGAGGTGTGAATAGATTAGCCCGACCAGCGCGGCCAGCAGTGCCACTGTGGCAAGCGTTGTCTGCATGCCGATCCCTCCGAGGTCCGCGCGTGCAGAACTCACTCATTCTGTTAGACCAGCGCACCGGGGAATCTGTTCCCCCAGTAGGTCTTCGCCCTGCGCAGGGGGTGTCCTTCTTATTCCCACGCTACCACGGCGGCGGTGGACCTGGCGGCCGTCGGCCTCGGGGTGGACCGGGCGCCCCGCACGGCCCTCAGCCGCGACGCGGGAGTGCGCTACGATCCGACCAATGCCCCCGGCGGCGAGGGCGACTCCCCCCAGGCGCAGCTCGGCTCCTCGGAACAGGGTGGACAGGATAGGCAGGATCAGCGGCGCGCCAGGTGAGAGCGCCCGACAGGAATGTCGGGCCTCCTGGAGCATAGTACAGGCGACCTCCCCTGTGCCTCCTTCACAATCCGGTTCTCTCGCAGATAAGGATAACCGGGGACTTCCATGCCGGGCAGACGCTGGCACTGACGGCGTCGGGCGCCAACGGGAAGTTCTCGGCGGAATACGCGATGACCATCAATAGCCCCAGTCAGACGCAGACGACCTGCCACCTTACTCAGACCTGCACCTGCGATGAAGCCCTGTCGCTGGATGAAGCACACCAGGCGCTGAACGAGGGGCTGAAGCTGGTGCAGTTGTCATCAATGTACATGGATGCCGACCACTATGACTCGGATGCGCTGCACTACGTCGGCAATACCGGGCACCGGCGCAAGGACCTTGCCGACGTTGCCAACGGTCTGCCGGAGGGTGGCCGGTTCGTCTGGAATGTGCCTCGCCCCATGGCGGAAGCGTGGCTGGAGGCGGCACTATTCGCGCAGTGCGGCTGGCAGGGAGCACCCACGCCTAGTGTCTGCATCACGCTCGCCGAGGCCCCCCCGCTCGCGAGCTGTGTTCCGCAGGGGCGGATGGACCCGACCCCGGTACCCACGAGAGACAACGTGACCGCCTGGATCAACTGGGACGCCGCGCCGCTGAACTGGGCTGTCGGGGATAGCCTGACCATTCAGTACGACCTCGCAGCCAGCAGCAGGCCAAGACAGTAACGCCTGCGCGGGGCTAGTCTCTCTTGTAGATCTCGTGCCACACAGCCGAGCTGTCGGCGTACTGCTCCGCAACGCCGACGAGATCGGAGAGCAGAAGCCGAGGCTCGCCGCTCCCGTCTGAACGCGAGCGTCGGGCACGGCTGCAAGCCTCGTCCAGGAGCTTCACCGCGGAGCCGGGAAGGGCGCCCTCCACCCACAGGCTCGCCATGCGAACGGCCCTGGCGATCATGGCGCCGGAGATGGACAAACCGTGGTGGGCCTGTAGAGCCGGGACGTTGGCGGCCAGCATCTTGCGCGCAGTGGTGCGGTCGGCAGGTTCAACCGTGATGCGCGTGACCTCAAGCGGAGCGTCCGGCCAAATGCTGGTCATCGCCTCTGCTTGGCGGGGATCAAGCACGAAGATGCGGCCCGGCTCCCCTCTGCCCAGGTGCACCGCAAAGGTCTGGGGGCGGGCGCTGCCTACGGCAGGGGGGGGCGGAGCGGACACCTGCGCTTCCCGGCCTGCTCCCCCCGCGCTGGGCTCACCCTGAGGCTGGGAGATCTGGTCGCCGAAGAGGATCGTGGCTTCCGCGAGACGAGCATCAATCTCAACGGGCGTGAGGTGTGCGACAGCGGCGGGGTTGCGCAGGCCGGCGATGGCCTGGGCCAGCCCGACGACGATGCTGCGACGGCCCGAACCGGGGAGACCTACGAGAGCCACCGCGCGGCAGTCGCGACGGCTCAGCACATCGGCCAGGCGCTCGATCTCAGCCTCGCGATGCACAACCGGCGGCAGTTGAGGGGCAGCGACGATGAGGTCGCGCCTGCGGGCCGCCTCTGACCAGGTCAGCCAGTGCGAGGGCTCGTGGCCCGCGTCCTCAGGGAAGCCCAGCAGCCGCAGCACCTCTCGAACCAGCCGGTCGAAGTCCTCGCCCGCCGCACCCTCGGGCAGCTTCAGGCGACGCCAGGGCCCGTGCCTCTCGCCGCGCAATACCTCGGTGACCTGGTCGTCATCCCCGCGATAGCGTAGCGTCTTATCCACGAACACCACCGGTGCTTCGGCGCTGCTCAGGTCAATGAGCACGGTGGTGCGATCCTGACTGAAGGAGCCCTCATCAACGCGGACGTCCTTAAGGAGCACCTCGTTCTCGGAGACGCACCCGACCTTCGCCCCGCTGTCAACGAGGGCATCGTAGAGTTGTCGCGACATTTCAAAGCCCAGGTCCTGGCGATCGCTCATCTTTCGTCCCACCGATCAAGGGCGTCGAGTTCAGAAGCCCATTGTGAGTTCCCTTTGCCCTGACCTCGTGAAGCTGCTCTGCAGCGGATCCGGGAGTTCGACACGGCTGTCATTGCTCTCAACAAAGGTCCAGTAGACCTCGCAGTGCCCCGCGGTTCGGCGGATCATCGCGCCTCGTAGGGAGGCGCGCGTGTCCGACGGCGGGTTGGTGACCGCGAACCGAATCTCCTCATCGCTGAGCAGGCGGTGCTCCAGCAGGCCCGCCTTATCCAGCTCGTCAAAGAGATTGCCCTCGCCCACCGCATGATAGGCGATGTCGGCAGCGATGACTTGCCGGTAGACCGAGAATGCGTGCGGGAGTTCTTCCCAGGCCAGGCCCTGTTGGGCCATGAGAGCCTGGACCTGCGTCCATACCTCGGCCGTCAACACGGCCCCCAGGTACCGGCGCACGACAGCAGCGCCGCACTGCGGCACCTCGATCGGTTCTGACTCGACAGCGTAGCTGGACAGCTCCTCGGCCACGTTAGCCCACTCGCACAACTGGCTCCACGAGAAGTCGTTCTCCTCCAGTATCTGCGTCAGCAGGTTGTGCTTGATGTAGGCGTCCAGACAGGTATTGAGCGCCTGAGGTCCCTGCCGATGTCGGGTGAGGATCATGTCCCAGTACTTCAGCACGTCCGCCATCCACGATGGGGGATTGGGCTCGGCGTCCACGAAGCTCTCGGCTGCCCGCAGATAGGCGTACTGGATGGTGCGAGCCAGCCGGGGGCCGCCGGAGGCGAGGGTGCAGTGGGCCTTTCCCCTGATGTCAAAGCTGGCGCCCCTGAAGGCGGAGACCGGGTGCTTCAAGATGACCTTGCGGCGGTCAATCAACTCGGGACGCCGGGTGACGAGCGCGAACAGCAGGGCCGTCGTCCCGATCTTGAGGAAGATCCCCAGGTGGCTGCGCAGCGAATCGCCGCAGATGATGTGGGCCCGGTGGTGGGTACCGCTCGCCAGGGGCTCGTCGCGGGTGTTGTAGAGGGCGCGGGAGCCGCCAGTAGTATCTGAGCCCGTCGTGGAACTGATGAACGCGGCACGCTGAGAGAGTTCGTATCCGCTGCCGCCCGCGCCAAAGGACACGCGGCCGGCGCCGGAGTATATCGTGCGCGTGACCAGGTGAGGGATTATCAGCTCACGTTCTGCGTCGGTGGGGGCTCGGTGTAGGCCGTAGTTCGAGTGGCAGCCCCAGCTCTGTCCCGTGTACCTGCCGGGCATCGTATTGTTCTTGACCAGAAGGAGCTTGGGGTCCTCAGGAGACGGGCCGAGTACGCGGTCCGCGGCGGCGCCGAGGATGAGTTCGCCCGCCTTCTCCCAGCGCACGAGGTCCAGCGGGCTGGCGCACTCCGGGCTGGCGTACTCAACGTGACTGCCCGTGTCCACGTAGATGCGACCGCCCGAGGCCAGGAAGTAGTCAAACCTGGCCTCCTGGGGCGCAACGACGTTCTGGCTGCGCACCTCGCACATGAGGCCCTCGAGTGCCCGCGATGAGGAGCCTGCCCCGTGCGGCGAACAGACGGCGTACTCGGTCTCCGAGCCCATCACCAGCGCCATCTCATTGCCCTCCTCGTTGGCGCCGCATGGCGTCCAGCAGACGCCCGGTGCGGCCCATGGCCTTCTCCGTAATCTCCTTGGCTTTCTGCGCGGCCTCGCGTCCCTGAGTTCGAACCCGCTGCGCACGCGACCCCGCCAGGTCACCGTCGCCCTCAGGATCATGCACCGGAGCCGGCCGATACCTCTCTATCTGCCTCTGCATGTTCGTCACTCCCTCTTCCTTGCTTTTCGTGGCACCTTAACCGTCTAGCTATACGTCAGCGGTGAGCATTTCGAGCAAGGGACGGCCCAATCTGCGCGATTATTCATCCTCGCGCTCTTCAGTGGTGGAGACGGCGACCGATCTGGGCGCCGCGTGAGCGCGCTGTCCGTGTGATTCTCCGCGGGCGCCTGACTGTTGGCGTTTCGACTGGCCCTGACCGCCGCGATCGGCATCGTGCTTCGCCTCCGCCTTGCGCTTAGTCACAGCTCGCGTGGACGCGCCGGTTCCGACCCGCCGCACACTGGCCCCAGGCTCCCAGCAGACACCCTCAACGTGGTCGGCAATCTCCTCCAGCGTTCCGTTCTCCACCACCTCGCCACACGTCTCCTCGTTCAGCCGGTACGGGTGCGAGAGTTCGATTTCCTGCCCGCCCCATTGGCGCCCCTTGGAGCGGAACTTGATGCGGTGCCAGTCGGCGCTGGTGATGTCAGGGAAGCGGCGCAGGATCCGCCCACGCACCCAGGCGCGTGTGTCGGGCGGCGGCTCATTCACGAGCGCAGCGACCTCTCGCACGGTGACGACGCGTTCGGCGCCTGCGGCAGGGATGAAACTGGCCCGACCATCGAAGAAGGGGTTAGCCTTGAAATCCACGCTGCCGTACATGAGAGCGAGGTATTTGATCTCCTCGTCATCCCAGTCTGTGCCGTCGCCTTCGTCCATAGCATGCTCCAGCAGCAGCTTCTTCGTGACCCAGTCAACTCGGCGGCCAGCGAGAGCCGGGTCCTGAGCCATTGCGTCCAGGGTCTCGAGCCACGCGGTGACAATGGCCTCCGCCTCGGGCACGTAGGGCTCAGCGTCGCCGGGTTCCACGATGCGGTCGCGGATGAACTCGGCGATGGTTCTCTGCACCTGCAGCGGAGTAACCGAGTCTCCCGAGGCCAGGCGGACCTTCCGGGTGAGGGAGCAGTCAGAACCCGCGACCTTGATGGCCGCGACCGGGTTGTCCAGGATGAGGTTCTGGGGCGCCAGGCGCATCTCAAGGGCCAGGCCGACGAGCTGCATGGCGCCGAACTTCACCCACGCCGCCCACGGGCTCATGCTCGGGTCGAGGCTGATGGTGTGCAGCCGCGCGAAGTGCAACTTATCGGCGAGAGCCTCATCACGCAGGTTGACGATCGGGCGCCGGCGCCCCTGAGTGGTGCCGTGATGCATCAGGTCTCCGAAGAAGCCGGCCCTGGAGCTGGGCACGAAGCGGACCTTGCCGTCGGGCTGCTCGATGAGATCGCCGAAGCCAAAGAGAGTAGGGGCGGTCGCCAGGAACGGGATCAGCAACTGGAACAGAAGGTGCTGGCGAGCGCCGAACATGTCGTCGAAGGTCTCGCGCGAGAGCAGCAGATTGAGGTGCCCGCCCCAGCTACTAAGCTCGTTGGCCGACGAGACCAGGACCTCGATCTCAAATTCGCCGTCGCCAGCTTCCTCAGCGAGGCGGCGGGACTGGTTGACCACATGGAAGCCGGCGAGCAGGCTTGCGGCCGCCCCTCGGGCGGAGAGTTGCTCGTGAGTTGATATCTCCAGCAGGCCCTGCTCGTTCTCTGGGTAGAGCCTGCAGCCATTGACCAGGAACTCTCCGCGGTGTGAGCGTACAGGCAGAGGATGACCGTCCGCTGCCGTAGGGCGCAGGGGACAAGCGGCAATAATGCTGTGGGTGGCGAAGGAATCGGCGACAGGGACATCCGCGAGCGTGATGGCGGGTAGCTCACTCTCCCAGCCTACGATCTTGGGCAGAAGCTTCATCAGCCCAGCGCCTCCTTCTTCGGCTTAGTGATCACACCGGCAGCCCCTCAGGCTCCACGTACCTGTGAATCCGGACCTTCGGGCGCGCAGAGGTCACTGACACGATCTCGATGCGCGCCTCGGGGTCGTCGTAATGGCCCAGGTGGTCGGGAAGGTTGGCCGGCGAGATGGTCTCGGCGAGTTCATCGAGGCGCTGGTCAATGGCCTCATGCAGGTCTTCGCGGGTGACGCCGGAGGGCGCGGTCTCTCCGGCGTAAGTATCTCTCAAGCAGGCCCGGCGCTTGGCACGCTTGACCCAGTCCTCGATGTGCGCGCCGGACAGGAAGTCCGGGACGCGGTGCGTGACGTTGCGGCCGTCGCGGTAGACAACGTTGACGACCTTGGCCTCGGATGACTCAGGCGAATAGAGAGCGGGGATGATGTCATCCACAAGCTCGCTCGCGACCTCGGTGCCGGCCTCCACCTTGCCGTTCAGGCGGATCGGCGTGTTACGCAGGTGGCTGAGGAAGATCGCCCGCGCAGCCGTGGCGTTGGGCCGTGGGACCAGTATCGGCGTGCCCAGGCGACCCGGGCGAGTGAAGGCAGTGTCGAGCATGTCGTAGCGATTGGTGGTGCCGATGATGAAGACGTTGGGTAACGCCCTCATGCCATCAATCTCGTGACACACGGCCTGTACCAGGTTGTCCGTCGCCCGAGCGCCGCCGTCCATGCCCCGTCGCCCCGTCCTGGCACTGAGCCACTCGAGCTCGTCCATCACGATCGTAACCAATCTCCCCTTCTTCGCTTCGCGACGGGCGGCATCGAAGAGCTCGCGGGTCTTTCTGGGACCTTCGCCGACCCACATTATCTGCAGCCCGGAGGGCGGTACGAGCAACATGAGGGGATCGAGATCGGTCTCTGCCTTCAGTTTGGCGAGCACAGCGCGCACCAGCAGGGTCTTGCCGCAGCCGGGAGGGCCCCAGAGTATGCAGCCTTTGTCTTGCTCGATCTCGTAGGCGTTGACCAGGTCCCCTCGGAGGCTCAGATTGATGAGGTCCGTCACTTCCCGCATCTGGCTATCGAGCCCGGCGATCACCTCGGCTGCCCGATAGTCAATGTCGTCCTCGAGGCTGTACACCGACTTCTGCTGCGTCTCATCCTGGGGCATGACCTCGAAGGCCAGACCATGCGTGCGATCGTATCTGACGGGCTGGCCGGCCTCCAACTCCAGTCCGCGCAGCGCCGCGATGGGGTTGAGCACAATCTTCGAGGTGTGGTCTCCCACCACCAGGCGCTGGTCGGGCAGCACGCTGTCGAGCGTCCCTACCTCCCCGCCGGTCCACATGTCGCGGATATCAACGATCGCCGTGCCCTCCCCGGTCAGGACGACTTCACGACCCGGTGTGAGCTGGGCGTCGAAGCGGTCGCCGACCTCGACCTCGAATCGGCGCGAGCCGACCGCGACGAGCACGAGGTTGTCCCGGGGCTCAGCGAGGACCATGCCTCTCAGCAGTGGCGGCTTGGTGGCCTCCTCGAGCAGTTCGGCCTGCTCGGTTACGACGGTGTTCAGCTCGCGTGTGGCCTGCTCAAGCTCGCCGATGCGCTCCCAGAGGCGCACCTTCACGTAGGCGAGCTGCTCGGCGTTGAGCAAGCCGTCCAGCCCTTGGATGAAGGCCACTCCCTCACCACGTGTGCTTCTGTCCCTATACATGCCCCACACGGTCTGAAAGACGCTCTCGAGTTGCTCATCTATCGGCATGGATGGCACCTCCTGGCTTCGCGGTGTGCGCTCCTGCATTAGTTCATACGCTCGGCTCAGCGCTTTTGCGCTTAATCTGTCCGAAAAGCGGCGCGAGTTGTCTGGCCTGCCTAAAGAGAGTCCACAGGCAGGGTCTCGCGTGGGTTAACTCGCTCCTTGGCTGGCGACGGCTGCGGACACCACGTCGAAGGCGCGCGGAGTGATGACCCCCGAGGCCCAGCCGAAAGCCGCGACCGCCTCTTCGTCGTCTAACTCGGGGTCTACGACCCACGAGGTCTGCCAGGGCGTAGAGAAGTGCTCGGTTGCGATGGGCATGTCCCGATGCGAGAGAAAGAGTTTGGAGGCGCCCTGCAGATCAGGCTCATCCTCGAAGATCCCGGCGGGGTGTGAATGCCACCAGCCGAGTACGTCCAGGCCGTTGCCTAGCTTATTGAGTTCGCTGAGTGCCGCGTTCCAAGCCTGGGGAGTGAACTCCAGCGTTGCCCTGCCGCCGATGGCCGGCGCGCGCACCGCATGGTCAATGTGAGCCCACACGTCGCGGCGGCGGGGACACCAGCGCAGGCGGCCGGCCACTAGACCGCCGACCTCCTCGTTACCAGCTTCGCGCGCCCAGGCGAGCATGTTCCCAATCGCCACCGGCTCAATGTGGAGCGGAAAGTCAGCATCATCGGGACTGGTCACTGCGCCCGCCGGCAGCTCCTCCACGGGTATCTGGCGCAGGCAGCTCCTGACGGCGCCAAGCACCGGCCCTAACTCGTCGCAGCGGCGGGCTATCAGACTGTAAAGGTAGCGAGCCGGCTGAGGCTTCCCACCGCCCTCCCCATCGCGTTGGGCGAGGGCGGCGACGACGAGGTTCGCCCAGCTCTGAAGCAGCTCCGTGGGATACGTGTTGTGTGTGAGCAGCTTTCCAGAGGAGTCGCTCAGGTGGACCTGGAAGCCACACAAGCGGTTGCAGGTCTCGCACTGCGCCTCGCACACGCCCAGAGGAGCTACGGTCCCGAAGACTGGCTCACCATCGTTAGGAGCGACGCCGCGGCGGATGGCCCCGAAGTGGGCGTCCTCGACGAAGCGCTTCACGTGCTGCTCCTGAAGGACCTCGGCGTGGGCCAGCTCGTCGCTGTCCGCCTTCTGGAACGTGGCTATCAGATCGTATTGCGGGCTTACCATGATTGCCTCCTCCGGGAGGGCCGGTGGCCTTGGCGACCCCCGACCCTCCGCGGTAGCCGTGAGGTTATCCTGCGACGATCTGCGGGAGCAGCCTCACGGATTCACCATCTTTGAGCACGTCCCCGAGTTTGTCGTCGGTGTTCAACAGGATCTCGTCTCGTTCTCTCCGGGCGCCGTAGGTTACTCCGGCCGTGCCGGAGCCCACCGGCGCGAGGTCCACCTCCTGAAGAACCCGAGGGTCCTCCACCAGTTCGCCGATCGTGCGGTCCGCGCCGTAAGCGACGATGTGTTCCTTTTCGCCGGTCACGTCCTGGACCGTGATGGTGACGCTGTCCTGGCTCAATCTAGCCACCTCCTTTCTATGCAGCAGTCTCGTAGGCACGGCTCAGGGCTTCGGCCACGGACGCATCCTGGAGGATAGCCCGGGCTTCAACGTTGAAGCGAAGCGCGCCTGCGGCGGCCGCCGCAGCCGCGTGGCCTGCGAGCGGGAGTGACAGGCCCCACAAGGGCGCCGCGAGCGACCACCCGCACTGCAGCTCCTGCTGCCCTGAACCCTCTACGTCCCTGAGCGCCGGCGCGACCAGCCGCACCGTGCGCCCAAGACTCAATAGCCAGATGGCCGCGACCCGGTCCCCGCCCTGGGCCCCGTCGGCCGACGGCCAGCCCGCGAGCGGGCACCAGACCGAGAGCTCGTCATCGCCGACTGACATCTCAACCTCCGCCCGCCACGAGAGTTGGTCCGCCCGGCCGACGACCGCCGTGTCGGTCGAGCTGATGACGGTTAGCCCCGCCTCCTCCAGCGCCATCGTTGCGAGTTCCAGCGGGTCCGCGGGGACCTCGGTCCCGCCCACCGCCTCCGGAGATAGCGCCTCGGCGAGACCGGGCAGGCCGTTGACCAACGCTGGGGTCGCCAGCAGCACCTCCAGCGGCACCTGGGCCACGAGCCGGGTCGTCTGGCCAGTGAAGTCTCTCCAGTACTTGCCGAGGCCCGAGAGCGGGTGCTCCCTCAGCAGCTCCTCGCTCGAGAGGCCGGCAGTGGCTTCGTCCGCGGGCGCCGAGATCCGGAGCCATTCCCCGCTGATGGCGAGCTCAAGGTCGCGCGCTGCACCAGCGTCCTGGATTGCGGTGATAAGCTCCTGACGATCCATGTCCCAACACTCCTATTCGGCGGTGTCGTCCTCAACGTTGCCCGCGAAGGGGCGCGGGTCCACCGGCAGCAGGTCCTGATGCTCGCGCGCCCAGCGGGCGGCCTCAATGTTGAAGGCGTCGCGCTCGTCCATGCTGTAGAGGTTATCGTGATAGCTGAGGCTGCCGGCGATGGCAGCGACGATCACGTCTGCCCTTTGCTCGGTGAGGTCGCCGAGGCAGAACAACTGATGTTCTCCGCGCTTGGCGTTCGGATGGAAGAGGTCGCGCGGCGCATGCACGAGGAAGATCGGCGGGTCGGAAACCGGGTAGTTGGCGCCAAAGAACATCTCCACCAGGCATGGCCCATCGAAGACTTCAGGGCTGCCGCCATCGCTTGCCACGAGGGTCTTGACGTCGAGCGCGAGCAGGTAACGATCGAGCGTCTCGGCAGGCTGAAGGTGAAGACGCGGATTCCTCATGCGGAGCAGGTTCGCCCTCTCATTGCGGAGTCGCGCCTCCCGGATCGCGTCTACCATGGCTTTCCCTCCTCGAAGGTGAAACTGATCATAGTGTGCTCGCCCCCGCGCTCCGCCCACGCGACATGACCGTCGGGCAGCACGCGCTCAAAGGTCCTCTGCGCGAACTCGGGGCCGCGCAACTCGTCCTCGGTGAATGTGCTGCGCAGTGCCGTCGGCGGCGGCGATATTGCCTCGTCACAGCGCTCGCAGTGGACGGTGTCACTCCTGCGGGCCGCTATCCCACGATTGACATGCCCACATTCGGGACAGGCGAGGTCCGTGACCACGTCGCGGTCAAGGTGGAGGCTGAAGCCTTCCCCCAACTCGGTCCGAAGGAAGTCCGCGATCTCCCCCAGCGTCATGCGACCGACGGGCGCCGGCGCGGCCAGGGTCGCGGCCTCGCCGGGCCACGTGCGATGGTCGAAGCGGCAGGCTGCATTCCGCTGGAGCCGCGTGGTCATGAAGCTGTAGTCGCCGAGACTGATGCGATACTCCATGCCAGCGACAGTCTCCGGGCCCTCCAACAGCACGCGCGCGGTGAGGCTCGCGAGCAGCGCAGCCGCCACCCCAGCCTCCAGGCCGGTGGTCGGCAGTCGCGGGACCTCAGGGTCCTCCCTCGTGCACGGGACGTTGCGGCCGATGTACCTGTAGTCGGCTGCGGAGAGCCCACACTGATAACATGCGCCCGTGCCAGAGGGCAGGAAGACGCGCGCGAGCGCCGTCAGGCTCTCCCCATCTTGCGCGGTATCCACGAGGGGTACACCGGCGCGCCAGGCGGCCCTGCTGAGCGCCACGCGGGCGGCGCGATTGTCCAGCGCCCCGACCACCAGGTCGAGCCGTGAGACCATGCCCCACGACAGGTCGTAAGCAACATCGCCAGGCAGGGCGAGGACCTCGGTGCCCAGCCCGCAGCGAGCGATCTCATCCCTGACCGCGTGGACCTTGTACTTACCAAGGTCGGATCGGACGAAGGTCCTGCTCAAGTTGGACGGCTCGCAGATGTCCGGGTCCATCAGCACGAGACGCCCTACCCCGAGACGGGCGAGCTGCACTGCGCCGGGTGCGCCGATGCCGCCCACGCCAACCAGCCCGACGGTGGCGCCCGCGAGCACATCATGCTCATACCAGGAGGTCTGGGCCAGGCTGTCGAAGGTCTCCGACGTGAGGTTCACCTCGACACCTCCCACGGATGCAGCGGGCCCGGCTGATCGCCGTCGTGCTCGCCCGCCTGTGAGCTACCGCCACTCGCGGGTTCTTGGGGGTGCGCGGTATCCCAGCACGGGAACTCATCTGTCTGATGGTACCAGCGGCTGGTCTCAGGGCACTGGACGGCAGGCTTGCCGGCGATCGCGTTTCGGCACAGGGGGCAGATGGCGTCCTGGGGTCCCTCCTCGACAACCGTGGGCGGCGCTTTCACGAGGTAGAAACGGTCGCCGTTCGAGCATATCTCCGTGCCGACACCGACCACAGTGATGCCTCCCAGTGACGCCACCGGCTGCCCGTCCACCCTTACTTCGGGGCTGGTGGCTACGAGCAGGGCGTGGCGGCCACTACGCAGGAGTTCAAGCCCCGGCGGAATGTCGTCGCAGAACTGCAACCCGCCGTCCTCTGTTCTCTGGGTCAACCTGAGCATCGCCGCCTCTCCTTTCGCGGGCTCTTGCGTGCTGTTGCCCCGGGCAAGCAGCCGGTCTGTGCGCGCCTCTAGCTGGCCTCATTTGGTACTACGTTCACATCTGGGTTTTCGTGCATCCGCCGACGATAGGTGCGCGTTTACTAAGGCGATGGGCCAGGGTGTTGCGCACAGCAATGCGCTTTATTACACGCGTGTGCATCAGCGGGGCTACAGAAAACCTCGTGTGCCACGAGGTAGGTATACGAAAGGCGCCGCCTGGCGCGAGTTCCAGTGGGCGCCCGTCTCTACTGCAGGTAGCCGAACTCAGTGCGGCACATCTGGTCCAGCTCGAGTACTCTGTTGGCCACAGCCTCGTCAATGTAGAGATGCGTCACCGCGCCGAGATGCACGGCGGCGTACACGGCCTCGGCTCTGTTGGGTCGCGCCGCGAGGACGTGGATCTCCGTGCCGTTGGCCACCATTGAGATCATGTCGCGGATGCGAAGCGACAACGCCCGCCGCCGGAGCCTGGCGAGCTTGTCGAGGGTCTTCTCCGAGAGCGTCTGGCCCGGCAGCACCATGACCTGCTCGGCCAAATCGCCTGCGAGGTGCGTGGTCTTGCGCAGGCTTTGAATCTGACGGGCGGGCAACAGGTCATAGGAGGTGATGGGACTTTCGTCCGCAAGGGCGCCAACGCTGGTGATGATGGCGTTGATGTTGCTGAGCTTGCCCTTCTTCTTGAGTTGCGTGTGCGACTCCGGCTGCCAGCCGGGTCGCAGCTCGGCGACGTCATCGTCGCCCTGCGCCGAGAAGTACGGTTCCTCCCCGAAGATCTGCTGGACCTCGTCAAAACCGTTGATAAGCTTGACGGCGACAGGCAAGTCCTTGTCGGCGACGAGGTGCCGGGGGAGAAAGGCGGGCACGGAGAGCGGGACCGCACGCACCCATCTGTCCTCGTCATCACGGGCCCCAACTCCCCTGAGCTGACGCGCCGCCAGCTCGCAGACGCGGCTCGCCTGCCTGTCACGCACGTGCTCGGCAAAGGGTATTCCCCTGCCGATGGCAGTGGTGCCAAGCAACGGAATGCACTCGAGCTTTCCGTAGTCCACCTCGGAGAGACGGTCCGCCACGGCCAGGCAGTGCTTACCCCACGCCCAGCCGATGCCCCTGGTGTCACGGGTAATGCTGTTCATGAGGTGGATGGCGCAGTGGCTGGCCAGATACGGGATGCGGGCGTCCTCGTCCCTGGCGGTCCTGGGGGTCAGAACAACCACCAGCTTCTTGAGGCGCGGGCACAGCTTGGGGTGGAAGGCCTGCTCGCGCAGTCTCTGCTGAAGGCTGCCGTTCACCAGCCGCGCCTCGACCTGCTCTTGCAGGGCATCCGGCAGGTTCAGGCTGCGGCGCGTTATCTCCTCGACCCAGCCGCGTTCGCGCGCCTGCTTGAGCCACCGGGATATCTGCGACCTGTCCACGTCAACGTCATGGAGAGTGCGCAGGAGCTCGCCCAGCTCCGCCTGCTTCAGCCTCGACCTCTCGCCGGTCGCCCCGGTACAGTAGTAGTGCGCGACCAGCGCCATGCAGAGGTCCTTGTCCCTTGTGGTCATCGGTTCCCCCTCGCACCGTAGCCTCGCCACGCAGAGCCCTCGGCTGCGGGCCACGTGCTTGGCTACACATCAATGCAGTAATCTGCACGGGCTTGCAAGTGCGACTCTACCACAACGACCTACGCGAGTCAAGCCCAGGGTGCAAAGTGGTTACATGTAGAGATCATCGTACGGCGAGAGGCCTATCATCGGAAGGGGGCATCCCACCTAGCCGAGGGTGCCTGTCGTACCAGGTAATGGCCCACATGCGCCGCTGTTGCCCATCATCACGATGTTAGGTGCTGCCAGGTTACGAGAAATTCTTGACAATTCGGGGGGGAGGGGTAGAATACCAGTGTACATTATATCATCGCACAAGGAGCTGCGAGCAAATGAGCCGAGCTAAAGGATTCACGCTCATTGAGTTGCTGGTGGTCATCGCGATCATCGCGATCCTGGCGGCGATTCTGTTCCCGGTCTTCGCCCGGGCCCGCGAGAAGGCGCGGCAAACGTCTTGTCTCTCCAATGTAAAGGAGTTGGCTCTGGGGGTAATGATGTACGCGCAGGACTATGACGAAACCTACCCTTGCTGGGCACGCTGGTATCCGTCAAGGTATAACGCCGGGGATGGCTTTGGAACTAGCGTGTGCACCTCGCCCCAATCGCCTCCGCTGGCGATCTATCCGTACGTCAAGAACATGCAGGTTTACGTCTGCCCATCGGGCGCGGGGACGACCGATGCGAATGGCTATGGATGGTATGATGACAACTGGAAGTTTCCCGGGCCGGCGAGTTTGAGTTACGGCTTTGCAAGCTACATCTTTGGCCGCAACGTCACGTCTCCGCCGATAGCTACTAAGCTGGCGCAGCTTAAGCACCCAGCAACGACAGTGATGTTGGGGGACTCAGCCCACATGTGCGGTAATAAGGGCTCCTTCGTCTGGTCCAACCTCTGCTGCGATGGCTCCTGGAGCACTAGCCCGCTTGACGGCATAGGCATCGACGGCAAGCCCGTAAATGATGACGACGCCTCGCGCCACAATGGAGGAGAGAACTACGGCTTCGCAGACGGACACGCGAAGTGGGTGCAGGCGCGAACCGCCATCAGCATCAGCGAGTATTGGACGAGATAGACCTATCCCTGCGCCCCGGAGATTATGCATAGCTGGATGATGACAGGTGGCAGTGGCAGGGAGAGTTAGCTCCCTTTGTCAGTGCGAGATGATACTGCTGCATTGTGCTAACATCATGTGAGCCAGGGAGGTTACGATCATGCGACGTGGATTCACGCTCATCGAATTGCTGGTGGTCATCGCGATCATCGCGATCCTGGCGGCGATTCTATTCCCGGTCTTCGCCCGGGCCCGCGAGAAGGCGAGGCAGAGCTCGTGCTTGAGCAACGTCAAGGAGATTACCCTGGGTGTGCTCATGTACTGTCAGGACTACGATGAAAGGTTCCCGTTAGGCTTTGTCAACCGGCCGTCCTTCGCCGACAGATACACCTGGCCCGGGGCGATCTTCCCGTACGTGAAGAACGTCCAAGTGTTTGACTGCCCTAGCCAAGACATCAAGTGCACCAAGAGCAGTACCTACGGGATCTATTACAAGGGCTCCCGTAGTTACGGGATGAATGAGTACCTCTGCCCTACGAGTACCCCGCCCCTGCTTGCGACAGTGAAGCAGCCCGCGTCGTGCGTTACGATCGGGGACATCACGCCGAACATCGCCTGGCTGACCTGGGTATTCCAGGCGCCCTCCTCGGGTCCCCGGGGCGACGCCCCTGACGGGAGTGACCACGAAACCTGGGACCACAACGTCCCGTACGAGTATGCCTTCAACTTCTGTGTCCGGCACAACGACGTGGGCAACGTCGGCTTCGTGGACGGGCACAGCAAGGCGATGAAGTACAGCACGCTGTACGACAACGGCAGGGACACGTACTTTGATCCGACGCCCTAGAAACCTGGCCGGAAAGGGGCCCTTTACGGTCGTCCCAGGCAGGTGCCGTAGGGCAGGACGCTCAGTCTAGTGTCCGCCCCTGATGGGATCAGCAACATCTCGGCCT
>JALGVE010000103.1 GCA_029820045.1 Candidatus Zipacnadia bacterium | reverse complement strand
CTCACTACGCGATCCTCTTGGCCAGCGAGCTCTTTGAGATAGTCTTCGCGCACTTGGATGCCTGGCGCGCCAACCAGGAAAAGCTCCTGGAAGCGCTGCGCCACTGCGAGGGCAAACCTCCCTAGCCCCCTTCCGCTCACCCCACTTGGTCGGACCCTGACAACACACAACCCAACTATGACCAACTCAACGAACACTAAAAACGATGCTGCTGGGCGCCTGCGCGGCGCCTTGACAGGCAGGGGGGCAGGTGCTACCCTACTGTTGATAATCAGTCGCGTCGCTGGGGGAGCGAAAAGCTGAGAAGGCCCCGCCCCAAGGATGCGTGGCGTCCTGCGCGGAGCCGACCCCAGGAACCTGAACCGGGTAATGCCGGCGTAGGAAAGCGACAGCGAAGCGGCTCACTGGGCCGCCGGCGAGGTCCGCTTCCGCCGGCGGCCACTTTGCGTCAGTGCCGCGGTACGAGGAGGCTGACAGTATGTCGGAAATGAGCGTGGAGGGCTGGTCATTCGACATAGACGAGACCGTGCTGGAGCAGGTCGCCGAAGATGAGAAGACGGACCTGGCGACCCTGCGGCAGCGCGTTGAAGCGGGTACAGTCGTGGTCATGGGCGGTAACGGCGTCGCCCCGCTGGGCATCGGCCAGGGCCTGCGCACGAAGATCAACGCGAACCTTGGGACCTCACCTGACTTCCCCGACGTGGAGGACGAGCTGGACAAGCTGCACGCGGCCGTGGCGGTCGGCGCGGACACCGTGATGGACCTGAGCACGGGCGGCGACCTGGACGAGACGCGCCGACGCATCCGCGAGGAATGTCCCGTGGTCATGGGCATCGTGCCGGTCTATCAGGCCATGGTGGAGGCCGACCAGCAGTACGGCGACACGATGGCGATGACCGGCGACTCGTTGCTGCAAGTCATCGAGCGCCAGGCGCAAGACGACGTGGACTTCATGACGCTGCATTGCGGCGTGACCCGCGAGACCCTTCGCGCAGTGTACACCCAGCCGCGTATCGGCGGCATCGTCAGCCGCGGTGGCAGCATGTTGGCGGCCTGGATGACGGAGCACAATGCCGAGAACCCGCTCTATGAGCGCTATGACGACCTGCTCGCCATCCTGCGCGAGCATGGCGTCGCCATCAGCCTGGGCGACGGGCTGCGACCCGGCGCGCTGGCCGATGCCACGGACGCGGGACAGGTAGCTGAGACCCGCGTCCTCGGTGAGCTGGTGCTGAGGGCCCGACAGGCGGGCGTGCAGGCCTTCGTTGAGGGGCCCGGCCACGTGCCGCTGGATCAGATCGAGGCGAACGTCATCCTGGAGAAGCAGCTCTGCCACGACGCGCCCTTCTATGTGCTGGGGCCGCTGGTGACGGACGTGGCGCCGGGCTATGATCACATCACTGCAGCCATCGGCGGCGCCATCTGCGCGGCCGCCGGGGCCGACTACCTCTGCTACGTCACGCCTGCCGAGCACCTGGGCTTGCCGACTGTTGACGACGTCATCGAGGGCGTCATCGCCTCTCGCATTGCCGGCCATGCCGCCGACCTGGTCAAAGGTGTGCCCGGGGCGGCGCAGTGGGATGACGCCATGTCGGCGGCGCGCAAGCACCTCAACTGGGCCGACATGGAGGAGCTGGCTCTTGACCCGGGCAAGGTGCGCACGCGGCGCGGCGAGCGGCCGACGATGGACCCTAAGGCCTGCTCGATGTGCGGCAGGTTCTGCTCGATACGAGCGAACTTGCTCGTGGAGGCCCGTATGCAGGGCGTTAAAACTCCATGAAGATGGCCATCGTCCACGATTACCTCGTGCAAGGCATCCGCGGAGCAGAGCGCGTGGTAGATGTCCTTCACGACATGTACCCGGAGGCTCCCGTCTACACCCTGCTCTACGACCCGGACCGGATGGAGGAGCGGCTGCGCAGTTGGGACATTCGTACCTCCCTGCTCCAGGACATTCCCGGGGCGCTGCGTCTGTACAAGAAGCTCTTCTTCCTGATGCCGGCGGCGATTGACTACCTGGACCTGAGCGAGTACGACCTGGTTCTGAGTTCAAGCTGCGGATGGAGCAAGAGCGCGCCGCAACGCGAGGGCGCGCTGCATATATCTTACGTGCACAGCCCCGCGAGGTTCCTGTGGTTCTGGGCCGACGAGTACATCAGCACGCTGAGAACAAATGCCGTGGCCAAGGCCCTCGTGCGAGCGACGCTGCCTCCGCTGCGCGAGTGGGACCGCCGCACCGCGCAGCGCCCACAGCACCTGGTCTGCAACTCGGCGACGACGCACCGGCGCATCAGGGAGGCCTGGGGCCGCGAGGCCACCATCATCCACCCTCCCGCGGACACGGATAGGTTCCTGCCCCAGGACGAGGACGGGGAGTACTTCCTGGCGGTGGGCACACTCAACCCCTACAAGCAGGTGGACGTGGCCGTGGAGGCCTTCAACCGGCTCGGATTGCCCCTGGTGGTCATTGGCGACGGTCCGGAGTTCGAACGGCTAAGCGACCTGGCGGCCGACAACGTGAGGCTGCTGGGGAAGGTGGCGGACGAGGAGATAGTCAGCTACTACGCTCGCTGCCGGGCCTTCGTCATGCCGCAGGAGGAAGACTTCGGCATTGCGCCGCTGGAGGCGCAAAGCTGTGGCCGACCGGTCATCGCGTACCGGGCGGGCGGCGCCTTGGAGACGGTACTCGAAGGCGTGACCGGCGTCTTCTTCGATGAGCAGACGCGCGAGGCGCTGATGGCTGCGGTGGAGCGGTTCGAGGGCATGACCTTCGATAAGCAGGCCTGCCGAGACAACGCGCTGCGCTTCAGCGTTGAAGGATTCAGGCAGAGGCTGGGCCAATACGTGGCGGACCGCTGGCGGGAGCACGTTACGGCAGGCAACGGCTAATGGCCCTTGCCCAAGGTGGAGGTGCCAAGCTGTCCATCCGTGAGCAGCTAGAGAACCGCGAGCGCAAGTATCTCTCCGGGTTCGCGACGCTGGCGGCCGAGTCCGCCGGGCGGGTGAGAGCGGAAGAGCCCTGCCCGGTGCGCACCTGCTTCCAGCGCGACCGCGACCGCATCATCCACCTCTCCCACGCCTTCCGACGCCTCGCCCACAAGACCCAGGTGTTCATTGCGCCGCGCGAGGACCATCTCCGCACCCGCCTCAGCCACACCCTGGAGGTCTCCCAGATCGGCCGCACCATCGCCAAGGCCCTGCGCCTCAACGAGGACCTGGTCGAGGCGATGGCCCTCGGCCACGATGTCGGGCATACACCCTTCGGCCACGCCGGCGAGTGGGCGCTCGACCAGGCCTACCGGCGCTACGACCCGGCGGCGGGCTTCGCGCACGCCGCCCACAGCGTTCGGGTGCTGGAGATCCTGGAGCGGGATGGTCAGGGCCTCAATCTCACTCGCGACACGCTCGCCGGCATCGCCCAGCACAGCAAGGGCGCCAAGGACACACGTGATGCGCTTCACCCGGCGGACGGCGAGAGCCTGGAGTCCATGGTATTGCGCATTGCCGACCGCATCGCTTACCTTAACCACGACCTGGATGACTGCCTGCGCGCGGGAGTGCTGGAGCCTGGGGAGGTGCCGCGCGAGTGCCTTGAGGTGCTGGGTGAGCGTCACAGTGAGCGCGTGGGGGCGATGGTGGAGGATGTCATCGCCGGCAGCGAGGGCATGCCCCACCTGGAGATGAGCGAGGGCATTGCCGAGGCCATGGACGTGCTGAAGGACTTCCTATTTGAGCGAGTGTACCTGGGGCCGGCCTTACTGCGGGCGCGAGAGCAGGTGCAGGGCGTCATCGAGCGGCTTTTCGATCTCTACATGGCGGATGAAGAGGCCTTCGAGGCAGACATCGGCGCGGTTCCGGGGTTCCCGCAGATGCGGGCGCGTGCGGTCTGCGACTACATTGCGGGGATGACCGACCGCTTCGCGCGCACAAAGTACGAGCAACTCTTCCTCCCCTCCGCCTTCCCCCAGTTCTGACAAGGGTCTCGCCCTCACCGAGAATGCTACAACTGCATGGGCAGATCGCCTTCCCAAGCGGGCTCAACGATCGTTAGCGGCGGGTCACCCACCTGCTCACTGATCTTCCGAAGCTTGTGGTCGTACGTCTCCAGGACATCCGCTCGTGCCCGGATCGCGCTGGCAACGTGCACCGCGTCATTGGGGGCCACCCGGTGTCTCCAGTGAAGATCCCTCGCAGCCGCCCCCATGTCCCACGTGAATGGAACGAAGATTATGAACTCGTGCTCGAAATACGCCCTGATGCGCTCTTCGTCCGCTTGCGAGAGAGGTGGTTTACGCTCAGGCCCCTTGACCACCTCCAGCAGCGTCAGCGCCGAGGTGTAGATCTGCGTCTCACCCCGCTGGGCAGCCTCCAGTATGACTTGGACTACGTCAGCGCGCTCTTCCTCGCCAGCGATAAGCGCTATGAAGACATTCGCATCCCAGTAGCGACGAGCCCTAATCTCGCTCATCCCGCATCCTCCGGACATAGTCCGCGGAATCCATGCCGCCGGTGAGGTCGGGGGCTAGGCCAGCGAGGTCCTCGGTTCGGGGCAAGGCATCCTCTTCGGGGAAGACCCGGATACTCTCGACCTGCACGCGGAGCGGCTGGCCGCTCGCGGTGAATCGGACGTCGCCGGTGACTAGGACACGTCTACCGAGAGCGCTTCGCACCTCCTCGAGCATATCCTCACGGAAGCGACACTCAACTCGGCGGTGTTCGACCGCCTCCCAAACCCCAAAGGACAGCCGGTCATGAATGGAGACCGCCTCTAGTCTTCCCTCCACAGAACTGGGCGCGAGGTAAGTCTGACCCAACACCTCATCCACGTTTGCAGCAACGTGCTGAGTGACGTTGATTTGCCGTCCTGCGCCACGGATAGCTATCTGGCGCACCCCGCCTGCAAGGGGCTGGGGAAGTTCCTTGGCCGCCTGGAGAGCTCTGTCGCTGAAGTACTGTGGTCTGACGGCGGCCTCCTCAAGATCTGCCAGTCCGCGAATACACGCAGCAATGACGGCAGGGCCGTGGTCAGGCTGGTCGTCACGAGCAATGCCGGTAACCCCCATAGTGGCAGAAGACCCCATGGCAAGGTCGGAGATGGCCCAACGTAAGGTCCCAGAGGCTTCCCCAGATATAGCAGCGTCCAGTTCCCCCAACACAACCATGAAGGCCTGCGCGGCTTTCAGGAAAGATAGCGGTGGGACATACTCCCCGTCTTCCGCCAGAGTCAGCGCAATGGTATCAGACCTAATCACTATGGAACCTCCCTTCGGGCCTTCTCGAAGTCGCGCCACCAATGTCCTCCACC
Organism: Candidatus Zipacnadia bacterium; assembly: GCA_029820045.1. Lineage (GTDB taxonomy): Bacteria > Armatimonadota > Zipacnadia > Zipacnadales > UBA5352 > JALGVE01. The sequence goes on along the minus strand of JALGVE010000103.1, from coordinate 21,386 downwards.
TTCCCGTGTGGCATCACGCGTCAGATGAATAGACAAGCGTCCGGAGCGAACGTTCCCCGCACGACCCCTTGTCAATTCTGCCGGCTGCGAGTGCCTTCGTCAATAGTCGCGGCAGTAGCACGGTAGCCCATCTTCGCCGCCTCAAGCGGGTTCATCTGACGCAGTTCCTCGCCGAAAAGCTCCAGCGAGACGTAGCCATCATAGCCCTTCTCGGCGCACACGGCAAGCAGGTCCGCCACGCCGATGACCCCCTCGCCCGGCAGCACGCGCATGGGGTCCTTCAACTCCTCGACAGAGCCGGGTGGGGCGTCGTCAAGGTGAATCATGTAGAGCAGCTCGCCGGGCATAGCCTCAAGCTGCTCGCGCGTCGAGCCGCCCACGTAGAAGTGATAGAAGTCGAGCATTACGCCGACGTTCGGCTCCCCGACGCGCTCGATGAGATCCAGGGTGTCGCCGAGAGTCACGACAAGCTTCTCGGCCTCGGTGGCGCCGACGTTCAGGCCGATGAACTCCAAGGCAAGGCGGAGGTCCCAGCCCGCCACGAGCTGAGCCGCATCGCGCAGGATGGCGGCCAGCTCACCCATCGCGGCCTGCCGCTCCGGCGCGCGGCAGGGGACAACCTGCATCACGGTGTTCGCGCCGATTTGCGCCGCCAGCTCGCAGCGCTCGGGCGTCTTGTCCAGCGCCTCGGAGATGTCCTCGCCGAGGTCCCACAGCGGAAGCATGAGGCGCCACTGAGCAAGCCCCACGCCGGCCTCCGCAAAGAGGCCTCGCAGGCCGTCAACACCGTGCTCCTCGGCGTACGCCGCAGCATCATCCATCGAGAACTCGATGCCCTCGAAGCCGGCCTGGCTGGCGACGCGCGCGAAGTCGGCAAAGCCGAGGTCTTGGGAGAGTGTTACCGGGTTGAGAGCGGTCTTCATCGGTGGTCCTCCGGGACGTCGCCCGTCGTACGGAGCGGCTGGGCTTCAGCTCAGCCGACGCCGCGGTCCCATGGAGCGGCTCGGCTTCAGCTCAGCCGACGCCGCGGTCGCATGGAGCGGCTCGGCTTCAGCTCAGCCGACGCCGCGGTCGCATGGAGCGGCTCGGCTTCAGCTCAGCCGACGCCGTCGCCGTGCGCATTTCTCGAAAGCGAGGAGGGCATCCTGTCCGCGCAGCGGCGTCCGTGTACGCGCTTAGGTTTCATTCCTCGCCGCTGATCTGAGAGTTGACTAATTCCGTCAGGGCCTCGGGCGTGTCGCGCAGCGCACTGCCGTTGCGGTCTATCTCCCCCAGCGTGGTCGGCTCCAGACCCATCGCGCGTATTCCTTTGATGATCCGCGGCAGGGCCCGGACGCTGCACATATCGCCCTCGTGCATGAGGATGATGTCGCCGGCTTCCAGGCCGGTCAGAGCATTGTGCACGATCTCCTCGGGAGGTGGCTTACGCCAGTCGCCCGTGTTACGCGTCCAGAACGCGGTCGTGTAGCCAAGCGAGCCGACCGCCCGCAGCCCGTTAGCAGAACACACGCCCCCGGGCGGCCGGAAGTACGTCATCCTCTCGCCCGTGATCCTGCCGACGATCCGGTGGCAGGCCTCGACCGCGGCCCAGGCCTCCTCCGTCGCGAGGTCGTGCAGCCGGCGGTTGCTGTAAGCATGATTGCCCACCTCATGCCCACCTCGCAGGATCATGCGCACCAGCGCCGGATACTCCTCGGCCTTCTTGCCCACGATGAAGAACGTCGCCTTCACGTTGTTCTGCTTGAGGATGGCCAGCATCAGCGGGGTGATCAGCGGGTGCGGGCCGTCGTCAATGGTCAGCGCCACCTGCGTGCCGTTGCGCCATCCGTGGAAGAGCACCCTGACCTCGTCCTGGAGGGCCATGAGCGCGGAGGCGGCGGGGGACTGAGCCTCCGCGAGCAGCGCCTCCCATTGCTCCGCTACCTCGGGCTCGGTGTAAGCCGAAGCGGGCGGCACATCGAGAGCGTTCTTGCCATCGCCCCCAACATAGCGGAGAAACACAGGGCTGTAGCGGACCGCGTCCAGCCGGGTCAGCAGGCCGGCTGCATCGTCCGCACGCTCGGCCACGAACTCATAGCGCGAGCGATCCACGGAGCAGGAGAAAACGGGGAAGTTCTCCCGCTCATCGCCGATTTCCCCGGCCCCGGGAACGACCGCCCACAGGTCGAGGTGGTCAAGGCGAAGCGGCCCCGCAAAGGCGGCCTTCAGGCACTTGCCCGCATCCTCCTGAAGCGCCCGCAGCGAGAAGGCGCCGGTCCCGCTGTCTCCGGCTTGAAGCTTGATGAGCCCCATGCGCAGGCCCGCGACCTGCGCGATGCCGACCCGCAGTATCTGCTGGGTGAGGCCCTCTCGGACAAGGCCATCTATCAAGCGCGCCTCATCGGCCGGGCGCAGGCCCTTGAGCACGCCATCCACTCCGTTGCCCAGCGGCAGCAGCAAAGCCGGTGGTGGCAGGCCCGGGCGGTGTGCGCCGAGATGGGAGAGCTGCTCCGCCGCGAGGTGAGGGGCGAGGTGGGAAAAGGCCGCCGCCTCTTCCCCATCAGCGCCAGCGAAGTCGGTCAGAAATGCCCAGAGGGCAAGGCAGATTGCGATGGTCCGGGCCTGGCGCAAGGTTGATGTCCTCATTCTCCTGTGATTACCGGTACGACAGGCGCCCTTGCCTGTACAGATACGGCTCAACGCGGGCCTTCGGCCCGCCGACAGGCGAGGGCGCCTGTCGTACCAGACAAGGACCCACGTGCACGGCTGTTACCCATCACCATGATTCGAGATGCTGCGAGGCGCACGGCAGCCTCACCCCCGGCCCCTCTCCCTCGCGTGGCGCAGACAAGGATGTCTGCGCCACCGACTCGGGAGAGGGGGGAACGGCCGTGCACATGGCAACACCCGTACGTCAGAGCAGCCCGGCCTGCTGATCATCGCGGCCGGGTCGCGCGATTGAATGACATTGCGCCCGAAGATCACGCCACGCGCGCCAGCCGCGACCGCGCGCTGGGCAAGCTCCAGCGCGTCAATCTCGCTCGGTAGCTTCGCTGCGCCCAGGCAGAGGATGGGCACCGGGCAGGCCGCCACCGTGTCGGCGAAGCGCTCGCCCGTGAAGTACGTCTTGATGACGTCCGCGCCTAGCTCGGCCAGGATGCGGCAGCCGGTGTGCACCACCGTGAACAGCTCATCGGCGCTGAGGTCCTGAGGCGCCACCGGGAACAGCTCGCCGATGAGCGGGAGACCGCAGGCGCGCTTGGCCGCGACCAGCTCGGCGAAGTGCCTCACGTTGTGAAGGTCGGCCTGTTCGTCGCGCATGGTGATGGTGAAGGTCGCCATGCCGAGGTCGGCGCCCAGCGCCAGGGCGCGCTCCGGGCTGAGGATGCGCGTTGGCTCTGCGCCCTCGAAGCCCCACGGGCTGCCGAAGACTGTGCTCCAGTCGAGCCTGAGGATGGCCATGGGCGCGCCGCGATAGCTGAAGGCATGGCCGCAGTTGCGCAGCATTCCAGGGCTGACCAGTATCCCGTCGGCCTCACCCCACGCCTCGATGGCTCGCGGCAGGTCTATTGTGCCCGCGATAGGCCCAGCGAACAGGCCATGGTCGGCGGCCACGATGACGGCTCGCTTGCCGTCCGAGAACAGTCGGTTCAGCCGTATCCAGTGGCCCTCCATCGGAGGCCCTCCCTATCGCGCGACCGATTCACCGCAGAGACGCAGAGAACGACTCACGGCTTTCCAGGTTCACGGCAGAACGGCCGGGGCCTGCTGTTCTCTGTGCTTCCGCCTTCGCCAAGGCTAGGGCGGAGAAGCTGCGTCTGTGCGGTGTGTCTTTCACTCCCCCAACAGCGGGTCCCAGCGCTCGTACTCGCGCCGGATATCCTCGCGGTCCACCCACCGCTTGTAGACGACCCGCGCACGCAATTGATACTCCCGGTCAACTTCGCAGTTACGTATCACGAACTGAAAGTCCCACGCCGGATTGCCCACACCACCGCCGGAGGGCGAGTGTGTGAAGCGAACCCGGTCACTCCGATCGAACATGATCGCGTAGACCATCTCACTCCTCAGGCCGTAGTAGAAGGCCCGCGTGAATGCCAGCTCAGAGTAGTTGAAGGCCAGGCTGTCGCGCGAGGTCAACGCCTGCGGAAGCTCCGGCTCCACGTCAACGTGGCAGACCGTGCTTTGGTCATTGTGCGCCGGCGTGGCGAACCGCAGCCAGCCCTCCCCGGCTCCCTCCTCGCGTCGGCGCCCCCCGAAGTAGATAGCGTTATCCTCTGGCTGCTGGATATAGCTGGCCCAGAAGCAGCAGAGGTAGTCGTGGGCCAGCACCGGCTCGCGCAGGACCACGCGGAAGTCGAAGTCGAGGTAGTGGGGCTCTCGCAGAGTGAAGGTGGTGAGGCTCTGCACCCGCATCGTTGGGGTGGGCATTTGATGAAGCTGCGCGGTGCGCTCGTCAAGCTGCTCCAGCTCCATCGGATGGTGACGCGGCTCGAAGTATAGCTCAGGGCCAGGCATATCCCGCCCGTCCAGCAGGTGCTCAAGGTTCAGCCCGGCGTAGGTGGGCACGAAGAGATTGTCGGACTGATGAGTGCTCACGAGCGAATGCACGCCGTTGTAGCCGGCGCGGTGCTCGCCATGGGGTTCGTTGTCACCGATGATGGCCGTCAGTTCGCCGGCCTGAATGCTCGCGTGCATCTTCCGCCGAATCCCTCTCGCGCCGTCCAAGAATGATTGCTCTACACGATAGTGGGTATTTCCCCGGCGGGAGGAGAAAGCCCTTCACGCACGCCAGTACTGAGCTTCGAGGGCGCGCCGCCGGAGCCGGGAGGCTCCCTGCTGTGCTGCCGGGTGACCTTTCGCTGGCAAGCAGTCCGCCTGGAAAGCTCGACCTGCTGTCCTCTGGCATTGCCCGCTGCTCGCCGGTCGTAGCTCACCGCTGCCCTTAGTCCTCACCTTTCCCTGGCGAAGAGGATGACGCCAAGCACCCCGAAGAGCACATCCGGCGTCCAGCCGGCCACCGTCGGAGGCAGCGTCCCGGCCAGGCCAAAGGCCAGCGTCCATGAGCGCACGCCGTTGTAGAGAAAGACCACGAGGATGGCTATGACCACGCCCACGTAGGTCCCCAGCTGCGCGTAACGATGAGCCAGCGGCGCAGCGATCAGCGTGAAGACCAGGCACGCCAGCGGGATCGAGTACTTGAAGTGCAGGTAGACCTGGAGGCGGCGCGTGTCGCCGCCGGTATGCTCGCGCACCATGATAAGTTCCTGCAACTCGTGCGCGGCGAGTTCCGCGGGTGACCTGCGCTCGGCGTAATAGTCCTGGAGCGCCCGCGTGAGCTGGACGCGCTTCGCGGCAAAACGCTCGGGCTTGCGCTCCTGGCGTCCGTGCTCATCAATAACGACCGTGGCGCCATCGCGGAGGGTCCACACCTTGCCCTGAAGCTGTGCCCGCCTGGCGGCGGTGATCTCGCGCACGTTGCCGGCCCGGTCCCGCTGCCAGATCATCACCTCTTCCAGCAGGTTCTCGGCCGGCATCATGTGACGCACGTAGAAGAACCGGCCCTGCTCGTCGCGGAAGAACTGGTTGTGGGCCTCGTTGACCACGGGCTGCATCTGCATGATCTCCGCGAAGGTCCGCTCTGCAGCCTGCATTGCGCCCGGGACGACCAGCTCGTTGAGCGCAATGCCCCCGGCGCTCGCGAGTACGCCCACGGTGACGAGCATGACGCAGATGCGCGAGAAGGACAGTCCGCCGGCGCGCATGGCGGTCATCTCGCCGCGGTAGGCGAGGGTAGTGACCGTCATGGCGACGCCGAGCAAAGCGCCGAAGGGCAGCGACCACACCACGGCGCGCGGGCCGCGCAGCAGGAGGTACTCGATGATGAGCGAGGCGGGGACACGGCCGGCGGCGATGGTCGGGCCGATGTTGTAGGCGACCTCGCCGAGCAGGATGAGCACGAAGAGAAAGACGCCGATGAGGAAGGGCACGATGAGGTGTCTGAGAACGTAACGGTCCACCAAGCGCATCAGAATCGGACCTCGGACCGCAGACCGCAGACTTCGGACCCACGGCTTACGAGCACCCCTGCGGTCACTCCTCGGAAGCCTCCAGGATGACTACCGCCAGGGCGTTCTCGCGTTCATGCGAGAGAGACACGTGGAAGGTCTTCGCCCCAAGCTGCCCGGCGCGGCGCAGGGCTTCGCCGGTCAGCACGAGTTCGGGCTTGCCGCTCTTGTGCGCGCGGACCTCTATCTGCGTGAATTGAACGCCCTTGCGCCAGCCGGTGCCGAGCGCCTTCATCGTCGCCTCCTTGGCGGCAAAGCGCACCGCCAAGCGCTCATCGAGCCCGGCCTTGCCCATGCAATGCTCCAACTCGTGCCGCGTGAACACCAGCCTCAGGAAGCGTTCACCGCTCTCCTCGCGCAGGCGCCTCAGACGCTCAACCAGGACGATGTCAGTGCCGATGCCGACGATCATCTCTTCCCGCCCTTACTCATGAATGAGCACGCGCGTCCCGATGGGGATGGTGTTGTAAAGCTCGATGGCGTGTGCGTTAGTCAGCCTCATGCAGCCGCCGGAAATGCGCCGACCGATGGATGACGGCTGGTTGGTCCCATGGATACCGATGACCCGCCCCGTGGTCCGCCCGCGCGCCGTGGTCCCCAGCCAACGCGCCCCGAGCGGGTTGCGACGACTGCCGCCGGGAATGAACTCGCCCCAGTAAGCGCGCCACCCCGGCCAGACACCCTTGTTCTGGATGTGAAAGGCCCCGACCGGCGTGTTGTTTCCCTCGCCGACGCAAAGCGACCAGGTGACAGCCAAGCGGTCCGCGTAGTACACCTTCAGCAAACGGTCGGAGCGGTCCACCTCAAGCTTGAAGATGTCCTCCGGCATCGCGACTAACTGCCGGCGATCACCCAGCCTCAACTCAAAGCGCCGGCGCTCCTCGTTCCAGCGAACGCTGACCTCCCAGAGCGGCTCGAGTGCCTCAATCGGCAGGTGCAGACGCCCCTCAATAAGCCTGGGCGCGTCGTCGAGGGTCACCGGGCGGTAGTTGCGCAGCGCCACCTTGTCATCGGGCGTGATGACCACGATGCCGGCCGACGAGATAACGGTGGCTGGCGCTCCCGCCGAGGCCTGGTGCAGTTCAGCGCCCAGGAAGCGGGCTACCTCCTCCACCGAGACGAACGAGCATCCGCCGAGGCGCCGGCCCTCCACGACATCGGTCACCTCGGCCTTGAGACGCGCCACGGCGCGGGCGAGTTCCCCCTCGCGCGCAGGCGTGCTCACCTCGCGCTCCTCGAACACCGGCACACCAAGATCCGGGTCGAACTGTCCCGCTCGGACCCGCTCCCCGAGCGGGACCGATACGACGCCCGGACGCACCGCCTCGGGCGTCTCAGCGAAGGCCGAGACGACCCGCTCGTAAAGCGCCAGGTCCGCGACCGATAGCACGAAGTACACGGCGGCACAGCCAAACAATAGCCTACCGGCCCTTTGCAGCATCGTGTCGCCTGACGCCCCTCGTGGCTTCTTCATTGCTGCATTCCATGGCCGCATACATAGTGCCAACTTCGCCGGCAAGCAGAAGTATACTATCCACCCACGACGATGGCAAGCCAGGCGCTGTCGAAGGCACGAGCATCGGTTTCAGCCGGCTGGGGCTGTGCAAGTGTGAAGGGGCCGCAACAGGCGGACAGTCGGCCTTTTCGCAGACGATCCACCGCCCGGCCTACTGTGGGGAATATCGTTGTCGTATGGAGGGGCCGGGCTTTCCTGGCCGCCGAAGCCTTGGCGAAGGTGGCAGCCCGGCCCGTGTAGGGCGCGGACCTGCGCCGCACCCAGCGCCAAAACCGATGCTCCTGCTGTCGAAGCACACGTGCTTGATGCGCAAGCGTCGCCAGGTGTACACGAGGTGAACCCGCCCGTCAGACGCCTGCATGAGCGTGGGGTAGGAATACCTGCCCTCTTCCGTCTCGAGGTCGTGTCGCCCCGTCCAGGTCCGCCCCTCGTCCAGCGACAACGCCAGGGTCAACGGCGTGCGCTCGCTCTCGGAATCGTTGAAGCAGGCGATGACCTCTCCCGAGTGCAGGCGAATCATGTCTGCGCCGCTGTTGGGGTTGCGCAGTGCCGAGCGCACGCAGCGCGACCAGGTCTCACCTCCATCGGACGAGTCGGACTCCCAGGCGTGGCCGCCCTCGGCGGGACGCAGCAGAGCATGAAGTCTGCCGTCGTCACGTTCGATGACGGCGGGCTGAATGCACCCGCCGTCCGCGCCCATGCGGCCTGACTCGCGCCAGGTCTCGCCGTTGTCATCGGATATGTAGCAGAAGCCCTCCCAGGGGCGCTCATCGTACGCGGGCAACAGGATGCGTCCTGTGCTCAGGCGCACTGGCCGGTGCCGCACCATCATCCCGGGCCGATCATCGAACGGCCGCGGGCCCTCCCACGTATGCCCGCCGTCGCTCGACCGGTCCAGATAGAGCATCGCGTCGGACCAGCCCTTCCCCTCGATGATGTCGTAGAAATGGAAGAGCGTCTCGCCCCCGTCGTGGAAGATGACGGTATTCCCGCCGGGCTTGCCGGGCACGTCCACCAGCACCTCGGGCGCCGTCCACTCCTGCGCCTCGGCGGGCAGCCGTGAGCAGACGATCGCCACGTCCGCATGGCCCTCGTGCGTGCCGGCATACCAGGTCGCCAGCAGCTCGCCGCCGGGCAGTTCGGTCACCGAGGCGCAGTGATGTGAGAACATGGGCTATCACCGGGTCGTTCTTCCCCGTCTCAAGCAAGGCTCCTGCATGAGAGGGAGGAACCGCTGCACCGGAGGCGAACTTTGACAGTTGGAGCAGGAGTTCCGACCCGGGCACCGCCACGGTAGCACTCGCGCTGGGCTGCGGGCGGTCCGCACAGGGACGGGCAGGAGGGACACGCATTGCAGACCGTACAGAAGACCGTGACATGGGTACTCACTCCGACACTGAGCCGCAGGGGAGCGCTGGTGGCAGCAGGCATCGTCGGCTTCACCGCCGCGACCGCAGCCGCAGCCTACGTCCGCATACCCCTGCCGTTCTCGCCGGTGCCGGTGACGATGCAGACGATGGTCGTGCTGCTCGCCGGCGCCATCCTGGGCGCTCGCGCCGGCGCGGCGAGCCAGCTCCTCTACCTCATCCTCGGCGCAGTCGGCCTTCCAGTGTTCGCCGCAGCGCCGACAACGACCGGCTACTTGATCGGCTTCGTGGCTGCTGCGATGATTATCGGTGCGGTAGCGCGCCGCAGCGACCGCATCCTGCCGGTCGGGCTGGCGATGGTGGGCGGCAGCGTTGTCATCTACGTCTTCGGCGCAACCTGGCTGGCGCTGGTCTTCGGCATGAGCGGCTCGCAGGCGTTCGCGGTCGGCGTGTTGCCCTTCCTGCCCGGTGACGCCATGAAGCTGGCGGGGGCGTTGGCCGCCTGGCGCGTCTCGGCGGCAGCGTGGCGGCGATTGAGACAGTGAACAGACCCGCAACTGCGCATCCGCAGCACCATCTGCAGTCCTGGAGGTTCACCTGACGATGACCCAGCGCGAGCGATTCCTCGCAACTATGCGCTACCAACCCGTGGACCACGTGCCCGACTATGAGTTCGGGTACTGGGACGACACCTTCAAGCGCTGGCACCACGAGGGCCTGCCCGAGGAGATCAACAGCAACTCCAACTGCGATCCGTTCTTCGGATTCGAGCGTAAGATGAGCGTTCCCTCCGCCATCGGTCTGCACCCCGGCTTCGAATCGAAGGTCGTCAAGGAGGAGCCCGGTCATCAGATAATCCAGGACAGCGAGGGCGTCCTGAAGGTCGTACACACCGACGGCACTGACAGCATTCCGCGGTACCTGCGCTTCCCCATCGCGGGCCGTGAGGACTGGGAGAAGTTCAAAGAGCGGCTCGACCCTCAAGACCCGGTCCGCTATCGCGACGACTGGGAGGAAATCGCCAAATCCACGCGCGAGTCCGACGTGCCTGTGCAGATCGACTGCGGGAGCCTCTTCGGCCGGGTGCGCAACTGGATGGGCTTCGAGGGCGTTTCCCTGATGTGCTACGACGACCCGGAGCTGCTGGAGGAGATCATCGAGCACCTCTGCAACCTTATTTGCACCGTGCTGGAGCCGGCGGTCGAGCATTGCCAGCTTGATCTTGGGGCCTTCTGGGAGGACATGAACTTCCGGCAGGGCTGCATCATCTCGCCGGACATGTTCCACCGCTGGCTGACGCCGCGCTACAAGCGCATCACCGATCTCATCCGCAAGGCCGGCGCCGAGTTCTGCTACGTGGACTCGGACGGCAACGTCCTGGACGTTGTCCAGGGCTGGCACGACGGCGGTGTGAACATCATGTTCCCCGTCGAGGTCGCGGCCGGCTCCGATCCGTTCGAGATCCGCAGGCGCTGGGGTGAGGCCGGGCGGATGATGGGCGGCGTCAACAAGCGGGCGCTGGCGCTCGGCAGGGAGGCGATTGACGAGGAGCTGAAGGCCTTGAAGCCGCTGGTTGACGAGGGCGGCTTCATCCCGCACGTAGACCACCGCGTGCCGCCGGACGTGAGCTACGAGGACTATCTTTACTACCTGCGGCGCAAGCGGGAGCTGTTCGGAATACCAGAGCCGACGGATGCGCCGATGTTCAATGTGTGAAGGCCTGCAGTGCGGTAGAATGGGCTCAGGGTGAAGCCAAAGCGAGCACGATAAGGCCCCCCGGAAGGGAGGACTGAGTCATGACGATGATGGAGGCGCTGGTGCAGCGGCGCGCGGAGATACTCGCGGTCGCGCAGCGGCATGGCGCGCGCAATCTGCGGGTCTTTGGCTCGGTGGCGCGCGGCGAGAGCGATGAGCGTAGTGACATCGATCTGCTCGTGGACATGGAACCGGGGCGGAGCCTGCTGGACGTGGGCGGACTGGTCATGGACCTGCGATCCCTGCTGGGGCGTCCCGTTGACGTGGTCACGGAACGCGGCCTGCGGGAACGCATACGCGAGCGCGTCATGAGGGATGCGATCCCGCTATGAGGGAGTATGACTCAATTACCGCTGGCGCAGACATTCCTGTCTGCGGTTCGTCTTTGCAACGACGGCAGACAGGAATGTCTGCCCCACTAGAAGAACAAACAGGGAGGGCGCTCCATGGATATGCCCAGCTTGACCAATCCTCTGCGAGGTTTGATTCTGCCGCGCGATTCGCGCTCCAAGCGCGTCAGCAGCTACGACACGACCGGCGCTAACCACGACTCTTGGCCGCTGGAGCCCGGTGAGACGAAGACGCTGGCCGATATCGAGGGGCCCGGCTGCATCAACCACATCTGGATGACCAGCGGCTCCGATGAGCCAGCCTGGACCCGACGCGTGCTCCTGCGCATGTTCTGGGACGACGAGGAGCAGCCCAGCGTCGAGGTACCGATGGGCGACTTCTTCGGCGTGGGCCACGGCGAGATTCGGCAGTGGGAGGCGCTGCCGATGAACATGACCGGCTCCCCCGGCGGCGACCGCTCGGCCTTCAACTGCTGGTGGCCGATGCCCTTCGCCTCGCGGGCGCGCCTCGAGATCGTCAACGAGGGCGAGAAGTCGCGGCCCATCTACTTCTACGTGGATTACGAGCAGTACGATGACCCCCTCGCGCACACACTCCACTTCCACTCCTGCTGGCGGCGAGAGAACCCGTGCAAGGGCTGGGCCAAGCCCGGCACCAGCCCCGGCGACAAGGATGTCAACGCCACCCCTAACCTGACCGGCGAGGACAACTACCTCATCCTCGACGCCGAGGGCCGAGGGCACTACGTCGGCTGCAACCTGAGTATCCACAACTGGGACGGCGGCTGGTGGGGCGAGGGCGATGACATGATCTTCATTGACGGCGAGACCTGGCCTCCCTCGCTGCACGGCACCGGCTCCGAGGACTACTTCTCCCATGCCTACGGGATGCAGGACGTGCGGGGTCTCTACCACGGCACCTCGCTGTTCAACGAGAGCCACGAGAACTGGGAGGGCAAGTGGACCGTCTACCGCTTTCACCTCACCGATCCCATTACGTTCCGCAAGTCCATCCGCGTGACCATTGAGCACGGCCACGCCAACCACCGGTCGGACGACTACTCCTCAACCGCCTACTGGTACCAGACTGAGCCGCATAAGCCCTTCGAGCCCATGCTCCCGGTTGAGGAGCGATTGCCCAACGACCTCAAGTAAGGGAGTGATGAAGATGGCTCACACGATCCGTCAGGTAACAGCGGTAGCCCTGGAGGTTGATGATCGCATCGGGATGCTCTCGCAGGTCCTGCGCACCCTCAAGAATGAGGGCCTCAGCATGACCGCGATCGTCAGTCAGCGGAAGGCAGGGACCGCCCTCATGGGTATCCCTGAGGACATCGAAGCGGCGCGGCGGCTCGCCGGTCGCGAGGGCGTCGCGCTCACAACCCGCGAGGTGTTCTACGTCGAGGGCGACGACGAGGTCGGCGCGCTGTGCGAGATCACCGACAAGCTCGCAAACGCGCGCATCAACATCGAGGACATCTACGCGCTCAGCAGCAAGGGCTATTACGCCGCCATCTACAGCGTGGCGGCAGGGGACGTCGAGCGCGCCGCGCAGGCGCTGGGCCTCTGATCGTGGCAGGCCTGCGGCGGGGCGCGGGAGCGCGCCCCGCCACACTAGGGTTGTCCGCGGCTCGCAGCGGGGGCTGATGCAGCGCTAGCCCTCGTCGTCCGCGGTGAGCGGGCGGTACCAGATGTTGCGGAAGCGCACCAGGTCCCCGTGGTCCTGAAGCTCCAGCGGCCCGACCTCCGGATGCGGCTCGTACTCACTCAGGACTCGGTGATGCGTGGGGCCCATCAGCTCCCGGTGGTGGTGGAGCACAATCCCGTTCAGCAGCACCGTGACGAACGCCGGCCGCACGAGGTTGTCGCCGTCAAAGCGCGGGCCCTCCCAGATGATGTCGTACACTTGCCACTCGCCTGGCTTGCGACAGGCGTTGGCTAGCGGCGGCCACTGTCCATAGAGCGCCCCCGTGGTGCCGTCGGGGTAGGTCAGGTTATCGTAGCAGTCGAGAACCTGGACCTCGTAAAGCCCCATCAGGAACACGCCGCTGTTACCGCGCCCTTGGCTCTCTCCTTTGACCTCCGCCGGAGCCGCCCATTCTACGTGCAACTGGCAGTCGCCGAAGTGCTCCCGGGTCTGAATGCTGCCCGTCTTCGGGACCACCTCCATGTAGCCGTTCTCGACCTTCCAGGCAGCAGGGCCACCCTCTTTGTCCACCCAGCCGGAGAGGTCTGAGCCATCAAAGAGGACGATGGCGTCCGAGGGCGGCGCGACGGGTTCCTCGCAACAGGGCTCGCCCGGCGTCACGACCGGGGGTTGGGGCCGGTTGCCGTCGTGGACGTGGTAGTTCGTCCCGGGCAGGATGGGTGTGTCGTCATAACCGATGTTACTCGCATCTGGCGTCATTGTTACTCCTCCGTTCTTGGGGAAACGGCGACAGTCACCTGTTTCCCTCCCTTGGCTCTTGCTCGTCAGAACCCATCGCAGGGAAACAGGTCACTGTCCTTTTCCCCTACGCCCAGCCGAGGTCCTCCTCAAAAGTCAAATCGCTCTGGCCTCACCGGCTCCCCGGTTTCGATGGAGAGGTTGCCCGCGCACGCCACCGAGATGGTATTCGCGACATCCCGCCCGGAGATGGGCGCCGGCGTGTCATTGAGGATGGCGTCCGCGAAGTCGCTGATGACCGGCGCGAATGGGTGCCCCTGCACCGGTATGTCCACGCGGATCGCGGCGTTCGGATCATCGCTGACGGTGACCGTATCGTACTCGCGGCCGGCGACGTAGGTGGCCTTAGTGCCGTAGAGCATGAAGTTCCGGGTGGAGGGCCGCTGGCAGCCGTAGGTGGCGCCGAACTTACCGCAGGCGCCGTTCTCGAACTTCAGCACCGAGACGTTACAGTCATCGAAGGGATAGTCCTCGGACGCGATGCACTTGTGACTGCCGTAGGCGAAGATCTCCTCGACCTCCCCCACGCACCAGCGCAGCAGGTCAATCATGTGGCAGCCGCCGCCGATGAAGGGCGTGTGCCGATGCCGGGCCTCTCCCCGCCAGCCGCCGACGATGAGGCGGCTGATATTGTGTACGTAGTCGGCCTCGCAGTAGAAGATCTCGCCCAGGTAACCGCTGTCGGCCATGCGCTTGGCCTCGATGAAGCGCGGGTTGGTGCGCAGCACCTGGTTCACCGCGAGCTTTTTACCGCTGCGCTCCTCGGCCTCCAGCATCTGCTTGCATTCCTCGACGGTCGGGGCCATAGGCTTCTCGACGAGGACGTGCTTGCCCGCCTCAAGCGCGGCGATGGTCATGGGACAGTGGTCGGCGTCACGGGTGGCGATAAAGACCATGTCCACGTCATCCTGCTCGAGCAGCCTCTCGTAGTCCGTGAAGGTCCGCTCGACCCCCAGCTCCGCCGATACCTTGCCCAGGAGGTCTTCATTAAGGTCGCAGATGGCGGTCAGGTCGGTCTGCGGTAGCTCCTGCGCGGGCCGCGAGCGCGCGGCGCTCGCGCTCAGACCTATGATGCCAACCCTGACTTGCTCGACTTGAGACATTCGGTTCCCCCTTGCCTGGGCGCTGAAGCTTGCGACTTCAAGGCGGCACCATGTCGGCCCCTGAGCTTCGGGACCATGAACTGCGCCGTCTTGCCGTGGGTCTTCAGCGGTACGCCTGTCGGCGATGTCTGACTCTCATGATGTTGACCCGCTGCTCCGCGTCAGTGATCTCATGCGGGTAAACCCTCAGGAGGCCCGACATTCTTGTCGGGCAGCCGTTATACACTCACGTTGTGCTCCTCCAGGAAGTCATCAAGCGTGCGAAAGCGAAGCGGCCTCTTTCTCATCTCGTCCAGTAGCGTCAGGTCCTCGATGTCTTCCAGCCTCTCGAGCATGTCGCGGTATTCCTGAATATCGAGTATCACTGCTACCGGCTCTCCGTCTCGATAGACTACCTTTGGTCCTGTCTTCTCCTTCATCTCTCTCGTCCCCGGCTTACCCCCTATTCAGGAACTGCCTGATAGCATCTTCGACGCCGAACGTGGACATTGTCGTAGGAGCCGAGGTTGCCTGTCAAGAGTGCCCTACGCGCCTTGTCAGTTCGTCGCGCGCAGCCCCAACTATCCTCTAGGCTTCGAGAATATCAGCAGGTCAAGCTCCCGACCCTCCTGGTCTGTCATCTGTCCCTTGAGCGTCGCCTCCAACTTAAAGCCTGCGCCCTCAAGCATGTCAGCCTTTCCCTCAGAGGCCGAGTCGGCGAAAGCCAGCACCTTCCTATCGTCGGGAACCTCGGTCGCCGCCAACAGCTTCTCACCATCGCCGAGGAAGTTCGGATGCACGAAGAGATCCAGCACGCGTGGCGTTCCAGGCCACGCTCGCAGGTCGCCGACAAGCGCATAGCCCACGATGGCCCCACCCGTCGCCTCGAGCACCTTGACGTCAGCGATATGTCCTTCCGTCATCGCCTTGCGCAGTACTATGTAGTCGCCCTCGAAGCCTGAGAACCCGTACTTGCCGAGGTAGACGCTGCGCAGATGCCAGCCTTCCTCCGTCTCCGCAAGCGCCTCCAGCGGCGCCCAGTCGCCCCAGTGCGTATCCCGCGCGGTCGTCGGGCGCGGTGCGAAGAGCTTCTCGCGAAAGCCCTCCTCCCGCAGCCAGATCATCGTGCCCGTGTCGCGGTAGCCCTCGAAGCCGAAGGAGTGGTATATCCAGTAGGCCGGCGACTGATAGCCCGTGTGCAGGAACATTGCTCGTCCGCCGCGCGCCGCGAAGTCATCGGTGAGTGCGGTCATCAGCGCGCTGCACACGCCCTTGCGGCGATGCTCCTCCGGAGTGAAGACGTGCTGAAGCAAGCCGAGGGGCCGTTCGAGCGACTCGACGGTCGTGATGTTGCCGACGATGGTCCCGTCGTCGAGCACGCCCTCGAAGAAGTTCATGGTAGCGCCCTCGATGCCGTGGTCCAGCGCCAGGTCCATCGCCCACAGCCACGGCTCGCCCTTATGCCCGAGGAACGGGAGTACCCGTTCCTTCCACGCCGGGGCAGGGGCGATGACCTTGAAGACGCTCATCTTCTCGCCGGATTTGAGTTGGACGGTCGAAAGCACGGTCTCCATGATTGCTCCCTGCTTGGGTGACTTCGCCATGCGTAGGTCGGGCTTTCCAGCGCGACGCCGTTATCTCGCCGGATTTGAGTTGGACGGTCGAAAGCACGGTCTCCATGATTGCTCCCTGCTTGGGTGACTTCGCCATGCGTAGGTCGGGCTTTCCAGCGCGACGCCGTTATCTTCAGTGCGACGGCCAGACGAGTCAGGCTAGGAAGCCCGACCTACGAACGGTATCCTTCGGAACGAGGCCCTGACCACAGGTGTGCCTTAGCCCCCTCTCCCAAGCCGTATCTGTCCCGCCCTGGCGGGACAGATCGCGAGGGAGAGGGGGTTGGGGGTGAGGCGCCTCACCTCACACCTCACCATCATCAGCCCTTGCGAGAGGGAGAGAGAACCGTGATGCCTCCGTCCCCCAGATACGCCGTCACCGGGCTACCCTTACCGGCCTTAGTGTGCTCCCAGTTCTCCCTGGCAACTTGGTCAGCCGCATCAACCAGCGCGACCGTCGGACGCTGCGAGGCTGCCGTCGGATAATCCGACCCTAGCTCCTCCAGGCTTTCTCCCAGGAACCGCCGCCTCAGGATTGCCAGCATCCCGGCGGTGAGGCTGTCCTTGCCGTAGCCCTTCATCTCGTCGAAGGGTTCGTACCGGGGCGTCAGGCCGTTGAAGAACGGGTTCGTGGTGCGGCTGCCCTCGCCGGCGATACAGTAGCGCAGGCCCCGGTCCTGCTGGTCCATGAAGGCATGCCCGCGCGTACAGAAGACCTTGATCTCCTGGTTCACCGGCCCCTCGAAGTCCGCCGGGTTGATCCAGGCGTTGATGTAGAGGGCCTCCATCCCGTTGTCGTAGGTCACCTTGACCTGCATCGAGTCGAAGGTGTCAATCGGCTTGGGCTCCCCGGTCTCGGGGTCGGTCCAGTTGACCAGCAGCTTCTTCTGCCCGGTCGCGTGCACCGAGACCGGCGACACGCCCAGATAGTAGTGCACCACGTCCGTCCAGTGACAGCCGACGTAGCTGAAGGGGTTGCTGCGCGCCGCCCACTTGAAGACCTCAGTGGAGACCTCCAGCGGTTCTTCCAGCACCGCGCGCACGTAGTTGACCTCACCCATCCGTGGCGCGAGATCGCGGAAGAGCTTGACGTTCATAGGATCGTAGCGCTTGTGCATGTCTGCACTGACAATCCGCTCGGCGTCCTGCGCGGCCTGGATGACCTCGTCGGCCTGTTCCAGCTTCAGGCACAGCGGCTTCTCGGTGATGACATCGAGACCGCTGCCAAGTGCGTGCATAATCGGCGCGTAGTGGAGGTCATCGGGCGTGGCGACGATCAGCACATCAGGCGAGGCCTCAGTGACGATCTCCTCCCAGACGGTGTCACCGTAGTGCGGCGTGATCTCGCTGTCGGGCACTCCCTCACGGTACCAGTCGGCTATCTTGCCGGCGGTGCCGCGCTGGGGGGAATGTGTGCCGATGGCCACGAACTTGATGTCCACGTCCGCGAGGTCACGCGCGAAACGCCCCTGGCCGATGCTGCCCAGGTAGGGCGCCAGGCCGTAGCGCTCGAAGTCCATGAGAGCCTGCCCGATCACGTCCGCAAAGAACATCCCTCCACCGACCACCGCCACGCGTAGCTGCCGACTGCTGCTCATCGTCTAGTCTCCCGCATATCAGCCACATGATGCACACCAAGAAAGCGGGCGGAGCGAGTCTCCGCTCATCCCGTTTGTCGCTCAGAGACAGTGTCTTCCCTGGCCTTGCCAACTGCTCCTGCGTGGCGGTGGGGCCTCAGAGGTCGAACTGCGGCGCCCACTCCCTTACCCCGTGCCGTGGCCGCCCCCCGGTTCCGCGTCGCCCGCACTAATCGGCGTCGTGGCCTTGAGCCAGTCCCGGACGCGGCGCCGGTACGCGTCATTGATCACCCAGATAATCGGCTTCAGGCGTCGCGCCGTCCGCCTCAGGATGCTGCGCCATGAGTAGAAGTGGTCGTAGATCCAGCGCAACCCCACCTCCAGGCGCTCAGGGCTCATGGACCTGGGCCGGAAGGTCACGTGATTGCCGTCGTACTTGGCCCAGTCGCGCTCGAAGATGCGGCCCTCGGCCTCCAGCCGTCTGTAGAGCGCGGTGCCGGGCAGCGGCGTGAGTATCGAGAACTGCCCGAAGTCAATCTGCGCCTTGTCGGCGAACTCCGCCGTCTTCTCGAACACCGACTCGTCATCGTGGTCGAGGCCAAACATGAAGCTACCGACGACACTGATGCCATGCTCGTGAAGGACGTCCACGAGCTTGCGGTACTTGTCCACAAGGTTGAAGCTCTTACCCATTTCCTTCAGGTTCTCAGGGATGATGCTCTCGAGGCCGACAAACAGCGCCTCGCAGCCCGCGCGCCCCGCCTGCTTGATCAGGTCAACGTTCTTGAGCATCGTGGTGGAGGCCTGACTCAGCCACTTCTTCTTCAGGTCGGCGAGTCTGTCGAACAACTCAGCGGCGTACGAGGGCCGACCCATTATGTTATCGTCAACTAAGATAACGCGTTCGGCGTCAATGCTCTCCATCTCACTGACCACGTCCTCCACGGGCCGCAAGCGCTGGCGTCGCCCGAAAAACGCGCTTACGGAGCAGAACTCGCAGTTGTGCGGGCACCCGCGCGTCGCCTGCATGGTGGGGCCAGTGAGGTAGATACTGTGGTCAATCAGATCGCGGCGGGGCCAGGGGAGCCCCTCCAGGCTGGGGAACTCCTCGTTGCGATAAATGCCCCTCATCTCGCCGGCGTGCGCGTCGGCTACGACCTTGGACCAGATTCCCTCCGCCTCGCCCACGACTACCGCGTCCACGTGCCCCAGCGCCTCCTCAGGCACCGCAGAGGCGTGCATGCCACCCATGACGACCGGAACTCCGCGAGCGCGGAACTCGTCGGCTACCTCATACGCAGCCGGCGCCTGCGATGTGTTGGCGGTAACGCCGACCAGGTCAGCCTTACGGTCGTAACTGATTTCCTCCAGTGAGGCGTCGCAGATGCTGATGTCAACTCCTGCTGGAGTTGCCCCCGCAACCTGCATTAAGTTCAACGGCGGGAACAGCCCCTCTCCCGTCGCCTTTGCGCTCTCCCTGGCCCGTTTGCTCGATGGTGCTATCAGATATAGGTTCACCGAACAAGCCTCCCTCTTTCTCCCACTTGAAGTCCTCAGCCCAAGCTCTCTAGGCTAGCGCCGCACAGCAGTGACGGCAGTCGTCGAAGCCATCTGTGACCTTGCGCAAAAGCACATGGCGGCTGCAATCCGCATCGCGCGGGCTGAACTCCTTTGTATGTGTACTTCGACGCCTGCGCCGCATTTCCTCCTAAATCCGCCCGTTCATGCACAAATGCTGCGCCCGTCCGGTATGTCCGTTTCCCGCCGTGAGCCGGAAGGAACCGCGCCACTGTGCGCAGAATAGCTCTTCTCAGCTTGAGCAACCGCACGCGTATCGCAACCTCGCTTCATAAGGCAGGGACGTTACATTCACCTCAAGGAAGTCGTCGCCGAACTTGGACTAACCCAGAGCGCGGAACTGCTGGCGACCGGTTGGGAGGCCTCGCAGCGGGTCATGCCCGCGGGCCCGCTCTTCTTCCTGGCGCCGAAGTTTCTCACCGATGCATGTGAGTACGTCAAGGTGCCCCCCGAGGTCGCGCAAGCAGCAGTCGCTGCCGCCGCGCGCATTGCCGGCAATCCCTCGCTGCGCGCGCTGGCCTGGCACTGCCATCACTCTCTCTTTCGTGCCGAGGATTACCCGCGGGATTGCATCAGGCAGTGGCCGACGCTCGAAGGGACGCTCGGCGACGATGCCGGGATGTTCTACTTGCTCGCCCTGCTCTCCGGCGTGCCCGGGATGCGGGCGATACACGAGGCCCGCAGGATTCCACCCGCTGTTGTGCGCGACACCGTGTCGCAGATACGGGCCAGGCTGGAGACCTATCGCGCCGAGCACGGCGCTTGGGGCATGACGCCTCACTACGTGGGCTGGTTCATGAACCACCTCACAGGCCGCCTCTATCGGCTCGTGAGGCTTCAGTTTCAGTTCGGCTCCTTCGGCTACAAGCTGCGGGCCTTTCGGCACCGCGCATCGGGCACGCTCGTGGCCCTGTCGGAGGGGGGAGTTCGCTACCGCGCCGACGGACAGGTCTGCAGGAAGAACGATGATGACGCCGGGGCCTGGACCGCGGAGCTGACCATCACCGACGATGAGATTACGGGCAATCCGATACTGCCGGCGGGTCTCGCCCGTGAGGTAGCGGTAACCCTACCAGCGGCGGAGTGGCGGCAGGCGCTGGCCCCGGGCGACCCGATACTGAACATCCATATCCCCGGCGGTGAGCCGATGGACTTCGAGCGTTGCGGACAGTCACTGCGCGCCGTGCCGGAGTTCTTCGGCCGTTACTACCCGGAGAGGCCTTTCCTCGGCATCTGCTGCGGCTCGTGGATACTCAACAGCGCCATCCAGGAACTGCTGCCGGATACGTCGAACCTGGTGCGCTTCCAGCGGGAGGTCTATCTTTTCCCTATCGGCCTCGGGGACGAAACCCTCCCACACGCCATCTTCGGAGGCGTGCCCGAGGACCTCAGCAAGGCGCCGCGGGACACCGCCTTTCAGCGCGCGTACCTGGACCGCGAGCTTAGCGGGGAGCCGGTGGTCGCCGGCGCAGGCGGCTGTCTGTTCTTCCCGGAGGATATGAACTGGGGCGCGCAAGTGTATCTGAACCAGGAGTTCCCGTGGTAGGTCGTGCGTTCCGCCTCAGGGGCGGCGACATTCTTGTCGCCGGTCGTGCGTCCCACCAGGATGCCGGGCCTTCCGGCGTAGGTCATGCGCGACAGGAATGTCGCGCCCCCGGGATGAATGATAGGGGCGCCCCCCTCAGGGGCGGCGACATTATTTGCGCGACAGGAATGTCGCGCCCCCGGGATGAATGATAGGGGCGCCCCCCTCAGGGGCGGCGACATTATTGTCGCCGGTCGTACGTCCCACCAGGATGCCCGGCATCCTGCCGTAGGTCATGCGCGACACGAATGTCGCGCCTCCGGGATGAGTGATAGGGGCGCCCCCCTCAGGGGCGGCGACATTCTTGTCGCCGGTCGTGCGTCCCACCAGGATGCCCGGCCTTCCGGCGTAGGTCGTGCGCGACAGGAATGTCGCGCCCCCGGGATGAATGATAGGGGCGCCCCCCTCAGGGGCGGCGACATTATTGTCGCCGGTCGTACGTCCCACCAGGATGCCCGGCATCCTGCCGT
>JALGVE010000102.1 GCA_029820045.1 Candidatus Zipacnadia bacterium | reverse complement strand
GGCTCATCATGATGGGCGGGCTCTCCTGCCTACGGCGATGGCACCTACCCTAGATTCCACCCCCACCCAATTACACCTTTAACCCCCACCACTTTTCGGCCAGGTTTCTAGCGTGACGCGGATGTCGCCCGGCGGCGGGTAGTTGGCCTGGGCCGGGTCGGGGACGACCTGTCCCTCGTCGAGCCCGGTGCCGGAGATGTTGAGGGCGTGGATGACCAGCGCGGTCTTCCTGCCGGGGAGGTGGTGGCACATGGCGGTGATGAGTGCTCCGCACTCGCCGGTAGGTGCCGCTTGGAGGGGCCAGGCCGAGGGGTGCATTCTCTCGGCCAGCCTGAGCATGGCGGGCGGCGCAGCCGGGTCGCGCGAATCGTGGTAGATGACGGGCTCTCCCGGCTTGCGTGGCAGCCGTTCGAGGTCGCCGAGGGCACCCAGCCTGCCAGCAATGAAGGCGACTTCGCCCTTCCCCGCTTGCTTCAGGACGAGGAACGCCTGGCTCTGATTCTCGCCGACGCGAGCGCGCACCAGCTCGGGTGTTACCCCGTCGGCCGCTTGCCAGGGCTCCACCTCGCCGACCCCCGCCAGCAGGCCCTCGGCCTTGAGTCCCACCGGCAGCCAGCCGCTCAGCCACGAACTGCTGCTGACGGTCGTTGGCAAGACGTGGTACTCCACCTGCCGGGCCTCATGCACTGAAGCGCCTATCAGATCCGACAGGGCGGACTCATCGCGAGGAGCGCCCGTCTCATCCCGTGTCGCTGCCTCGCCTGCGGTGATGAGGTTACCGCCCTCGCGCACGAAGGCCTCAACCGCTGCCACCTGCTGATCGGACAGACAGGCGCAGGCCGGCAGTATCAGCAGACGGTATTGCGCAAGGGCCTCCGCCGTCACGTCGCCGTCGAGGATGACATCGTAGGGCCGGTTAGCCTCGGTCAGCGCCTGGCACCAGCCGCGCCACTCGGTCAGGAAGCGGTCGCGCTCGCGCGGGAAGTACAGGTCGCGCGTCTGCCGCGAGAACAGAATGGCGGTGTCGGCGATGCTCTGCGGGCGATAGTAGAGGTCGCGATGCTCGCGCTCGAAGTTGAAGCACTCGCCCCACGCGAGCGGGTGGGTGTGCGAGCCGAAGGTCGCCCAGAGCTTGTGCCCGTAGGCCATCGCGTAGGCCCACACGAACATCTGCTCGTCGTCGGTCACGGGATAGAAGAGGGTCAGCGCGGGCTTTTCAAAGTGTCGGGCGGCGCCGGTGTGATAGGCCATGCGCGGCGCGTCGGCCAGCCAACTGTAGAAGTGGTGGGGCTCGTAGGCCTCCCAGAACACGATGTTGTGCGAGCGCATGAACTCCTCGAGTTCGTCGCCCCAGTTGACGGGCATGTTGATCTCCGCGCCACCGGCCAGGCAGCCGAACCAGACGTCCCGCCGCCCCAGCACGCTGCGCTGGAAGTCCTGGTAGAAGTCGCCTACCCAACGCATGCGCGCGGAGATCCACGCGCGCCAGAGCGGGTCGTCGAAGTTGCCGTAATGCTCGGACTCCTGGCCGGTAGGCAGCTCGTAGCCGGTCTCTCGCTTGAACTTCTCGCGGCAGACCGGGCAGCCGCACACGAACGAGTTCGGGAGCCACTCGACCTCGTCAATCATGAAGCCATCCACGCCGGTCTGCTTGCGGAAGCTCGCCATCTGCGCGAAGTACTCGCGACGGAAGTCCGGGTTGTTGAGGCAGAAAAGGTCCCAGGCGGGGTCTGTCGGCGGCCACCTCACCGGTTCGCCCGTTCGCAGATCGCGCTGGCGCCAGTCCTGGCGGTCGGGCCCGGCGTCCGGGACAAAGGCGCAGGTGGCGTGATGCACGACCCGGATGCCGAAGCGGTGGCAGGCCCGCACCAGCAGGCGCGTGGCCTCGACGCCCTCGTTGGGGCCGGCCATGTGCTGGCGGTGCCCCTCGGTGAGCAGGAAGTTGACGCCCAGGTCGTGCAGCTCCGCGGCCTTGGCGAGGGCGTCCTCCCAGGTGAGGTCGGCGGGATAGCGCCAGTTGACCACGCGCATGTCGTGTAGGTCGCGGCTGAGGCGGAGGCCGTGCTTGCGGCTCACTCCGATCATCGCCTCTCTGACCGAATCGAGCGCGGTATTGGCCGCGGACATGGTGAACGCCAAGGTGCGCAGGTCAAGCTCTTCGCCAAGCCTTTCCCTGGCAAGGGCGAGTGTCCGCGAGGCCTCCTCGGCCGCGCTCAGGTAAGGCAGCAAGGGCGTGCCGCTCATGCCCCGCAGCGACCTCGCCGACCATCGGAGCCGCCAGGCGGCGCGCTTGAGAATCCCCTGGATCGGCCGCCAGTCGGTCTCGGCGGCGGGTGGAGGTTGGAAGGCGAGCGCTGCCTCGAGCATCTGACCGATGAGCTTCTGATGCGACTGATCCGCGTGCGCCTGCGCCGTCAGGCCCAGGCAGATGGCCGAGTAGATGATCTGCCCGCGGCCGACCGGCGCCACCACGAGCGCGGGGTTGCTCTCCGCCTCCGCGAGCACGGTCGCCTGAGCCTCCGGAGCGATCGCCAGGCGACTCGCGGTGCCGTTGTAGTCGAGGCGCTCACCAGCGGCGAGGCCTGCCGTGATCGGGTGCTGGGTGTCGGTGACGGTCATCGCCGGCGCCTTGAAGGCGCCGTGGGCGGCGATGGGCAGGTCACGGATGTTGTTCAGAGCTTGCTGCTCCATGACCACGCTGCCGCCGAAGGCCAGGTAGGCCACCAGCGCCTCGCGGGCCTCCTCGGGCAGCCCGACCTGCTCGCCGATGCCGGTCACGGCGACGATGACGGGGTACTCCGACAGTGTGAGGACATCGCCGATCTCGTCGTCACGCAGGACATCGTACTCGATGCCTTTCTCCTCGGCGGCGAGCTTGTACCCTTGCAGGTAGTCCGCGCCGTGGGTGTATCCGATCATGGCGACCGGGGTAGCGGCGAAGGCAGCGGTCGGCAGCAACGCGGCGAGCAAGACCATCTGACACGTTCGTGAGTGCACCTTGCTGTTCCCCCTTCGACATGGGTACCAGTACTACAACGAGGGTTGCCAGTGGCGTGTCATTCTGAGCGACTGAGAGGAGCGAAGAATCTCGTTGCCGCGCCGCCCTGGCGTATGGCACGACGAGATTCTTCGGCGCTACGCGCCTCAGAATGACAAAGGCTCGTTGTAGTACTACGCGTCCGGCTGCATTGTCACCTGAGGTTCGGGCCTACCCCAGCAGCTTCTCCATCTGGTACCCCAGTCCGGTGCCCTGGAGGCTGGCCGTATCCGCCTCGCCGCGCTGGAGGGCGAAGATGCCATCGTGTACGCGCTTCTCGGCCTCCGAGGTCGAGGCCGGGAAGAACTGCCGACTGTTCGCCTCCACGCCCATGATCGTGTAGAGCCGCGCGCCCAACCCCACCGAGTGAATCAGCGCCAGCGACGGGTTCGTCAGGTCCTGCACCGCGTAGGGGATGTTCAGCTTGCCGGCCTTGGCCGCGAAGATCATGTCCGCTGAGTGCCCCTTGCAGGTCTTCATCGCGATGCCCGACCAGCCCAGCTCCATCGCCAGGTCGAAGGTCTCGAGGGTTGTCAGGCTCTCGTCCACGATGACCGGCTTGAGTTCAGCGATGGGGCGCATGTCGTGGCGGCTCGCGGTCAGGTCGCGCTCGGTGGGCTGCTCGATGTAAAGCAGGCGGTCGTATGCCTCCGGCGAGCGCTCGCGGAGCTTGCAGAGCATCTCGACGATGTAGTCGGGGCTCTCGCACTGCTCATTGGTGTCCGCGGTCAGGTGCAGCTCCTCGATGCCCAACTTATCAAGCTCCTCCCGGCCGATGTCGTGCACCGCGATGGTGCGGTCCACGTCCCAGTCCAGGTCATTGCCGCGCAGCTTGACCTTGAGGCAGTACATCCCCTCATAGGCGACCCAGTCCGCCAGGCAGTTGGGGAGGCCGTCGTCGGGGTCGGAGTCATCCAACTCATCGCGGGTGAGCTTGTCGAGGCCGCCGCACAGGTGGAAGATGGGGACCTTCGGCAGATACTCGGGGCGGATGTAGTCCTCGGGATACTCGCCCGCGAAGTCCGGCCCCAGGTACTTGCTCAGATCGTCCATGAACTCCGCGTTGTAGCCACGGTAGCTGTCAATGCCGTTGACGTTGCCGAAAGCGTCGTGCAGGGCTGCATCCACCGGCGAGGCGGACACCAGCGCGCCCAGGAAAGGCTGGGTCGGCGACAGGTCCGCCTCCTGGCAGACGCTCTCATTGATGCGCGCCAACTCCTCCTCCAGAGCCATGAAGATGTCTATCGGGTGGGCGGGGCCGGCGTAGTCCAGGACCGCGGCGACGTAGCCCTCGGTGACCTGCTTCATGGCCGCCTCTTTGTCCAGGTGGGCGAGGTTCGGGTCGGGCCAGCCCCACAGGTCCATGAGGAAGATGCCGCCCCAGCCCTCGGCCACCTCGCCGCGGCCGTTCTCGACGGTGGCGCGTATCTTGCAGAAGAGACAGTCCTCCACCACCACCGCGCCGAACTTGAGGGGCGTGCGCGGCAGTTGGGGCTCGTAGATAGTCTCGATCTCCTTAACGGTGATGTCTGATGGACGCATCTCTTCGCCTCCCGAAGGGTCATGTAGTTCTCACTACTGACGACCGCCAGCCGACTAACGGCGAACGGCCAGCTTTGGGCTATTGCTTACTTGCGCAAGTCCGCGGCATTACGGAGGGGCCGAATGGGGAAACGGCCCGCCGGGCCGTGAGGCCCCATCCGGCCCACCGGCGGGCCGGATACTTCGGTCGCAGACGACGCGACCTCGTATTCGGCCCCTCCCACGACGCGCGCAGGACCCTTTGCGGCGACTTGCTCCGATACGGACTTGCGCAAGTTAGCGCTAGCAGAATCAGTGCCGCTGCCATGGTCGGAAGTCGGTTGTCGGAAGTCGGTTGTGCGTCACAGTCGTAATTCTCGGTGCGCGGGCTTTGTCCTGCGTTCGGACGTTGGGATATGTCCATGAACTGACGCGCACCGCCGGACGACAGCATCTGGAATCGTGATGATGATGCAGGCTTATCCGCCGTGCCATGGTAGGGCAGGTGCCCTTCCCCTCCCTGGGCGGGACACATACGCCTCAGCGCGCGCCTTCGGCGCGCCGACAGGCGAGGGCGCCTGTCGTACCGGGCAACGGCTCACCTACGCCACTGTCGCCGGTCATCACGACTGTGGACGCTGCCCCGCTGGACCGCGTTGGTTGGGTTGCTTCTTGCTCAGGTTGGATCGGGGGCTGCCTGGCGCGCGGACGGGGCGTGTTCAGTCCACGCATCAGCGGCGTACTTCTCGGCCTGCAAGTACTGGGCCATTGCCGCTTCCTCGGGGGAGAGAGGCTGCGGGCTGAGGGTGACAGCAAAGGCCTCGGCGAAGCCGGCGGCGAGGGCCGCGCTGAGTTCCTCGAAGCTCACGGGGCGGCCCAGCAGTTGGGCCACGCCTTGGGCCGCGCGCTCCAGCCTCCGGGCGGCAACTGAGACGTCGCCCATGCCCGGCATCACCGCAGCGTGGGCCTCGGGGTCAATGGTGATGGGGACGGAGCCGTGCTGAAGGATCGCGCCCTCGCGGCGCACCTGAGCGCTGCCCACGATCTTCCGGCCCGCCGCCTGCAAGTCGCACCGCGCCGTCCTCGCGAAGCAGATGGTCCGCGTCGCGTGGTCACTGTTGCTGCTGTGCGGGAGCACTGTGCGGGGCTCGAGGACCGCTCCCTCCGCTGCTCCCCTGCTCCCCTGCGCTCCCGGCCTCTGCCGCCGGTGAGGTCGGCGCTCTCTGTCATCTCCCAGGCTCACCTCTGCGCCCAACCTCGCAAGCCCGGCGATGATGCCGCGCGATATCTGCCGGTAGGACTCCATCACACTGTGCCCGCCGCGGATCTCTTCCTGACGGATGCAGAAGGAGTAGGTGACCTCATCATCGTGCAAGATGGCCCGGCCGCCGGTAGGACGTCGCACAAGGTCGTAGCCGCGCCGTCGAGACTCGGCGACATCAATCCTCGCATCAAGCGGTTGGAAGTAGCCGAGCGACAGCCCCGGCGGCCGCCATCCGTAGAGCCGCAAGGTCGGTGGCTGCTCGCCGGAGGCGACCGCCCTCATGATCGCCTCGTCCACGCCCATGTTCCGGGCGGCGCTGCCGAAGCCGCTTTCTATCAGTCGCCAGGTCCGCACGTTCATCACCCACCGAGAGGGCCGGCTAGATTCCCAGCCGGCCCGGTCCGCCAACTCGCCGAGGTCAAGGAGCCTGAGCCCTACTCCTCGTCGTCCTGGTCCTCGCCGTAGATGTCTTTGTCCTCGCTCTCCAGGCCGTCCAGGTACTTTTCGTACTCCTGCTCGCTCATCAGCGTATCCAACTCGGAGGGGTCCTCGAGTTCGACCTCCAGCAGCCAACCGTCGCCGTAGGGGTCCTCGTTGATCGTCTCCGGCGCGTCGAGAACGTCCTCATTGACGCGCTTGACCTCGCCGCTTGCTGGCGCCATCAGGTCCTCGACGGACTTTACCGACTCCACAGTCCCGCAGGCGTCGGCGCGCCTAATTGCGGAGCCCTCCTCGGGCAGTTCCACGAAGATAATCTCGCCAAGTTGGTCTTGTGCGTAATCAGAGAGCCCTATCACCGCGGTCTTGCCCTCTGCGCGTACCCACATGTGGCCATCCTCAAACTTAACATCTTCGGAGTTCACCAGAATCCCTCCTTCTGTCATTCCCGCTTTGTGACCTGATACCCATCAAGGCGCGTTCGGTTTCCGTTGTTGACAGCTTCTCATCGCAAGGCCCCGGCCCGATTGCGCTTAGTGCTGTTCGTTCAACCTGCTGAGTTGACCTTGTTGAAGGCCCCGACTACTTCTGCGATCCTCGCTATGTGCGCGGGTGTCGTGCCGCAACAGCCGCCGACAATGCGCACGCCAAGTTGGAGCAGCTTCTCGGCGAGCTCAGCCGCTTCCTCCGGTCCCCAACTGAAGACCTGCTTGCCGTCAATGAGCTGTGGCACGCCGGCGTTGGCTTGCGCCATCATGGGGACGTCGGCCTCGGGCGCCATTGCCTCGATCCCGATCAGAAGACTGTCCGGGTCGCCACAGTTCGCGCCGATGATGTCGGCCCCTGCATCCTGGAGGCGCCGTGCGGCCTCTGCGCCGTCATTCCCCATCATGGTGCGGCCGCCTGGGAAGGAGAACGAGATGGTAACCGCGACCGGCAGCGTGTCGTCGGCCTGACGGAAGCCGCGCAGGGCGGCCTCAACCTCGTCGAGCACCTCGAAGGTCTCCAGCAGCAGGAAGTCCACGTCTCCTTCCAGCATGGCCTCTGCCTGTTTGCGGTAGACCTCCTCGGTCCGCGCGATGGTCAGGTCTCCGTATGGCTCCACGAGCTTCCCCGTAGGCCCCGCGCCACCTGCCACGAACGCCTCGGGCCCGACCGTCTCCCGCAGCAAGCGCACTCCGGCGCGCGCGATGTCGGCTGCCTTATCCGCGAGGCCCTTGCGTCCCAGCATCTCCTCGTTCGCGGTGAAGGTGTTGCTCTGGAACACCTCGACCGGCGCCTTGGGGGCAAGCATCTCCTCGTTGGAGGTCAAGGTATTCGTGTGGTACACACTCGCGCCCGCGTCCTGGTAGGCCTTGTGTATGGCCGCGACCTTCTCCGGCGCGATCAGGTTCAGCTCGCCGGTGTCGCGAATCTGCGCGCCATCGGCCGACAGCATGGAGCCCATCGCGCCCTCGCAAACTAGGACGCGGCGTTCGAGTTCGTCCAGAAGCGGTCTTGCGGCCAATGGCTTCGCCACCTTGCCATCAACAAGACCCCACAGGACTTGCGCAATCTCAGTGCGCTGCCAAGGGGTCGCCAGCAATATTAGGTAAGCGGGGCGCCCCTGTCAACTGCCCCCCCGAAAAAACCCCATCTGATTGCACGCGCGTAGGAGACGATTCCCCGCCCATCAGTTGATTCGACCCCTCACTCATGGGCCGGAGCAGGAGCATCGCTTTTGCGGGGGAGCCTGGGGCTGCGCTGTAGGGCGGGGACCTGTTTGTCCCCCGTAGCCTTGGCGAGGGGGGTGCCCCGCCCGCCTGCGGCGCGCCACGGGTGCGCGCCCTACATACGACAGCGGCGCCTGCGGTCCCGCCGAGGCGCGATCGGCGCAATACCCCGGCGACCCCGTCGAGCGACAGGACAAAACCGATGCTCCTGATGGGCCGGAGCAGAAGCATCGTTTTTAGGTGGCTGGTGGGTGTGAAGTCTTCTGATTAGGGCCGGGACCTGTGTCGCGCCGCATTGAGAGTCGGGCTAGGAAGCGCGACCTACGCGGGCCGGGAGCCGTTGGAGGGGCCGGGCTTCAGCCCGGCCCGCGAGACGCGAGACGCGATGGGAACGCCGTACGGAGGGCGGGGCTTCAGCCCCGCCAGGCACAGGGGAAA
>JALGVE010000007.1 GCA_029820045.1 Candidatus Zipacnadia bacterium | reverse complement strand
AGGACTTCAGTCCTGCCGGGCGTTGCCGTTCTGAGGCGTCTCTGCCTGGCGGGGCTGAAGCCCCGCCCTCCGTACCGCGTTCAGATCGCGTCTCGCGGGTCGCGGGCCGGGCTGAAGCCCGACCCCTCCAACGGCTCCCGGCCCGCGTAGGTCGCGCTTCCTAGCCCGACTCTCAATGCGGCGCGACAGAGGTCCCGGCCCTACTCAGAAGACTTCACACCCACCAGCCAGCTAAAAACGATGCTCCTGATTCCCCGCCGTCTCTCGTTGACAAGGCCAGGGCTATACCATATAATGCCCGCGCAAAGCCGTCCGTCGCTCGGAAGGGAGAGCTACCGGATGACGAGCACGAGCCGGTTGAGCGCAGCTTTGACTGTGTACGCTATCATTGGCTGCGTCCTGGTGCAATCCGCGCCCCTGTGGGCGCAGGATCTCAGTCAAGACCTCGCGGAGGCCGTCAAGCTCTTCGAGGAACACTCCTACACTCAAGCGATACCGAAGCTCGAGGCCCTGACCAAGGCCAATGAGAGCCTCGAACCTGCCTGGTACTACCTCGGTGTCTGCAAGCTCCGCACTGGTGACTACGAGGGCGCGCTGGCGGCCCTGCGCAAGGCCGTGGAACTGCGGCCGGGCCGTCCAGGCATCTCCTTCCACATGGGTGAACTCTACGAGCTACAGGGGGCCTATGACCAGGCCATCGGCGCCTACGAGGACGAGTTGCGCAAACGCGAGGGTTCCGGGCTCGGTGAGGTGTTCAACGCCTTGGGGCGTGCCTACTACTACTCCGGGCGCTACCGGGACGCCATCGAGGTCCTCAAGCAAGCGGTGGACGCGAACGAGAACTTCGTAGAGGCCATCTATACGGCGGGCCTCTGTCAGTACCAACTCAAGGAGTACGAACGCGCTCTCAAGGAGTTCGACAAGGCTTCAGAGATACTCAAGGAGTGGGACCGCCTGGTCGGTCGCGTTGAGGAGCTAACGAAGAAAGAGGAGCGCCGAACCCTCAGTCCGAAGGAGCAGCGGGACAAGCAGCATGCCAAGGAGGACCTGGCGGAGAAATACAGCAGGGCAAGTGAGTTCGCCATTGATCTCGGGCTCCGGCCCGCGCTCAACATTGCTACCGGCGACGCAGCGGACGCCAACAAGGAGTGGGCCCGCGCCCGCACTGCCTATCGCCACGCCCTCGTGCTCAACGAGGGCGGCAATCCGGCCGACCCTCTGCCCCACGCCAAGATCGGCCGTACGCTCCTGCACGAGGCCCAGCAGGCCTTCTCCGAGCGCGGCCTGCTATTCCAGTCCGTGCGCATAGTGGATCAGGGGATAGCCAAGGCAGAGGAAGCCCTCAGCTACAACGATGCCTACGCCCCCGCCTACGAGTGCCTCGGCGAAATATACTCCTTCCAAGCCGCCACCTACATCTCCGATCCTGACCGCAACATCACCTCTCACGACTGGGACGAGGCTGTGGCGCAGTTCGACCTCGCCCTCGACAAGGACCCCAACTACGTCCAGGCCCTGCTGTATCGGGCCCGGGCCTTCGTAGCGCTGGGCGAGGGCGACAAAGCTACTCAGGACCTCCAGACAGCCATTGACCTCGATCCCAACAACGCGGAGCTATACGCCAGTCTCTCTTCGGCGCAGCGAATCAACGAGGACTATGACGAGGCCATCAACTCCGCGCAGACCGCCCTGCTGCTGGACCCGGACAACGTTGACGCTCACAACGCCGCCGGCCTCGCTTACTACTACCTGGGCGAGTTCGGCCTCGCCAGCGAGCACTTCACCAAGGCCATTCACGCGGACCCTAACCAGCACCAGTCCTACACGAATCTGGGGAACACCTTCTTCCAACTCGGCTCCTGGCACCGGGCCAGAACCCAGTACGAGAAGGCGCTCAAACTCATCCCCACGCCGTCCCTTGCCAACACTGCCTACCAGCGCAGCTATCTGTACTATCTTGTCGCCCGCACCTACCACTATACGGGCATGTATAAGGAGGAAGTCGAGGCCCTCAACCAGGCCCTGGCTCTCGATCCCGCCTACCTCGACGCCATGTTACAGCTCGCCCAGGCCTACGTCGAGCTGCCGCAGTACCGCGCGGCGGAAGAGGTCCTCAGGACTGCGCTGGATATCTCCCCGGGCCCGGAGGTTGACGCTGGCATCTACGTCTCCCTGGGCGCCCTCTTCGAGCGAGAGGGCAAGCCGCACGAGGCCCTTACCGCCTACGGCCAGGCCCTGGCCGCGCAGAGCAACAACCCGGAGGCGAAGGAGGCAATCGAGAGACTTCAGGCAGGCTGACACGGCGGGGCGAGCCTCGCCAGGAATCGGAGCCTCCATGTTTCGTCATCTGCGCAATGCCGCGGTGATCGGCGCCTGTGTTCTGACGCTTGGCCTCAACCAGTCGCTGGCTGAAGCGCCGGTCCCGCGTAAGTTCCAACTTGACAACGGGCTCCGTGTGGTCTTTCAGAGGAACCAGCCGACGCAGACCGTGGTGCTCTGCGCCTTCGTGCGCGCCACGGTCCTGCATGAGTTGCGCCAGGGCATCGGCATACGTCACCTCACGCAGCAGATGCTCGGCCGTGCCTCAGGCCACGAACAGGAACTGCGCCAGGTGGCGGCTCGCGTCGAAACGGCGACGGCGTCCGATTACGTTGAACTCATAATCGCTGCTCCCGTCGAGGGGTTCGAGGATTGCGCGAGGATCCTGCGCGAGGTCCTGTTCACGCCGCAGCTTTCCGCCGCGGCTCTTGAGGTAGAGCGCGCCCGGCTTATCCGTGCCGTTGCTGCCCGGGCGGAAGTCAGCGAGACCCATGTGCTGGACGCGTTGTACGAGCGCCTCTATCCCGGGCTTGGCGCCGGGCACTACGGACTTGGCGAACCCGAGACGGTCGCTGGCATCACGCTCGAGCAGATCAGGAGCTTTCACACCACACACTACCTGCCCAACTGCACGGTTATCTCAGTAAGCGGGGGCATAACCGCCGACGATTGTGAGCGTGCCCTGGTGCAGCCACTCGCTTCCCTGCTGCCCGGTGGCAGGGCCGAGGAGGCGCCCGCGCCACCGCCAGCGTCCGGTCCGAACAGCGCGCAGTTGCCCGGCCCGAGTGCAACGGGTATCTACGCGCTGGGGGGGAGGGCCGTGGACTTGACCTCGCCGCTTTATCCGGCGGCGTCCACAGCCATGGCGCTGCTCGGCTCGGGAATGGACTCGCGGCTCTACAAGGCCCTACGCCGGGACCGTTCGCTGGCCTACACGATCATCACGGACATCACGCCCTCGACGATCGCGCCCACCGCTAGCGTCCTGGTCACTTGTGACCGAGACAAGCTCGCCGAGGTAGCCCGGGTGGTCGAACGCGAAATCGAGCGGCTCATGACCAAGCCGCCGCCCGCCGATGAATTGCGGCGGGCCAAGCGCTACATGGTCGGCAAACATGCCCTCCGGCATCAGTCCAACTATGACATAGCTCACTATCTCGGCGTCTTCGAGCTTCTCGGCGGCGCGGCCGGATACAGACTGGACACGCTGCTGCCCGCGAGGATTGCCGCCGTGCGCGCTGAAGCCGTGCGAGACGCAATGGCGAGCATGTTTGAGGAGCGGGCCGTCGTGCGCCTGGGGGACCTTGGCCGTTAGTCGTTGAGATGGGAACCTGTTGCCGTTGTCTGCGATTTCCGCGTCTGTGCAGTTCTTGCCGTTCGCTGCCGTCTGGAGGGATTGGTATGCGATACAAGCGAGTCTGCCTGCTTGTAGCTGTAGCTCTCATATCGCTCTCAGCCGCCGCCCAGGAGGGGGTCTGGCTACCCCGCTACTCTCCTGACAACAGCGGCGTCAGCCCCGCCTCTATCAAGTTGCCGGCCAGCCTCCGCTGGAAGTACACGATTGCGGACGCCGACAACGCCGAGGCGGTCGCCATGCCGGCTGTCGGCGCCGATACGGTCTACGTCCCGCTCGGCCCCGTCATGTACGCTCTGGATCGCAGCAGCGGCGCGCTCCGTTGGCAGCAGGAGGTCGGCGCTGAGATCTACTCCAGCCCTGCCCTCTCTGATGACACCCTCTACTTCGGCTCGCGCGACGGCAATCTCTGGGCCCTGGACGCCGAGTCCGGCTCCGTGGACTGGCGCTACCCCATGGGCGCGCCTGTTGACTGCGCGCCGGTCATCGTCGCAGGGGTCGCGTACTTCGGCTCGGACAGCAACCGCCTGGTCGCCCTGGACCTGGAGACCCGCCAGCCGCTGTGGCAGTTCGAGACCGCCGGAGACATCAAGGCGACCCCTCTTATCTACCGCGATGTGATCATAGTTGGCTCCCAGGACCGGCACATCTACTGCCTGGATCACCAGGGCAGGCAGAAGTGGTCCAAGACCGTCGCTGAACGTGCATTCTTCGCCGCCCCCACCGGCGAGCGCAAGAAGGTCATCTATGCCTGCGGCAAGGAGGTCATTGCCAGGGACATCTATACCGGCCGGCGCCTCTGGCGCTTCAAGACCGCTGGTATCGTCACCGGCGCCCCCTGCGTTGAGGGCCGCATGATCTACGTCGGCACTCAGGGCGGCGCCGTCTACGGCATCAATGCCGGCAACGGCCGCGCCCTCTGGAAGTACCCCCCCGAGGGCGTTACTGACCCGATCAGCTCTTCGCCGGTTGTGGTCGGCAATCTCATTGTCTTCCGGGCCGGCGCCAGGCAAGTCATCGCCATCTCGCTCCAGGGCGAGCACGAGTGGAGCTACACCTTGCCCCCAGCCCCGGAGAAGAAGAAGGAAGCGGCGCCCGCCGCAGGCGGGCACGAGATGGTCCCCGGCGGGGACATGCCTCTGGAGCCAGGGGCGATGGAGGAGATGCCCGGGGCCATGCCGGGAGAACCTCCCGCAGAGGCCGGTGGAGGGCCGGGAGCCGCGCAGCCGCAGATCCCTGCCGGGGAGGAAGCTGGGCCCGGCGGTCAGCCCACTACCCGACAGGTAACGCAGCGCACCTACAAGTTCGAGGACGACGTGGACTCGGCCGTCGCCGTCTCCGACAACACGCTCTATGTCCTGGGTGATGACGCCATCGTCTACGCCCTTGACACCTATGCCGCCGACAACGTGCCGCCCACCATCGCCGAGCCCCTGCTTGAGGTCCCCGGCAAGGGCCGCGTGCGCATGACCTTCGCTCCCAACCTCGCCGATGAGGATGACTTCCCGGACCGGTACGCGGACGAGGTTGCGGTCCCGGGCACTCCGCCCATCTTCGTCTCGGTCATCTGCACTGATGAGGGCTCCGGCATCAACCCTGACAAGGTGAAGGTCACTCTCAACGGTCAAGAGGCGGAGTTCAGGTACGACGCGAAAGCCGGCATCCTTTGGTACATGTACGATCCGCGCGGCGCAGCGGCCAACCTACCCAACGGTGTCACGAGGTTGCTCTTCGAGGCCACCGACTGGCGCGGGAACCGCGCCGCCAAGGTCGTCTCCTTCACCGTGGACAACAAGCTGCCTCCGCCTGCCCCACCCAAGCCCAAGCAGCCCCAGGGGATGCAGGGCGAGCCGGGCATGGGCATGGAGGGCATGGAGGCAATGCCGCCCGAGGAAGTGCCGCCTGGGGAGCCACCCCGATAGGCGCTGGGCGCGCAAGACACCCTCGAAGGGGGTCATCGCATGGGCCAAGCCATCGTCACTGTGCTCGTGTTGATCATCGTCGTGATCTACGCCGTCCTCTTCGCCTTCTGGAACCAGGAGGTAGTGGACGTCGTCACCTTACAGATACCGGGGCAGGCATTCGTGCAGAGCATGCCTCTTGCCTTCCTCCCCCTCGTGGGGCTGGTGGCGGGCGCCGTGGTGATGGCCGTTAGTTTGTGGGGCCCCTGGGCTTCGGCCAAGCGCGCCCTCGCCAGCGTCCAGGCCGAGTTGAGCGCTGTCAAGCAACAGTCCAACGAGCGTGCTAAGAAAGTCAACCGGCTGATCGAGCAGGTCAAGCAGCTCAAGGCGGACTTGGCCGAGACCAGTGGGCAAGAGGCGCCGGACGATTCCGACCTGGAACCTACCTAGTGCTCGAGCCGACCCGGACGCGCACTACTCAGCCAAGGGGCCATCAGGCCTCTTGGCGCTGCTTTTCGGCTGACGGCGCTAGCGAGCCACGGATAGCGCCGACCACGGCTAACGAAGACCGCAGAGAACGCAGAGAACGAGTAACCAAGGCGAAGGGCCAGCGCCAGTACTGCCGTCATCGCATAGGTCGGGCTTCCTAGCCCGACGTCGTACGAGACGCAGAGAACGCAGAGAACGAGTAACCAAGGCGAAGGGCCAGCGCCAGTACTGCCGTCATCGCATAGGTCGGGCTTCCTAGCCCGACGTCGTACGAGAGGCAGAGAACGCAGAGAACGAGTAACCAAGGCGAACGGCCAGCGCCAGTACTGCCGTCATCGCATAGGTCGGGCTTCCTAGCCCGACGTCGTGCGACGGAGGCTGGAACCTGGAGGCGAGAGACGGCAAGCGGCAAACAACGCTGCATCCCCTTGCTGTTCCCCCCTCTCCCGAGCCGCCGTTGCGAGGGAGAGGGGCCGGGGGTGAGGCTGCCGTGGCCGTTAGTCCTACGTCCGTCCCTATCCATGCAACCTGAACCCGACTCATCAACCGAGGCCTGGCTCCTGCTCAACGCCAGCGGCCTCTCCCCTCGCCGCCAGATGGCCCTGCTGGAGGCCTTCGAGGGCCCCGAGGCCATCTTCGGAGCCAGCAGTGACGCCCTGCGCGCCGTCGAGGGCATAACGGCCGTCCACGTGGGCAAGCTCCGCGATGCCGAGGCGACGGTGGACGCCGCCGCGGCCATACGCGCACTCGCGGAGCTGCACGTAAGCCTGGTGACGATCAACGATGACCATTACCCGAAGCTCCTGCGGGAGAGCGACGACCCGCCGCCGGTGCTCTTTGTGCGCGGCGGCCTGGAACGCGCTGATGACCTGGCGGTCGCCGTGGTCGGCACCCGCCGGCGCACGTCGTACGGGGAGATGGTCGCCACGAAGCTGGCGGGAGACCTCGCTCGCCGTGGCTTCACCATCGTGAGCGGCCTCGCGCTCGGCATAGATGGTGACGCCCATCGTGGGGCGCTCGAGGCGGGCGGCCGCACCATCGGCGTGATGGGCTGCGGAATAGACGTGAACTACCCCTCCCAGCACGCCGAACTCAAGGACCAGATCGCCGCCTCCGGCGCTGTCATCACGGAGCTTGCGCCCGGCACGCCGCCCACGCGCGAACGCTTCCCGGTTCGCAACCGCATCATCAGCGGGATGTCGCTGGGCGTTGTCGTGGTTGAGGCCCCCACTACCAGCGGTGCGCTCATCACTGCCCGCCTGGCGGCGGAGCAGGGACGCGAGGTCTTTGCGGTTCCCGGCAATGTCACGAGCCCGCTCAGCCGCGGTTGTCACGGCCTCATTCGCGATGGCGCGACCCTCGTGGAGACGGCCGAGGACGTGGTCGAGGGCCTCGGCATGATGCTCCAGGCCGTGCCCGAGCGCGAGCCGGCGCAGGAGCGCCAGCGCAAGCTCGATGAGCTTCCCGCTGACCATCGGCGGGTGCTGGAGGCGCTCACTCACCAGCCGCGCAACGTGGACGATGTCATCGCCGAACTTGGGATGGGAACTCCTGAGGTGACCTCCGCGCTGATGTTGCTGGAGGTCAAGGGCCTGGTGCGGCGCTTCCCGGGCAACCAGTACGTGCGCATCTGACGCTTGCGGCGCAGCCAATTGCCGTGATTGAGGTTGAGAACGTGCCTGGCAAGAAAGCCATAATCGTCGAATCTCCCACCAAGGTCCGCACTCTCGCGGGCTTCCTGGGCAAGGAGTACGAGCTGCTTGCCTCCATGGGCCATGTCCGCGACCTTCCGGCAAAGGAGATGGGCGTAGACCCGGAGGCCGATTTCGAGCCCACGTACACCATCCTCCCGCGCCAGCGCAAGACCATCAGCAAGCTTAGGAAGGCCCTCAGCAAGGTGGATGAGGTCTACCTGGCGATGGACCCGGACCGCGAGGGCGAGGCCATCGCCTGGCACCTGCTGGAGGCGCTCAACCTCGACAACGCCCACCGCATCCAGTTCAACGAGATCACCGAGCAGGCAGTGCGCGAGGCCCTCGACCATCCCGGCGAGATAGACATTGACCGCGTCAAGGCCCAGCAGGCGCGCCGCGTCCTCGACCGCCTGGTCGGCTACAAGCTCAGCCCCCTGCTCTGGCAGAAGATCAGCACTCGCGGCAGGCGCACCGGACTGAGCGCCGGCCGCGTCCAGTCAGTCGCTCTCAGGCTCATCTGCGACCGCGAGAAGGAGCGCGCCGCCTTCGAGCCGGTGGAGTACTGGTCAGTGACAGCGCTGCTCACCCCCGGCGGCGAGGATGATCAATTCAAGGCCGAGCTGAAGACCCGCGATGGCGAGGAACTGCAGCTACCAGACGAGGAAACGGTCACACCCATCGTCGAGGAGCTTCAGCGCGCCGAGTATCGCGTCGCCGCCATCGAGCGCAAGAAACAGCGTCGCAACCCACGTCCCTCGTTCATCACCAGCACCATGCAGCGCGCCGCTGCCAACGCCCTCCACTTCTCCGCCCGCAAGACCATGATGGTCGCCCAGCAGCTCTACGAGGGCGTCGAGGTGGATGGCGACACCGTCGGCCTCATCACCTACATGCGCACCGACTCCACGCGCATCGCCGCCCCGGCCCGCAAGCAGGCGGTCGCGCTTATCAAGCAGCGTTTCGGCGACGACTACGTCGGGCCCGGCGCCCGCGGCAAGAAGGCCAAGGGCGCCCAGGAGGCCCACGAGGCCATCCGCCCCACCTCCGCGCAGCGCACTCCCGAGGATCTCCGCCCGGTCCTGAGTAATGACCAGTACCGGCTCTACAAGCTCATCTGGGAGCAGTTCGTCGCCTCACAGATGGCGCCGGCGGTTCTCGATCAGACCGGCGTGGACATCGAGGCCGGGCCTTACGGCCTCCGCGCCACCGGTTCGGTGGTCATATTCCCCGGCTTCCTGGCGGTGTTGGGGCGCACTGACGACGATGACAAGCGCCTCCCCGAGCTGGAGGAGGGCCAGCCGCTGGAGTTGCTCGAACTCACACCTGAGCAGCACTTCACCAAGCCGCCGCCACGCTACACCGAGGCCACCCTGATCAGGGAGCTGGAGGCCAACGGCATCGGCCGGCCCAGCACTTACGCCGAGATCATCGAGACCCTCCGCCGCCGCGAGTACGTGCGCATGGACGCGCGTCAGTTCGTGCCGATGCCGCTCGGCCTCGTGGTCTCCGACTATCTCGTAGACAACTTCCCCGAGATCATGGACGTTGACTTCACCGCTCACATCGAGGAAGACCTCGACACCATCGAGAGCGGCGAGCGCGACTGGGTCAGCGTGCTACGCGAGTTCTACGACCCCTTCGAGGCCCTGCTTGAGGAGGTCGAGAAGGCGCCGCCCAAGGTCCTCGAGGGCGAGGTATGTCCCGAGTGCGGCGGGAAGCTCCTGGTCCGGTACTCCGCCAGCGGCAAGTTCGCAGGCTGCGAGAACTACCCCGACTGCAAGTACACCAAGGACCTCGACGAGGACATCCTGGAGCGTCCGCCGGTTGAGGAGACGGACCTCGTCTGCCCCGAGTGCGGCTCTCCTCTCGTGATCAGAACCGGCCGTCGCGGCAGGTTCTTCGCTTGCACCGCGTTCCCCAAGTGCAAGTACACCGCTAACATTGACGAGAACGGCCAGCCGCAGGAGCGCGCTGAGCCGCAGTTGACCGGAGAGCTGTGCCCCGAATGCGGAGGCGCCCTCATCGTCCGCGAGGGAAGGCGCGGCAAGTTCCTGGGCTGCTCCAACTACCCCAAGTGCCGTTACACCCGCGATTACGCAGGCGAAGAGATCCTGGGCGAGGCGCCGCCCAAGGCGGACTCGGACGCGGCTGACGCCGAAGACCAGCCCGCAAAGCCGGCGGAGGCGGACGGCGGCATCGGCGTCTTCTGCGACGAGTGCGGCGCTCCGATGGTCGTGCGCAGGAGCCGGCGCGGGCGCTTCCTCGGCTGTAGCAACTACCCCAAGTGCAAGGGCACCAAGCCCTTCAGCGCCGCCATCGAGGCCGGCTACCAGCCCCCCGAACCCGAGGCGATAGATGAGGCCTGCCCCGAGTGCGGAAAGCCGCTCGTAATCCGTGAGGGCCGCCGCGGCAAGTTCATCGCCTGCAGCGGCTTCCCGAAATGCAGGTACACCCGCGACTATTCCGAACCGAAGGAAGAGGATGGCGCTGACTGAGCGGGCCGCTGTGCGCGAATCGGTGCCAGCCGGAGTGCTCGCGGGTGTCTTCCTCGTCTCCCTGGCGGTGCTCAGCTACGAGGTCGCCCTCACCAGGGCCTTCAGTGTGCTGCTGCGCTACCACTTCGTCTTTCTGGCGATCTCGCTCGCGATCTGCGGCCTCGGCATCGGCGGCTTGCTCGACTTCGTGGCGGTGCGCAGGTCGGAGGCCTCCCGCGACCCGCGTCGCACGCTGAGCCTCCTGGCTGGCGCCGCTTCGCTCGCCTTCGTCCTCTCCATCTATCTGCTCTTCTCCACCCCGCTTTCTGCCTGGCTGACTTCCCTGACGGTGGTCGGCGCCATCTGCATCCTGCCCTTCGTCGCCGCCGGCGCCTTCATGAGCCACGCCTTCGCCGCCTACTCAGCCCAGGGCGGCCGCCTCTATTTCTATGACCTGACCGGAGCCGCGCTCGGGAGTTGTGC
Source organism: Candidatus Zipacnadia bacterium (assembly GCA_029820045.1). Lineage (GTDB taxonomy): Bacteria > Armatimonadota > Zipacnadia > Zipacnadales > UBA5352 > JALGVE01. The sequence continues at coordinate 22,795 of JALGVE010000007.1, read as the reverse complement.
GGTCATCATCGCCCTCCAGTTCCTCGGCGCCACCAACGTCCCGCTGCTTTGCGCCGTTCTCGCGGCTCTCGCCGCCGCTGCGGTCGCGCCTGGCTGGAGCCTCGGGGCCGGCGGGGTCCTCCTGGCTGCGCTGATGGCGGCCGGGCTGGTCTACAACCTCAATGCCCGCCTCATAGACCTTCCCAGGCTGGGCCCGACCCCGGACCCCTCAGCCAAGCCCCTGTTCCAGGAACTGGGCAACCCCAGCCTCAAGGCCAAGATTGTCTACACCGAGTGGAACGCCTTCGCGCGCACCGACGTTGTAGCCTACGCGCGCCCGAACGGCGAGTACGATCCTACGGACGACCTGTACATCTGGACTGACGGCGAAGTGCCCACGAACATGATTCACTTCGATGGGGACCTGGCCGAGACAGCGGGACGTTGCGAGCGCTTCCTCGGCTTTTTCCCCTTTCGCACAGCGCGTCCCCGCCGTGTCATGCTCATCGGCCCCGGCGGCGGCCTGGACGTGCACCTGGCGCTCGCGGTCGGCGCCGAGCAGATTGACGGCGCTGAGCTCAACCCCTCCATGCTGAGCATTGTGCGCCGCTTCCGCGACTTCGCAGGGCCGGTGTATGACTATGCCAACGTGGATGTCAGGACCGCGGAGGGTCGCAGCTATGTGCGCCGCTCGTCTCAGCGCTATGATCTGATATACATGGCCCTGACCAAGACCGCTACCACGGCGGCAAGCAGCCTCGCCCTGGTCGAGAGCTACGTGCACACGGTCGAGGGCTTCCGCGACTACCTGGCTCACCTGAGCGACGACGGCCAGGTGGTGGTCGTGTGTCAGAACCCGTTCGTGCTCACCCGCCTGTTCCTCACCGGCCTTCAGGCGCTCAGAGCGGAAGGCCTGACCACCCAGGAGGCTCTCGGACACCTGACCGCCATGAGCCTGCCCCAGGAGAGGTACGCCGAGGGCCCCTACCGGCAGATGGTCATGGTCCATCGCCGGCCGCTCTCGCAGGTGCGCTCGGCCGAGTTGGCGAAGCAGGCCATTGCGCTGGGCTTCGTACCCGTGTTCTTCCCGGGCGCCTACGAGCCTGAGCCCTTCAAGTGGCTGCGCGACGAGGGCGTGGGAGTTGACGAGTTCGCGAGGCGCTTTGACCGCTGGTGGCGCCCCATCGAAGTGAACGTCACTCCATGCACGGATGATAGGCCTTTCGTCATAGACTTTACCTGGGGTATCCCGGCCCGCTTTCGCAACTTCGCGCTGGGGGTGGCTGCCTTGGTGGTCGTCTTCTCTGCCGTGACCGTCTGGCAGCTTTCCCGGGCGCAGGCGGACGCCAGGGCAACCACTGCCTCCTTGACCGGCGCGGTCCTGTATTTCATGCTGCTCGGCGCCGGTTATATGCTGGTCGAGGTCTGTCTCACGCAGAAGCTCATTCTCTATCTGGGCTATCCCGCGCTGACGCTGTCGGTCATTCTGTTCTCGCTGCTGGTGGGCAGCGGGGCGGGCAGCCTCTTCAGCCAGCGGTGGCTGCGCCGGGGCATGTTGCGTTCAGCGGCACTGGCGGCTCTCATCGTCAGCCTGGGCGTGGTTGCGCTGGTGCTCGTGCTACCAGCGGTCTTGAGCGCGACTCTCGCCTGGCCGATCCAGGCCCGGTCCGCCATGACCATGCTGATTCTGGCGCCGCTGGGCTTTGCGATGGGGATGCCCTTCCCCACGGGGTTACGCGAGGTCGGCTCCTGGGACCGTTCCTTTGTCCCCTGGGCCTGGGGCGTCAACGGTGTCACCTCGGTCCTGGGCTCTGTGCTGGCGATGCTGCTGGCCAAGCTCTACGGCTTTCAGACCGTGCTGCTGGGCGGAGCCGCAGTCTACGCGATTGCCTTCGCCCTCGCCGCCGCCGCCCACGCGCGCCGGCCACAGCATCTCGAATCTTGATGATGCCACGCGGTAAGACGCCCTGCGGTGGTATGGTACGACAGGCGCCCTCGCCTGTCGGTGAATGCAAGGCCCGGGCTTGGTCACAGCGACACGGGCGTGGGCGCCTGGGCTACGATCATGCGCGCCAAGCCGCCATTCTCGTTCCGACTACGGATGCTACGACCCGCCCGCCTGTTGCCAAGCCGACCGCAATTCTGATAGTATTATTCTGAAGGACTGAGATAATGGCTCAAACGACGCGAATAGAGATACGCAACGAACGCACACGCCAGGTAATCGAGCGCGTCAATCACGAGATGTCCGAGTGGACGATGGAGCAGGTCGCGAAGCTGCGCATGACCAGCCGCGGCCATCAGGTCGCCAAGCGCGCCTTCAAGAAGGTCATTGCCGGGCGCAGGTACCTGCTCGTGCCCAAGCACACCGAGGAGGAGCGCTTCTTCCTCAACCTCATGCTGACCCTGACGCTTGCGCTTCGACCCACACTGCAGGCCAAGGCCTATCAGGTCGCCGATTACCTCGCCACCAACTATGCCTTTGAGTGGACGCAGTTCCCCGTCTCGCGGCCCGCGATCCGCCGCGCCCGCGACATGATCCTCTCGGCGGCAGATTCGGAGTTCGGTGACACGCCGATCGCCCCTGCGCTTGCCTACGTCTACCATCACCACAATACGCTGGGCATTCGCAACGTCTCCGACTATGGGGAGTGCTATGCTCGCGCCGCCTTTCTGGAGAGCCGCAGACACTTCCTCAACCTGGACCAGGCCTGGCGCGAACGCCTCGGCCTTCACACCATCTTCCGGAGATAGCGAGAGCTTTAAGGCCATCCTACCGCACCCAGGCTCACACTGCGGCCTTGCCCCTACAGGCTCGGCGGGCCGAGAGCGACAGCCGCTTGCCGTGAGCCTATTCCTCCTCCAGCCGACTCGCGCCAATGTCCACCGTTATTCCCGGCTGCGCGGTGAAGACGGTCTCCTCGCCGTACCGCTTCGCCCCGGGCGGACCCACATAAACCCTGTACTCCGCCCCGCCGACGAGGCCCTCCACCTGCCACCTCCCTGCCTCGTCGGTTTCCGCGTTCAGACCTGCCTCCGCATGCCCGGTGCGTCCGAGCAGGTCGAAGTAGATCCCCATGTCCAGGCCCCAGTACTGATCAGCAGGATACAGAAGGAGCTTGGCCCTGGTCAGCCGCCCCTGCGCGTCAACCACCGTCCCTGAGGCTGCGCCGAGCCGCTGAAGGATCAGCTCGACTTGCTCGATTTCGTCCGGGTCCACCTTCGCGGCCAGGAACAGGTCTTCGGTCGGATGGATGGCCAGCACCCACACCTCTCCACGCGGCGCCAGGCCGGTCACTTCGAAGGCTCCCTCGGCGTCCGTCGCCGTCACGCCGCCTCCTGCGGACACGTGCACCGTGGCGTTCCGAACCGGCTGCATCTCGGGATCAATGACGACGCCCCTCAGGCTCCGCGTCTCCAGGTTCAGACGCAGCGGCGGCAATACGCGGTGCTCTCCCGGCTTCAGGCTGATCCTCTCGCTGTACTCCCGCGCGTCCTCGCGGACCCAGCGATCCTCGGTGCCGACTGCGCAGGCTCTCAGCCCGACACCGGCCGGCAGCGGACCCACCACATAGCTCCCCTCATCGTTCGTCGTGGCATAGGCTAGCATATCCAACCGCGAGGTGCCGACGGGAACGAGACAGCCGGGCACCACGTCCCCCGCCGGATCAACCACGGTGCCCTCCAGGTACGCCCCCGGCTGAAGCTCGACCTCGATGTCCTCCATCGTTTCCTTCATCCGCGCGACGCCGAGAAGGTCACGCTCGGCATCAGCGGCCAGCACCAACATCCAGCTCGTGTCGGGGGAGTTGAGCGTTACCTGGAACCGCCCCTCCGCGTCGGTCTCATAGCGGAGCAGATCCGCCGGTTCCAGGGTCACGTCGCCGAGGATCCCCAGCCGCACGCCTGCCGCCGGCTCACCGTCCGGGTTCAGAACGCGCCCTCGCACCACCGGCCGCGGCGTCTTGACCAGAGTAAAGTCCACACCCGCGAGGGTCTGCCCCTCGCTGATCGTCACTTCCCTTTGACTGGGCTGCACCTCCTCCCACGGCAACCAGGCCCCTTGCACGCGAGCGCGCACCTGATAATCCCCGGGCGCCAGCCGCAGCGTGTACTCGCCGCTGTCGTCCGTGCGCACGCGCGCGCCGAAGGTCGAGGGCCGAGAGGGCCCCGAGGCGAACACCTTCGCGCCGACGATGGGCTGACCCGTCTCCGCATCGGTCAGCATTCCCTGCACTAGCCCTCCCGGTGTCAGCTCAACATCGGCCTCGGTGAACTGCTCTCCGGCCTTCAGGTTCAGCGGCCCCACCGCCCTCGCGCTCAATCCCTCTGGCGCCTCAAAAAGCACGTGGTAGAGGCCGGGCGGCAGGTGCACCGAACGGTATCTCCCGTCCTTGTCCGTGACCGTCGTCGGGTACCGATGGCCCATGGGCGAGCTGAAGACCACCCTCATGCCCGCGACCGGCTTGCCGTCGTGCGTCGCCCTCCCGGCGATGACCACCTCGGGCCGCAGCACGATCTCAGCGTCGTGCGCCGCCGCCGGCACCAGATTGAGCGTCGCCGCACGCTCCCGGCCCTGCGCAAACGCCGCGATTCTGACCTTCCAGCCCGGCCGCAGCTCGCCGATCTCAAACCTGCCCTGCGCGTCCGTGCGAGTGGACAGAAGCGCCTCGTCGGCAAGCGACAGGTACGTGCCCCTGCCCTCGTCTTCGCTTCGATGCAGCGACGCAGCAAACACCGTGGCCCCGGCGATCGGGTTCCCATCCACATCGGTCACCGTCCCTGCGCAGGTGACCGGATCTCTGCGCAGCCGCAGCGTGACCTCCTCTCCAGCCGGTACGTGTGCCCAGTCCATCGCCAGGCCGGGCTTCTGGGCCACGACTCCCACCACCCAATCCCCACCCCCAACCTCAACCTCAAAGGAGAATCGGCCATCGGCCTCCGACCGGCCTCTCTGAAGCATCCGTTCGTACGGCGGCGTCCCGTACTGAACAAGCACCTCGCAGTCCGGCATTCCCTGCCCGTCCGGCCCCACCACCCGTCCCGAGACCGTCACCTGCTCACCGCCGACCGCCCAGGCCAGCGAGAGAAGCAGCCCGGCCAGCGTTGCCACCCAGCACGCCCTCATCCTGCTCACCCCATCCTTCGCGTTCTGCTACTGAACATCGCCCGCCGCCTGGCGGATGGCCGCGATCGTGACCTCCCTGCTCTCCGCCAGCGCCGCCGCGTCGTCCGGCTCCTCCAGCTCAAAGACCAGCAGGCCCTCATAGCCCAACTCCAGCATCTGCCGCATCAGGCGCGGATAATCAAGGAACCCGCTGCCCACGCTGTGATGGTCCCGGAAGTCCTCCTGGCGGATGTCGTGGAGGTGCATGTGATAGACCTTCTCGCCCAGCGACTGCACGTGCGCGGCGAGAATGTCGTTGTACATCGCCGGCGCCTCCGCCGAGGCCTTCTCCTCGGCGCTCATCGCGCCCCGCAGATGGCCGACGTCCACGTTCGCGCCCACCGCCGGGTGGTCCACGTCATACACGATCTCGGCGAAGGCCTCCACCTCCACCGTCGGCCACCCGGTCTCCATGGTCACAGTCACTCCGGCCTCTCCGGCCACGTCGCCCAGCTCCCGGTAGAAATCCACTATCTCCTGCCGGTACTCATCCAACTCGTAGCCCGTCTTCGGGATGACGTGCGTGGTGATGGTCGAGCCGCCGAGCTGAGCGAGCGACTGCGTCGCCAGCTTGAGCTGACGCCGCGACTCCTCACGAATACCGGGATTGGGCGAAAAGGGCGCGATGTCCCAGAACGGCGCGTGCGCGCTCACGTTTTCGAAGGGCGCAATGTGCTCCGCCAACCCCTGCTTCTGCTCCTCGGTCAGGCGGTCGAAGTAGAGCCCTGCCAGATCGCCCTGGCTGTGCCGGTAGTCCGCGAAGGAGAGCAGCTCCACGCCTGTGAAGCCCAGGCTCCCTCCCAACTTGATGGTCTCTTCGAGGGTCCGGTTGGGCAGGCAGGCGGTGTTGAAGCCCAGCCTCCCGATCATTGCCTCCGCGCGTTCGGTCATAGTCTGTCCCGTAGTCACTCTTCACTCACCTCGATGGCTTCTTCATCCGTGCCAACGCCAACGAAGGTTAACCCACTCCTGCCTCGAACGCAAGCGAATTGCACTTGCAAACCTGGCGCCAGGCCGGTACAATGACAATGAGGCGTAGTGTCAGGCAGTAGTCACGCACATGTTACTGCGAGTCTTCTCTGAGGTGCGCGCACCATGCAAGGCAACGCGCTCTACTACGGCGACAACCTGGACATCCTCCGTCGGTATATCGCCGACGAGAGCGTGGACCTCATCTACCTCGACCCGCCTTTCAACAGCAATCAGGCCTACAACGTGATCTTCGAGGAGAACAACGGCACCGGCTCCGCCGCGCAGATAGAGGCCTTCGACGACACCTGGCACTGGACCATGGAGACCATCGAGGCCTACCAGGACGTGGTTGAGGCGGGCGGGCCTGCCGCCGATGCCCTGGTGGCTTTCCGCCACATGCTGGGCGAGACGGACATGATGGCGTACCTCTCCATGATGGCCCCGCGCCTCATCGAGCTGCGTCGCGTGCTCAAGGACACCGGCAGTCTGTACCTCCACTGTGACCCGGTGGCGAGCCACTACCTGAAGGTGTTGCTGGACGCAGTCTTCAGCGGGAGCAATTTCCAAAACGAGATCATCTGGCACTATCACACCGGCGGCGCTTCCAAGAGGCGCTTCTCACGCAAGCACGACACAATCTTCATGTACAGCGCCTCGGGCGACTACGTCTTCAACACCCAAAGAGAAGCCTACCGGGAGGAACACACCGACCATTTCACTCATACCGACAAGGAGGGACGCAGGTACCGTATCAGAGAGGTCGGCGGCAAACGATACCGCTACTACCTCGACCAGGGCCGAGTCTGCCACGATGTGTGGGAGGACATAGGGTCCCTCAATGCAGTTGCGCGCGAGCGCCTCGGCTATCCGACTCAGAAGCCCGAGGCTCTCCTGGAACGCATCATTAGCGCCAGCAGCAACGAGGGCGACCTGGTGCTGGACCCGTTCTGCGGCTGCGGCACGACCGTCGTGGTGGCGGAGCGACTCAAGCGCCGATGGATCGGCATAGACATCACCCACCTGGCCGTCAACCTGATGAAGTACCGCCTGCGCGACACCTTCGGCCCGGAGATCAAGGAGCAATACGAGGTCGTGGGCGAGCCGGTGGACGTGCACGGCGCGCAGGCCCTGGCCGAGCAGGACCGCTTCCAGTTCCAGGTCTGGGCGCTGGGCCTGGTGGGCGCCCGCCCTGCTGACCCAAAGAAAGGCGCGGATGAGGGCATAGATGGCCGCATCTACTTCCACGACGAGCCTGAGGGCGGCGAGACCAAGCAGGTCGTCATCTCGGTGAAATCCGGGCACACCGGCGTCGCGCATGTGCGGGACCTGCGCGGCGTGGTTGAGCGCGAGGACGCCTCCCTCGGCGTCCTCATCACGCTCCAGGAGCCCACCAGGCCCATGATCACCGAGGCCGCGAAAGCGGGCTTCTATCGTCTGCCCTGGGACGAGAGCAAGCGCTTCCCCCAGATACAGATACTGACCATTAAGGAACTGCTGGAGGGCAAGCAGATACAGTGCCCGCCGCTGCACCGCGCCCCGGCCACCTTCAAACGCGCGCCCAAAGCCCGAGGACCCAACCCGGGCACAAACAAGCTGCCGATTGAGGACTAGGCCACGCCCCGCCACAATATGTGGTATAATACACTAGACAGCACTCTGGGAGAAGCTCTGCGGTACGGTGCAGAAGAGGTGTCGAGAGAATGGCGAACGAGCGTCGGTATAACCTGCATTTCCTTGTAGCTGAAGACGGTGACCAGTACTCTGCCCTCTGCTACGAGTTCACCACGGCTGGCTGCGGGCCCGATGCGGAGTCGGCCCTGCGCGACGCCATCTCCGCCACGGTCGAATACCTGGAGCACCTGATCCAAGCAGGCCGGGCAAGCGAGGCGCCGCGACCGGCTCCGGCGGAGCTTGTCCTCGAATATGCAGACTTGCCGGTTGATGACGAGGTCACAACGGATCAACTGAAACAGGCGCTTGGCAAGGTTGTCCTCGCGGCCGTCGTCTTGGAGCGAAAAGTACGGGTTGAGTACGATCCGGAGAGCACGCAACTCTCGTACGAACTCCCGCCACCGCCACTGCCCACCATGGACGAGCCTCTGACCAGCTATCCTGTTGAATTGGTATTTGCTCGTGAGTAAGGCTGCTGGGCCGCTCCGAAACAAGTCCAGCGATGATGTCGTGCGCCTGCTGCGCCATTTCGGTTTTGAGAGAGTGCGCAGAGGGCGCCACGACACTTATCAAGGTTACCAAGGCAACGAACGCCGAACCGTGCAGGTGCCACGCAACAGAAACAGCATCCCCCCAAAGACGCTTTCCTCAATCCTCGTGCAGGCTGGAATCAGCAAAGACGAGGCACGGCAGTTCTGGAGTTGATTCGTGACCAGGGGAGTACACGAAAGTGGCACTAGGTTACCTTGACCTGAGGTTCAACCCTCCGACCGCGATCCTGATCGTCTTGACACTCTGTCTCCCGGGGCTCGCCGCCAACGCTCAGGAGCTCCTCCCCTGGCAGCGGTGGATCGAGCATCCCAACCCTGAGCAGGTCAAGCCCCTCGAAGATCTCATGGCCGCGGAGTGGGAGAACTCCGGCGGCAAAGAGGGCGCTCTCACCCGCTCCGAGGACAACGGCCCCTGGGGTGGGCCGTACCTGCGCTTCCACGTCAAGATTGACCACTTCAACGACGGAAAGTACCCCCTGGGCTGGCCCTCCTTCCAGCACAAGCCGCCGCAACCACTCGACTTCAGCGGCTGGGACGCCCTTCAGTACTGGATCCGCTGCGACCGCGGCTTCAACCATCCGGCCACGCTCCGCTTCATCCTGCACACCAACGGCAAGGGCGTTGTCAACGAGATCATCCAGCCCGCACCCTCCGAGAAGTGGGTGCAGATAACCCGCCGAATCCGTGACCTGCCTGGCATTGACAAGGTCACCCTCGTTCACTTCTTCCTGTGCGAGAGTGACTACGCGGATAAGGAGGAGATGACCTTCGAGGTCGGTGGCTTTCGCCTCTGCAACCTCACCCGGGAGGTCTCCAAGCTCGGCCCCGACGAGGCGGCGATGGCGCTCTATGTCGGCGAGCGCGGCGACACCAGCGATGAGGCCGTGATCCTCGATGAGGGCGCGGCCAGGCTCCCCCTGCTCATGGTCTTCGAGACCGGCGCGAGGGCGAGCTTCAACGCCGATGCTCAGGTCCGCCTCACCTTCCGCGAGGTGTTTTCTGGCCGCGAAAGCTCTGTGAGCCAGCCTGTGGGCGCGGAGTTACCCTCGGGTGAGACAACCCGCGTGACCGCACAGGCCGACCTGTCTGCCGCCGACCTCAAGCCCGGGTACTACTCGGTCATCGCCGATCTGCTCGGCCCCGACGGCTCCGTGCTCGGCGGCCGCGTGGGTTCGGATGACCTGTACATCCGCGCGCCCGACGAGAGTATGACCTTCGCGGTCCTTTCCATCCGCACCGGCATGGCCCTGTGGGTGCGCGACCTGCTGCACGGCGACATTATGTGCCGCACCGACATCCACCTGCCGCACAGCTACGATCCCCTCTCGGAAGAAACCTACGCCGACTTTCTGCGCCTCTTTGGTCACACCACCGGCAAGCACACCGAGGGAAATGAGGCCGGCGACACGGGTTTGCTCTTCGCTGCCGAAGCCTTCAGAAAGAGCGGGGACATGACGCGCTGCAAGTTCGCCGAGGGCCTCATCGAGGACAGCTTCCGACACATGATCGAGGAGATGCAGGCGCCCAACGGCGCCACCATCACCTGGGCGAACGAGCTGGTCACCGAGGATGGCATCGGCAAAGGCGGCGGCACGAGCGCCTTCGGCCACTACGACTCGAATCAGATCGGCGAGTGGCTGCGGCCCATCGCTCGCGGCATCATCTACTACTCACAGATACCCGAGAACCGCGAGTACGCGCGTAAGCTCAGCGCCACCGCGCGCAAGGCCGCCGACTATCTCGTCGCACACTCCCTTCAGGACTCCAACGGCATCCCCGGCGTCATCCGCCACCTGCGCCTGAACGAGAAGCCCGATGGCACAGTCGAGCAGGTCACCTACTACCAGGAGGGCCATCAGTGCGACGTCTACCTGGGCAGGGCGCTGTCGGGTCTGTCGTACTATGCCTACGCGATGCAGCTTCTCGGCGAGCAGGTGCCTCAGCAGTGGTGGGACGCGATGGATAACACGGTCAGGTGGACGCTGTGGAAGATGAAGCCCAACGGCTGGTTCGACTGGCAGTGCGGCGACGAGGTCGAGGGCGGCTGTCACACCTACCTGGGGAACATCTACATCGGCGAGGGGCTCTTCGGATGCTACCTTGCAGACCGGCAGGCGGGCCGCAGCGAGCAGGCCGACCTTGCGGCTCAGGCGACCGCCAAGGCCTATCACTACGTGACCGATGACTGCTACATCAAGGGCCGCAAGTATGAGTACCCGCTGGAGTTCTGGGTCGGCCCTTACGTCTACTGGCTGTTCACCGAGTATCAGGCCACCATCGGCCCCGACCCGACCTTCCAGGACTGGCTTGATACGCTTGATGCGCGCTGGTCAGTCGAACGCGGCTGGAGCGACTTCCTGACGCGAAAGAGCGGCGCGGGCCTGCGCACCGGCACCAACGGGATGTTAGAGATCTCGATCCTGGGGTATCTGGGCATCAAGCAGATGGCCGAGATCGGCAAGCCCTTCAGCTATCCGCGGGTTCGCTAACGTGGGGCCGCGATCTGCCAGGCTGTTGCGCGAGCAGACACTCCCCTTGCTTTCCAGAAATCCGAGCGGCGTCAGAGGCGCGGCTACCGCCCACCGCCCTCTTGGTTGCGAACAGATGCCGCCGTGACGGAGGGGCTACCACCCACCGCCCTCTTGGTTGCGAACAGATGCCGCCGTGACGGAGGGGCTACCGCCCACCGCCCTCTTGGTTGCGAACAGATGCCGCCGTGACGGAGGGGCTACCGCCCACCGCCCTCTTGGTTGCGAACAGATGCCGCCGTGGCGGAGGGGCTACCGCCCACCGCCCTCTTGGTTGCGAACAGATGCCGCCGTGGCGGAGGGGCCGCCCGAACCCCGCCCGCAGGGTGGGGTGAGGCCGGCCCGTCCCGCCCGATAGGCGGGACCACCAGCGTAGGTCGGGCTTCCTAACCCGACTCCGCCGCCAGCCTGAGCCAGACTAAGGCGCAGTGCTTGTGCGAGGGCCGGCCTCGCGTGCCGCCCGATGGGCGGGATGCCGGCACGAACGACGCTCCATCCTTCTCCGAATCACGCATTGCTCCCCGCGTCGCTGCTGCTCAAAGCCTGCTCCTCAACCACTCCCGCGTCACCCCGATGGCCTCTCCTTCCCACGCAACACTCGCGAAGGTATGATCTGCGCCCTTGATGATGTGCTTCGTCTTGTCCTGCGTCGGCAGCGCCTGCATGTACCTCTCTGCGTGCTCCGGGGGCACGGACTCATCCCCGCTTCCCTGCACCACCAGCGCCGGGCCATGATATGACGCAACCTCGGCCAACGGGTCAATGCGCTCACAGTCGCGCAGGAACCCGGCCCCTAGGCGGTGGGGGCCGTGCTCAATCACCCCGCCTTCCGCAATGACCTTGTCCGCCTCCGCGAAGGCGTCGCGCTGGCTGAAGACACCTTTCAGGTCAGCGACCGCCGACCACAATACCAGCGCCCGCACCCGCTCCTCGCGCCCGGCCAGGCACGCCGCCACCAGCCCGCCCAAGCTCAGGCCGATGACGCCCGTCCGGCTTTCATCTACCGTCGCCTCGGCGCAGAGCGCATCCAGCGCCGCGGCCGCATCCGTTATCTCGCCCTCGATGGTCATCTGCTCGAACAGCCCATCGCTCTCGCCCGAACCCCGGAAGTCGAACCGCAGCACATTGAGTCCGGCCTCACAGAGAGCGCGCGCCGCCTTCACGAAGAGAAAATGTGCCTCGATGCGATGTCCGGTGAAGCCGTGGCACATCAAGACGCCCGGGGCAGGCGTCGCCTCGGGGATGTGCAGCGTCGCCGCAATCCTCTGGCCTTCGACCTCGAACTGCCTGAACTCCTGCACGCTCATCATTCACAACTCCTGTCGTCGCGCTGCGGAGAGGTCGGCTGGTCCGCCGTAGCCTCACCGAAGGTGGGACCACCGTCCGGCCTGCATCGTTGTCGCCGGGGGATCAAGCACCAACCCCCGGGCAGCGTGCGGGCGCTTCGCGCCCGTAGCCGGCGGCGGAGCCGCCCGCTGTGCGGGCGGGAGGGATGAGGATTGAGGTCACGAGGCGTGACCTCAATCCTCGTCCCTCAGCGGGCTTTGCCCGCTCTCCGCCGCCGGCGTGGCCTGGGGCTTTGCCCCAGGCCACGCTGCCCGTTGCTCGCAGACGCTAGCGCTCCGGCCCGGGCAGTTCCACTGCTGCTATCGTCCCCAGCGTCTCTCCGGCCTCGCTCACCAGCTTGATGGCGAGGGTGCGTGCGTCCTCGACGTCTTCGATCACCTGATCCAGCGTCACAGGATCGCCCGGCGACGCCGCCCACGTGACCGGCGCACCCACTGCCTCCCCGTTCTCGTCCGTTAGTATGAGCTTCACCTGCCCGGCGGCGAAGACTCCGAACTCCCCGCTCAGTTGCAGCCCCTGCTCGGTCGCCTCGACGCTCGGGCGCTTGCGGATGGCTGCCACCTCAGTCACGTCCACGACCGGCGCGTTCAGCCGCGTGACGCACCAACTCTCGCCGAAGCTAAGCGACTCCCCCGGCGCCAGCTCCTTAGGTGCGCTGAGCACCTCCATCTCCAGGTAGGGCAGCTTGCCGCTCGTGTACACCTCCACGGTGGCGCCATCGTCGGGGTACTGAGCCGTCTCATTCACCTCAAACCGCTTGACGTAGGTCAGGCCGCGTTCATCGTCCACGTAGGCCACCCACCCGGCCTTGCTATCCGCGAAGACCTTCCCTGTCTGCTTGCGGTAGGTGACCTGCAGCAGTCGCCCGGAGTCAACGGTGCGGTACTGGTCGGTTTCCGCCTGGTTGGGCAAGGTCCAGTATCCTGTCTCGGTCCGGCTGTTCGGGCTGAGCGGCACGAACACTTGCGCCTTGCCGGTCGGCTGCCCGCCGGCGTCCACCAGCCCGGGAAGCTGCGTCACGTCCCAGATGCTCCACGTTATCTTCCGCTGGCTGATGTTGGTGAAGGTCTCCTGAATGCGCACTTCCGTGGTGTTGGAGGGCATGGTAATCTCGCGCGCGATCTGAAGGCCCGTGACCTGCCGGTCCTGCGGACTGAGCAGCCTGACCGCCGCGCTCTCTCCGCGGGCGCTGGTAATGCTTCCCGTCCAGCGCCCGCCATCCAGCTCAGAGCCCAGCGGGTCAGGCGGTCCGCCCCAGTCGCTTTGCGGCGCGGGCCAGACCTTGTACCCGCCGAAGTTGTGCCAGACCCGTTCCTGCTTATTCCGGGGCGCCGCATAGAGCTGCCCGAGCTCCCGCTCGTTGACCCACAGCAGGTTCTCCGCGCCGAGGCTGTACTCCATCACCCGCCCGCCGATCTCCGGGACCGCAAGCACGGTCACGACCCCGTTGGACAGCTCCAGGGCCGCCCAGCCGTGGTAGTCGCGCTCTATCGCACGCACAGCGCCAGGCTGCGCGGTAGTGCCCGCCGCACCGTTCGGCCTTGTCGCCGTGCTCTGTGAACGCGGGTTGTGTGTGGACGGTCTCGGGCTGAGCCCGCCCACCTCACCCCCACAACCCGCCAACAGCGCAGCAAGCCCGCAGGCTGCGAGCCGGGCCGCCGCTCCGATTCTCATTCCCCCTCATCTCCTCTTGCGCCCTCTACCTCTCCAGCAGTGGGTCCTATCCGTCGCCGTCCCGCTTTGCTCTTACTCAAACACCAACTCGCCGAACCTCGCCGCCTCGTTGATCGCCGGCCCGGGCATCGCCGCCCAGGTCTGCATCTCATCGGTAGGCGGGTAGGGACGGTAGCGCACGAAGTTCCCGGTCCACTTCATTCCCTTGCTCGGCTTGACGCCCATCTCCGACCACGGTATCGCGACCTCGACGCCCCATCCGCCTTCGTGCTCCGCGACCGCCACCTCAAGCTGCCACGTTGTCTTCTTCCCGCCGGTCCCCTGTGAGAACTGCTCGGACTCGCCCTTACAGTTCACGATGATCTGCTGAAAGTCCTCGCGGTCGCCGTCCACATCCAGCGCGAAGTCAACCGCGTCCTGGTTCCAGATCTTCTTGGCGGCGGTGTTGAGCTGCTGCTTCTCACTCTCCGGGCAATCGAACGCCACGTAGAGCTTCTCATCATCGTATGTGATCCACGCGCGGGTGGCCTGCGTCGAGCTACCCAGCCTGCCGAGCAGCCCGAAGTTCGTTGCTGGCTCGTGCTGCTGCCAGGCCTCGTCGTCGAGGTTGCCGTCAATCACCGGGGGCGTGGCCGCGCGCCCGACCCGGTAGGTCTTGATCTTGTACAGGTCGCCCATCGCCTGGCCCTCGGTGATCTCCTTACCCTCAGGCGAGTCGGCGTTCGCCAGTACCTGAACATAGATACGCCGCGAGGGCAGCACATTGTCCGCGCCCGCCGCCAGCCAGCACCGCCCGTCCCAGCCTGGCGGCGCCCACTTTGCCAGGTCTATCGTCATCTCCGCATCTTTGCCCTCGTGGATTGCGTCCGTAAGAGACACGAACTCATCCGGCGCAGCCTTGGTGCCCCAACTCGGTCGTGGCGTCTTGCGCTTCGGATTGATGAGGCCCAGCCCCAGCGCCACCCGCCGCACGTAGCCCTCGTCCGTGTGATAGTCCACCATCATCCCGCAGAAGGTGCTGGTGTACTGAGGGTGATATGACACGCGGCTGCGATAGTAGGTCCAGGCGTCGTAGAAGGTGTTAGTGACCTTGAGCGTCAGCACCCGCGCCCCCTCAAGCTCCAACCCGCCGAAGCCGTAGCCGTAGCGGCTGCGCGGCGCATCCACGTTCCCGCCGCCGATGGTCAGCTTCTCCGCGTCCGCTTGCGCGAACAGCCCGCCGTCGTAGCCGTCGTGCGTGTCCGTGCCTTTGCCAAGCACCTGCAGGCCCTTGATCGTCTTGTTGACCTCGGCTATCTCGATCTTCGGCCCGGCCTTCGGTAGGTCTACCGGCGCCAGCTCCGGCGCGAAGTCGCTGCTGATCTTCACCTGCGCCTCGCCGGTCACCATCTTTCCTTGCCTGTCAGCCGCCGTTACCCTCACCTCAAACTCCCCCCCATGAACCTGCTTCGGTACCCCGACTCGAAGGACGCCCTCCGTCGCCGGAACCTCGCCACCGAACACCAGCACATCGCCACGGCAGACACTCACGAGGGCGTTACCGGTTGGCGGCTCGGTCGCTATCTCGAGTGTCTCTCCCGCGGCCACCTCCTCAGGGCAGCGGAGCTGCACTTCGCCGCCCATCGGCCGCGCATCTGTGACCGCCAACTCCAGCTTGTGCTCGCCCGCCGACACGGGCAGAACAATGAGCCTTCGCTCCCCAACCACCACCGGCTTCAGCACGCCCTGCCGCGGGTTGATGACCTTCCCCGGCGGCGGGCACACGATGATCTCCGCGCCTCCGGCGGGGGCGCTCGCCTCGACGACCATCTGCCCGCCGTCCGCGCTCAGTTCCGCATGGACTGCCGCGCCGAGGTTGCTCGGCTTCCAGAGGTTCGTCCTGAGCCCCCTGACCGAGAATACGCCCGCCGGCGAGTTGCTCAGTATCACCATCCGCAGAAGCTGCGGCTCGGTCGGAACCGCCAGCTCGATGCGCTCCCCCGGCTGCTCGATCACCTCCACCCCCAGCGCTCGCCCGACGAGGTCCAGCCCCCAGCCGGTCTCGCCGTAAACCTCCCGCCGCATCGCCTCCGGCAGCGCGAACCATGCCTCGCGGATGTCCCGCACTCCGAAGGTCCACGCGTAGACCGGCTTCCCAGCATCAAGGCCCAGCTTCTTCGTGTCCGCCGAGATGACCGCCGGGCCCTCGACCTCCTCCCGGTGGTCTATCACTGAGATAACCGCCGCTTCGCCGTCCCTCAGCGCGTACGCCTCGATTTGCGTCTCCGGGTCAACCCGCCAGTCAGGCTCAATATCCGCCTCAATCCAGCGCATCTTTCGCGTCTCGTACGCAGCCTCGATGAACGGCAGCTTCTTGCGCTGGTCGTCCGCCCCCAGCGGCCGCGAGGGCGTGATGCCCAGGCCGATGCAGTAGTTGGAGAAGAACGGCATGGTGCCGGTCCGCCAGTAGAGCGGCACCACGACCTGCCCGGGATCGTAGGCCTGCCGTATCTTCACCGCCGTCAGCCCGTCCGCCGAGTCCCGCCAGGTCGCCGCGTGCAGCATCCGGTCTATGCCCTCATAGTAGCCGATGTCCCAGTAGGGCCCGGTGCGCGCGTTGAACCACACCGCCTTATCCTCGCCGCAGGCGCGCGTCACCTCGCGTATCCGCCGATACAACTCCTCGTAGTCATAGTCCTGGTCGCAGCCGAGGTGCTCCCAGTCAATCAGGTTCTGTCCGCCGCCGCCTCCATCCAGGTAGAAGAAGTCGCCCCCGAAGTCCCGCATTACGTGGGCGAACTCATCAATCAGCTCGTCCATGCTCTCCGCGACTGAAAACCGCCGCGCGTGGTTGAGCACCATGTTAGAGTACGCGCTGAAGACCTGCCCGTTCCGGTCGGTGGTGATGAACCACTCCGGGTGCTCGCGGTAGACCTTCGAGCGCGGATGCACCGCCCACGCCCAGGTGTACACGCCCAGCTTGATGCGCGGTGACATCCGATGGACCGCCGCGATGTAATCCTTCAGCCACTGCGTATCTATCTTCGCCCCGTAGCCGTTGGTGACCACGCCCTCGGTGAACCACTCGCCCCACACGCCGTGGATGTGCGTCAGGTTCCACAGGTCCCCGGTCTCGGTCATCTGCAAGGTCCGCTGCACCGGCAGCAGCGGCCCGGTGAGGTCCTCGGTCAGCGGGTTGAGCGCCACGTTGCAGGCGGTCTTGAGGTCCCCTACCCACGCCGGCCGCTCGACCGCACCGAACGCCTCCGCCACCTCCGGCAGGTTCCGATACATCCCGTAGAAGTCATACTGCCGCCCGTTGAACAGCGCAAGCTGCGTCTCGGTGGACTGCTGCTGCCCGGGCGCGAGGTGCAGCGTCGCCAGCCCGAACTCCCAGCCGTTCGGCAGATAGATAGGCGGATGGTTCTCCTTCTCATGCCAGCGCGAGGTCACCGGCCGGCAGTAATGGTCATTGATCTTGTAGCGATACTGCGCCAGGCCCCAGCCCAGGTCATAGCGCTCGAAGATGACCACCTTCGCGTTCCGCGCCCCCAGCGCGCCGATCTGCCTCGGGACGGTCACTTCGTCGGCGAACAGCCGCGCCCCCAGCCCCCTATCACAGCCCATGTAGACCCCGCCGCGCCGGAAATCCTCGGGCAGCACCCCGCCCGCCGCGGGAGTCAGGAACCGATCGGGCGCCCGGGAGGTGCTGGTGAATGCCACCCGCTTGATGAGCCGCCTCCCGTCAGGGCTGAGGCTGTAGGTCTTCTCGATGATCACGTCCGGCAGCTTCGGGTTCGAGCACCTGAGCCGCAGCGGCCCGCCCGCGCGGTCTTCCAGCACCTTCTCAACCTTGTCGTCGTACTCGCTGGCCTCGACATCCTCCGCCCGCGTCGCCAGGAAGTACTTATCCGCCAGCCGCTCGATGCACTTCTCCTCCGTCTTGCGCGCCCCACCCGCCTCTGTAGGGCGCGGACCTGTGCCGCGCCCTTGCCGTTGGGAGGGGCCGGGCTTCACCTCGCCCCCCTGTCCTGTGCGGCGCCCCTGCCGTATGGAGGGGCCGGGCTTCAGCTCGGCCCCTTGCTCCCGCCTCCAGACTCCCCCCACCAACCCATGCTCCCTATCTATCGCCACCCGCATTCCGTCTCCGGTCAGATAGAAGAAATGATCATCATGCCGCTCGGCCTCGGTCGTCTCCGGCATCTCCGGCCCGACCTCGTAGGCCGCCGCCACGGCTGCCAGCCTATCCTCCTCGGACGGCTCCCGCCCGTAGAACTCCACCTCACCAAGCTCCACGTCCTGGTCCGCCGCCGGGCGGTTCAGAATCAGCTTCACGTACCTTGCGACCCTCCGCACCGGCCCCGATATCTGATGCTCGGCCTCCGCCCTCCGCCCATCCTTGTTCTGAAGCACCGCCAGCGTCTCCCAGGTCTCTTTGTCGGCGCTCCCCTGTATCTCCGCGGAGGCGATGTTCACCGCCGGCGAGGAGACCGCTTTCAGCGCCATCCTGGTGATGAAGTACTCCTTGCCCAGGTCGAAGAGAATCTCCGGCCGCGCCCCGAGCATCCGCCAGAACGCCTGCTCCTCGCGTGGATTGACCTTACCGTCGGTCAGGATAGTTGCCTTCTCGTCTCCCCGGTTCGGCTTGTTGAGATACTCGTAGGTGACGCCCGTAATCCTCTCGCTCTGCTCCAGGTTCGTCTGCGTCACATCGGCCACGATCACATGCGCATCGCCGACGCCGAACGCCATCCTGCCGCTCAGGATCGGGAACAGCCCCTCATCGGTCACCGACAGGTGTAACTCGTCGTTCAGGTAGACCTCGATCTTGCGCCCTCGCGCCTCGCAGCGCAGCGTCATCCACTCACCGACGGGCGTCGCCTGAGGGCGCTTGGCCTGCACCCGCTTAGCGAACTCGTCGTCGAGCTTCCCATCCGCGACCTTCTGCACAAACAGGCTGCGGTACTTGGGCCGTAGGTAGACCCAGAACCCGTCCCGCTCGTTCCAGACCTGCCCGTTCCAACGCAGGAATATGCTGAAGCCGGAGTACTTGCCCTCAGCGCTGAGGAACTTGACCTTCGCGCTCACTGCGAAGTCGTGCATCTCCTCGCCGCCGAAGTACCAGACGTGTTCTTTCGGGGTCGCATCAATCTCCAGCGCGCCGTCGTCGTGGCGCGTGACTGCCGGCTCTCCGATCACCGAGACCTCGGTCCACTGCTCGGTCCACTTCGGCCCGAATGGCGCAGCGAAGACCTGCACAACTGAACTCAGCACGAGGCTGCTGGCGATCATGCACGAAGCTGTTAGCCTCAAATCGAGTCACCCCGTGACAATCCGATGTCTGCGATCATGGGTGCCGCCGCGGTTGCCCGTCCTATCGTCGCCGCCGTGCCGCGATCAGCTTGAGCGTCAGCACCTCGCACGCCAGCCGCAGGTTCGCGTTCCCGCGTAGCTCGCGCCGCGCCTCCTCGATGACCTCTGAGGCACGCGAGATGGCGGCCGGGGAGTACTGCTGCGCCAGCTCCAGGAGTTGCTCTCGCCTGTCGGCGTTGATGACAAGTTCCGACTCCGGCGCCACCCGTACCAGTGTCAGGTCCCGGTACCAGCTCTGCAGCACATCCAGCAGCTCACTGAGCACAATGCGCTGAATGCGGTCCGGGCTTGCCTTGAACAGCTTCTGCAGGCCCTCGGCTCGAAGCTCAGCCTCCTTATGTTCCTTGGTGCCTTCGGCTGCCTCGTCCTCAGGGATCTGCTCCTCTACCTTCTCCCACCACTCCTTGGCAAGGTCCGCCAGCCTCTCGCCGAACCGGAGGGACTGCACCAGCGGCGCTCCCGCCGTCTCCGCAGCCATGTCCAGGAGTTCCTCGCGCATCTTGAGCGCCTCACGTCTTTCGAGCACGTGCAGCGCCCGGCCGTACCGTCCTCCCGACATCGCCGCCGCGGCCTGCAAGACTTCCCCCTGCAGGTCAGGGAACCGCTCCCCCAGCGCCCGGCGCATCTCCCCGATGGCCAGCGGGTGGAACTTGATAATCTGACATCGCGACACCGTGGTGGGCAGCAGCGCTGAGAGGTGGGCCGTTGTGAGGACGAAGGTCGTGGCCGGCGGCGGCTCCTCCAGCGTCTTGAGCAGCTTGTTCTGCGCCTCGGGGTACTTCAGCCGCTCCGCCGAGGTGATGATGTACACCCTCCACCGAGCGGCCGCCCGCTTGGCGCTGGCGTGGGTTATGAGGTCGCTGATTTGCCCGGTATAAATGAGCCCATCAGGTAATTCAATGAACACCTCTACCTTCCTGGGGCGCTGCTTACTTCGTGGCGGCGGCTTCTCCGTAACCTCCATCATAACCGCGGGCTTGAGCAACTGAAAGTCCGGGTGATTCTCCTCCTCGATGCGCACACAGTTGTGGCATTCGTCACAGGCGTCAACCTCCTCCGGGCTGGCCGGCTCCCCCAGCCTCTCGCAGTTGACGGCCTTAGCAAACTCCTTGGCCACCAGCGCCTTGCCCACGTTCGGCGGCCCCACGAACAGGTACGCTTGCGGCAGGTGGCCCGTGTGGATGGCCCGCCGCAGCACCTCGATGGCTTGCTCGTGGCCGACGACCTTAGAGAATGACATCACACTGTTCATTTCCAAGCCCTCCGCCGATGGACCTGCCCCGTCTGCGCGCGGGGAGGTGCCCCGAAGCTCCGCGGCGAAGCGCTCTCGCAGAAAGGGGGTCGTATCCCATGAAGTTAGGCGTGTACTCCATCGTCCTGCCCGACTACCGCCGCGAGGAGGCGGCTGCCAAGGTCGCCGAGATCGGTTACACCGGCATTGAGTGGACCGTCGGATACGAGGACCGCGTCTTTGACTCCGGCGAGCAGTGGCACGTCAGCCTGACGAACCTGGAGGAGGACGCTCCTCGGGCCAGGGAGGTCGCCGACAGATACGGGCTGGAGATCCCGTCGCTGGGGACCAGCTCTGACACCGGCGACTTCGAGAAGATCGAGCGGCTGATGAAGGCCGCCCAGGTAATGGGCGCGCCTATGCTCCGCATCGGCTCCTCCGGCTACGACGGCAGCGTTCACTACGATGAGCTGCGCACCAAGGTCATCGAGGACTACCGCACCATCGAGAAGCTGGCCGCCGACCACGGCCTGAAGGCCCTCATCGAGCTGCACTCGCGCACCATCTGCCCCAGCGCGAGCGCCGCCATGCGCATCGTTGAGCACTTCAGCCCCGCGCATGTCGGCGTCATCTTCGACCCCGGCAACATGGTCCTCGAAGGCATGGAGAACTGGCGCATGGGCGTCGAGATGCTCGGGCCCTACCTCGCCCACGTGCACGCTAAGAACATGCGCTGGCTCTACGATGAAGACAAAGGCTGGTACTGGGACAACGCCTCGCTGGAGGGCGGCATCGCCGACTTCGAGATGATCATCCAGGCCCTCGCCGACTACGGCTACGAGGGGTACCTCGACCTGGAGGACTTCCGCGGCGGGTACTGCACAAAGCCCGTCGGCATCACCACCGAGGAGAAGCTCCGCGAGGCCTACGACTACCTGAGCGGCCTTATCGAGCAGGTCAACGCCTAGCGCGCGCTCCGCAGCGGCGTTGTGCGTCGGTTGGCCGCGCTCCGGGCAGCGCGTCCCGCTCCGCGGGACCCTCCAGCATGGGGACGGCCCCGCACACTTGCGGGGCCGTCCCCATACTGGAGGCACTGGGTTGGCGCGCCTGAGCGCGCCAACCCAGGCGCTGCCCCCCCCCTCGCGGTCAGTGCCGGTCGCAGGCCCGCCCTACTGTCCGGCAGATCGTTGTCGTATGGAGGGGCCGGGCTTTCTTGGGCGCCCAAGCCTTGGCGAAGATGGCAGCCCGGCCCATGCAGGGCGCGGACCTGCTTAGCCTCAGCCACCCCTCAACCGCCCACCGCCCTGGATGACCCCTGCACGGTTCGTCAGTGGTCTGCGCTGGGCACACCAACCGTCGCGGAAGCCGGCCCTAACCCAGGCTCAGCGGCCTGCCGCTCTGGAGGTCGTACAGCGTGACCTCGCCATCGTCCCAGGTCCCGCAGGTCGTATGCCGCAGCGTCTCCTCCGTCGCCAGCGGATATGTCACGGAGCCCGGGTTGACGTGAGTGAGGTCCCCGTAGCGCGCTACCGTCGGCACATGCGTATGCCCGGTGAGGAGCAGGTCCACAGCCCACCGCTGCGCCAGGCGAATCAGTTCGTCCGGCGGCTGGATATGCCCATGCGCGACCAGGATACGCAGCCCCTCGACCTGCGCGAACACGTAGGGGCTTTGCACCGGCATATCGAGCACAAGCTGGTCCACGTCCGAGTCTGCGTTACCGCGCGCGATGAGCACAGGCGCCGGGAAGGCGTTGATAGCCTCGGCCAGCGCCTTGGGAGCGTAGCCGGGCGCGGGCTCGAACTTCGGCCCATGGTAGAGCACATCCCCCGCATGGAGGATCAGGTCGGCGTCATGCAGCGCGACTTCCCACGCCCGCTCCCAGCCCTCCAGGTTCCCATGGGTATCGGCTATCAGCCCGATCTTCATGGCACTCAGCCCTTTCTCTGACCTGCGCCTTCCCGTCTGTCTCCAAGGGCAAATGAGTCCTGTTCACAGGGGCGCCGACATTCTTGTCGGCGGCCGTTGGTCATGTACAGGGGCGCCGACATTCTTGTCGGCGGCCGTTGGTCGTTTGCAAGTTCCAGTGATCTCCCCACCACCCCAACTAATGTGCGCGACAGGAATGTCGCGCCCCCTCTAAGGGGGTGGCCTCCCGCCTCGGTTATTCGTCCTTTCCCCATCTATTGTCGTTGCCGTTCTCCGCGTGTCTGCGGTTCTTGCCGTTGGCTGTTGCCCCGTTCCCCGCCGTTCACAACGGATTCGTCCATGCCCGGTTGCCGTGCTCGTCTACGACCACGACGCGCACCGGCTCAGTGCCTGG
>JALGVE010000101.1 GCA_029820045.1 Candidatus Zipacnadia bacterium | reverse complement strand
CGGCCCTCGGACCAGCAGCAGACATAGCGAGCGCCGGGCTGGGGCGCGTCGCTGGTATGCACCAGGACTTTGTGCGGGCCGGGCTCATACTCGCAGAGGTCCTCGGGAGCGTGGCTCTCGGGCTCGGCGACTCGGTCGCGGCGCATGCCGACCAGGTATTGGTAACCAGCCTCGGTCAGCGCCTGAAGGTTCGCCTCCGAGACCATGCCCCGGTCGGCGACAAAGATCACGCGCCGCAACTGGAAGCGGCTTTGCAGCGCGGCGATCATGCCCTGCACGGTGCTGACATCGGCGCGATTGCCCGCCAGCACCTCGTGAGCGATAGGGAAGCCATGCTGCTCACAGGCCAGAGCCAGCAGCACCTGCTGTCGGTCCGGGCGCTTGTCGCGCGAGTAGCCATAGCTGGCCAGCGGCGGCCCTTCACCCTCGAAGTAGCTGGTGGTCAGGTCATAGAAGACCACGTCAACTTTGAGGTTGAAGAGGTGCTGGACCCGGGCAAAGAGCTGCTCTTCCAGAGGCTCTTTGATCTCAAGCAGGGCATCCAGCGCGCGGTAGAGGTGCTGGACCTGGGCCACCAGAGGCGATCACGCCACTGGGAGATGGCGAGTTCGCTTTTGGGCGCGAGCAAGCGGTTGAAGACCATGGTGGCGATGGCGGCGACCGGGTCGAACTGAAAGCGCCGGCCCTCCAACAGGCCCTGCAGCAGGGCAGTGAGGTCGAACTGTTCCCAGAGGGCCTGGGCCACTCGCACCGCGCCGTACTCTAACACGCGCTCGGTGCGTAGGGCCTCCAGTCCGGGTTGTGGGTGGCGGCAGGGCCTCCAGTCCGGGTTGTGGGTGGCGGCCGGTGGCGCGCTCGAGGCTTTCGATGAGCCGGCCCAGTTGACCATCTTCGCGGAGCTTTTCGAGGTTGCCGAAGGAGTAGAGGACGCGCTGGCGGTTCTTGCTCTCTTCGCGATAAGATTCGACCAGCTGCAGGTATTGATAGGTTACTGCGCCTTGTTTTCGCCTGGCGATGCGGAAGTACATATCGGCAGTTATTATAGGGCGGCAAGTACTGGCATGTCAAGGCTATTGGCCTTATTCGCCTTATTCTTTTACACTACGTTTTCAGGGCCGGAGGGCACGAATCGGCGCTACGAGGCTCTCAGCGGCCTCTACGCCGAAGAGCCCCTCTGAAACTGTCAAACTTGCGCTAGAGGTATCACGCTGGCGAAGCCGAATGAGACCATGATGGGCAGTACCGTCTACGTCTGCGAGGTTCCGTTCAGCGGGAGTCCGCAGCGGGACGGCTGTGCTCACCTCGTGGAACGCACCGGCCG
Source organism: Candidatus Zipacnadia bacterium (assembly GCA_029820045.1). Taxonomy (GTDB): domain Bacteria; phylum Armatimonadota; class Zipacnadia; order Zipacnadales; family UBA5352; genus JALGVE01. Next base: position 8,263 of record JALGVE010000101.1, on the reverse strand, counting down.
GCCGCGTCAGGAGAAGCCTATGTGTGCTTTGAGAGGACTCGGCGTGCTGCTCGCTCTTCTAAGCGCGAGTGTCCTGTCTGCACAGGAAGTCCTGGTCAATCCCGGCTTCGAGGAACTCGATGCCGAGGGCCAGCCGGTCGGCTGGCACGTCGCTGAGGGCTGCAAGATCCTGGGTCCTGCCCACGCAAGGAGCGGCGACCACGCGGTCGAGGTCAGCTATCAGAACGGCCTGCGTCAGACCATCCAGGTGCAGCCCGGCGAGACGTACCGCGTCACGGGATACACGCGCAGGCCGCCGGGTGAGAAGCCCGTCGCGGGCCGTGTGCTGACCAGGTGGCTCGACGCTGAGGGGCGCAAGGTGCGCGGCAACAGCGACTACTATCATACCGCCGGCACGCAATGGACCCGCTTCAGCCATGTGCTTTCTATCCCGGACGGCTGTGTGCAGATACATCTGGTCGTGGACGGGCCCTATCAGACGGAGGACTGGTTCCGCTTCGACGACCTGACGCTGAGCAAGATTGATCGCCTGGCAGGCATCGTCCCCGAGGCGCTGTTCGCCCTCCAGGGGAAGAGCCTGCGGGCGATCCGCATCGCCGACTGTCGCTCCTTCGCGCTGCTGAGGCTGCCGGGCTACATGGACCGACCTTGTGACGGCAAAATCGAGACGGCAGCGACGATGAGGGCCTATCGCGATCGCCCGAACCCCCACGAGTACTGCGACTTCGACTTCACCTTCCACCAGCCAGAGGCCGTGAACTTCGCGCTCATTCACACCATTGCGCAGCCCCTGGAGCGGGCGGCCCTGTTCGCTGAGGCCGAGGACGGCTGGCGTCAGGTCGTCACCCTCGCCAACGAGGACCACTCGCTGCTCGCTGCCAGTTTCGATACGGTGACGACCCAGCGGATGAGGCTGCGCGTGCACAAGCGCCCCGAGGACGAGGGCATCACGATCAATGAGGTGCAGTTCTTCGAGCTTTCCAGGATGCCGCAGGTTGCTGGCGGGCAGGCCCGTTCGCTTGTGCCCCTCGCCGCGCCTCCGGAGGACATTGCCGAGGACCTCGGGGCGCTGAGCAGCGCATCCTCTCTGACGCTCCTGGCAAGCAAGGAGGCGGCGCGGGACGGCCAGGTAGCCCTCAAGGCCGGCGTGACGCATCATCTACTCAGTGGGCCCGTGGAAGAGGCCACCGGACTCGGGGGCATTCGCTTGCACATGGGCTTCAAGGGAAGCGAGGCCGGGCGCGCTGTGGAGGTCGCCCTGCTCTCCCCCAACCTGCGCGACCGCAATATCCGTTACATACACTACTCGGACCGCGTCACCTCCGGGCGCTATGCGGAGGGCCTCAAGCCGGGGCGAAATGCGGAGTACCGGGATCTCTTCCGCGTCGTCGCGCCGCTGGTCCCCGCCGCTGACGGCGCGGTGCTCGATCTGCAGGTGGACATACCGGACATGATCGTGCGCCCCGGCGAGCGCGTCTGGCTGCGCATCACTCCGTTTGATGACGAGACCTTGGAGCCTGCCCGGTCATCTCTCGGCGTGGAGTGGAAAACGGTGGAAGAGGCCCTGCCCGAGTACCTCCTCGATTTGGAGCGGATCCTGCGCCGCGCCTACGCTGAGTGCAGTGAGGCCCATGTCTACGACGGTAGCAAGAACCTGGATGAGTTCGCGCTCGTGCGCCTGCTGCGCGAGTTCCAGGCGCTTGCGCCTGAGAATGAGGTGGCGAAGCACATCGAGCGCCGCGTCTTCCGCCTGCGTACGAAGGTAGACCTGGTACGGCCCGGCCCCGCGGACGCTCCCGAGTGGGCGGTCTGGCAGCGCAAGCTGCTGAAGGAGTATGCCGACATAGTGCACTGGTGGATTGACAACCGGCAGCTTCCCAACGGGGAACTCAACGGCTACCTGGAGGATGACACTGAGCTGACCTGCGAGTGGTGTTTCCTCCCGCTGGTGACCTACGACGCGAAAGTCCGAGAAGCCATGCGGCTGGTCGCCGAGGCCGTCTGGTCCGTCATCGGCGAGGGCGGCTACAGCCCGCACACCATGGACGCAGAGCACGCGGGCGAGTATGCAGGCCTCTCACAGACCTTCATGATGCTGCTCGACTACGGCAACCCGCTCTACGTCGAGCGCTGCATGAAAACCGTCAAGAATATGGAGTGGTGGACGCTGGTCAACGGCCAGGGCCACCGCCACTTTCGCTCCTACTTGTTCAACGCCAGCCGAGTGGACGACAGCGAGGGCAAGGACATTGATCACGCCTGCAACGCCTACGCCATGAAGTCTGGCTTCTACGCGGCGTGGTATTCTGGCGCCATCCAGCCGCGCGGGTGGCTGACCGAATGGGCGCGCGGGTGGGCGCACGCGGCGATGAGCACGGATAAAGAGAAGCCCCTCGGCGCTATCCCCTTCGACATTCATGCCAGGACCGGCGAGATCGCTCCGTACACGGAGAAGTGGAATCAAAGCGTGTACTACCGCGACTGCGTCACGCACGTCAAGGACCTGCTGCTCGGCGGCTGGGATTGGTCAGGCGACGCCGCCATGGTCGAACCGCTCAAGTATCAAGGCAGCGCGTTCAGCGAACCGGACACCATGTGGCGCATGAGGTCCGGCGACACATCGCGCGACGAAATGGCCGTCGCACGCGCTGAGCAACTCATCGAGGAGAATCAGACGCAGAGCGATTTCCCGGAGCCGGGGAGCTGGAACGCGTACAACATGTACGGTGAACTGGCCTATCTCTGGGCATGGTGGGCGACGCGGGACATGCGCTACCTGGAAGAGGGTCTCAAGGAGCAGTGCCGCAATATGGAGCGGATGCGCTGGCTCATCACCGAGGCCGAGCCGTACACCGACCGCGCATACATTCCGGGCGACCGCCTGCTGCCCTTCATGATGCTGGGTGGCTCGGGCGGGGAAGTGCGCGCCAACTACCCCGACTTTGCGGTCAGTTGGGAGGGCATCGGCCACGACGTGGCCGTAATCGTCACCGACCGCAGCGATACTCGGCTCAAGGTGCTGGCCTACTCCTTCGCCGACCAGCCGCTCGATGTCGTCATGCGCACCTGGAGCCTGCCCCACGGAACTTACCGGGTCAGCTACGGTGTTGACGAAGGCGGTGACGGCGCGGCAGACACCAATATCGAGACCAACGTGGTCGCGCTGCATCGGTACGCGCCCGTGTTCCTCACGCTCGCGCCGGGCAAAACCACCGTGATCACGGCGGAGCAGCTAGAGCGCGCCGACGAGATTACAGGCCGGCCTGATCTCGCTCTCTCGGCCGTGGACGTGCAGGCCGAGGACGAGGAGTTGGTCGTCACTGTGCACAACCTCGGCGCGGCCCCGACGCCCGCGGGCATCCAGGTGGAGGGGCACAACGGTCAGGGCAAGGTCGTCGCCCAGGCGGAGTTGCCCGCTATCGAGGCGCCTTCAGACTGTGTCCCTCGGACCGCGACCGTGCGCTTGAAGGCCGCTGGCGTCAGCGCAATCATGCTGAATCCTGGAGGTCAGTTGCCCGAGATAACGGAACAGAACAATTACTTGGACCTGCCGGACTGACAGGGGGAAGCGCGTGCAATGAGCCAGTTAAAAAGCGAGTTGAAGGAGGGCCTGCGGGGGTTGGGCGCCGAGCTTGTGGGCGTCGCGAGCCTCGATCGTTTTGAGGGCGTGCGGCCGAACGAGGACCCGCGGGAGTTGTTCCCCGAGGCCCGCTCCATCGTTGTGCTCGGGCGCGCCATCCCCAGGGGCGCCTTGCGCGGCACGGAGGAGGGCACCTGCTGGGGCGTCTACCGGAACTTCGGCGGCGACGTGCTGAGCGAGTACTTCCTGCCCCGCCTTACCTACCACGCGACCCGGTTCATCGAGGACCGGGGCTGGGAAGCCATCCCCATGCACCCCTACCCGCCGGACACGCAGCCGATGGGCGTCCCCGTCGCCGAGGACCGCGTGGCGCCGAATGTCGTTCCCGACATCCGGTACGCCGCGGTCGCGGCCGGCCTGGGCGAGATCGGGCGCTGCGGTCTGCTGCTCACCCCGCGCTACGGCCCCCTCCAGCGCCTGCACATGATCGTCACCGACGCCGAGATCGAGCCGGACCCGCTGTTTGAGGGGCAGGTCTGCGACCAGTGCGAGGAGTGCGTGAAACAGTGTCCGCACGGCGCGCTGAGCGCGGACCCGAGGGAGATCACCATCGCGGGCAAGACGATGCTGGTCTCCGATCTCGACATCAGCAAGTGCAGGGCCTGCGGCTCCGGCCAGCAGAGCGACCTCTACGATCCCGAGGGCGAGCCGGACCGCCTTCCCGCCGCCTGCGGTCGGGCCTGTGTCGCCCACCTCATGGATGCCGGCCTGCTGGAACTCAAGTACCAGGCTTCCTTCCGCAAGCGCGATCCCTGGTTCCCTCGGAGTGAGGCCTGATGCTAACCTCGGAGAAGATCAAGGAATTCGCGTATGCGCAGGGCGCCGACCTCGTCGGCATCGGCAACATCGAGCGCTGGGAGGGTGCGCCGGAGCAGATGCACCCGGCCAACATTTTCCCGGAGGCGAAGTCGGTCATCGTCATCGGTTGTCGCATCCCGCGCGGCTGCTACCGTGGCATCGAGGAGGGCACGCACTTCCCCTCCTATCCGGTCTTCGGCTACAAGAAGCTGAACCTGTACATCCGCCCGCTCATTACCTACGAGACCGCCCTCTTCATCGAGGAGACTTCGGGTTACGAGGCGGTCCCGGTGCCTCCGCACCCGCCGGAATCGCAGCCCTCAGGGCCTCCGGTGGCGCCGGGTCGGGCGGCGCCGGAGGTCTATCCGCAGTTCCGCATCGCCGCGGTGGCCTGCGGGCTGGGGGAGATCGGCTACTCGAAGGTGTTCCTGTCGCCGCAGTTCGGCCCCAGGCAGCGGCTCGGCATGATTCTCACCGATGCCAAGCTCGACCCTGATCCGCTCTTTGACGGGAAAATCTGCGACCGCTGCAAGCTCTGTGTCGCGAGCTGCCCGGCCGGCGCGCTCCTGGCGGACCAGGAGATAACCATCAACGTGGCGGGCAAGGAAATGACGCACGCCGACATTCATACCGGGCGCTGCCACCTGGGGCACTGGGGCGCAACCGCTGAGAACTCGCCCTTCGTGAAGGAAGCGTTCCCGGGGATGAACATGAGGATGAGGGAGCAGGACATGGCTTGGGGAGCGGAGGCCGGCAGGTTCGTCCATGCGCTGATGCCTTACATTCCGTTCTATCAGATGGTCTGGAAGCAGGTCCCGGGCTTCCTCGCCACCTGCGGAGCGAGGGGCTGCATCCGCACCTGCATGGACCACCTGGAGCGAGAAGGGCGCGTGCAGAACAGCTTCAACACCGGGCCCTTCCGAAGGCGCAAGGTCTGGTCGCTCGTCTGAGCCGCGCTCTCGCTCAGTCCACTGCTGGAGGAGCGCTTGATGTTGATCGAACGTCTGGCCGCGCCGCCGCCCCCTGTGCAGGCGGCCTCGGCGCTGGTCGGCCAGCCCTGCCCCTTCTTCCTCGACAGCGGGATGCAGATCGGCAGTTACGGGCGGTACTCGTTCGTGGGCTGCGACCCCTTTGCCGTGGTGGGCTCCAAGGACGGCGAGGTGACCGTCACCGGCTACGGCGCTCAGAACTTCCGCGGCAATCCCTTCGATGTCCTGGATGACCTGCTGGCCGAGCACGAACTGCCGCATGCTGACAAGCCCGTGCCGCTGGGCGGAGGGCTCGTGGGGTACCTCGGCTATGACCTGGGGCGGCACCTGGAGCGCCTGCCGCGCACAACAGTTGACGACATCGCCGTGCCCGACCTGCTCCTGGGCGCGCACGATGTCGTCTACGGCTACGACCACAAGACCGGAGAAGGATACATCGTCTCGACCGGCCTTCCGGAGCGCGGACGGCAGGCTGAGGCCAGGGCCCGTGACCGCGCCGCGTGGCTGAGGGACGCGATCTCCGGTCCCGCGACGCCACGTGCGGAAGGCCCTGCGACTCCGGACGCGGAACCCACGCGCAACTTCACGCACGAGGATTACCTGGAGGCAGTGGGCCAGGCCATCGAGTACATATACGCCGGTGATATCTTCCAGGTCAACCTGTCGCAGCGCTTCGACGCGCAGCTTGCCATCCCCGCCTGGGAGTTGCACCTTAGGCTGCGCGAGCGCAACCCGGCGCCCTTCGCCGCTTATCTCGACTTCGCGCGGGCGGGCTTAGGCCCGCACGCAGAGATGCAGGTCGTCAGCGCCTCGCCCGAGCGCTTTGTGCGGGCGACGGGGCCGATGCTCCAGACCCGTCCCATCAAGGGCACAAGGCCGCGTGGCCGCAATGAAGAAGAGGACCATCGCCTCGCCGAGGAGTTGCTCGCCAGCGCGAAGGACCGCGCAGAGCTGACCATGATCGTTGACCTGGAGCGCAACGACTTCGGCCGCGTGTGCGACTTCGGCTCGGTCAAGGTCCCCGACCTGTTCGCGCTGGAGAGCTATCCTAGCGTCCATCACCTGGTGGCGACGGTCACGGGAGAGCTGAAGCAGGGCAAGACCTACGTGGACCTGCTGCGCGCATCCCTGCCCGGCGGGTCCATCACCGGCGCGCCCAAGATACGCTCCATGGAGATCATTGACGAACTGGAGCCGACCCGGCGCGGTGTCTACACAGGCTGCATCGGCTACCTCGGCTTCGACTGGGAGATGGACCTGAACATCGTTATTCGCACCTTCACAGTCGCAAACGGGCGCGCCTACTGGCAGGTCGGCGGAGGTATTGTCGCGGATTCCACGCACGAGGGCGAGTACCAGGAGACCTTGCAGAAGGGCCTGGCCCTGGCCGAGTCGCTCGGCTTCGCGCCACCGACCTAGCGCCGCGGGAATGATCGCCGCATGGTGCTGCTCATAGATAACTACGACTCGTTCGTGTACAATCTCTACCAGTACCTGGGGGAGTTAGGCGAGGACCCTGTCGTGTACCGCCATGACGAGATAACCTGCGAGCAGATCGTGGAGACTCGCCCGACGCACATCGTCATCTCGCCGGGGCCGCGTGCGCCGTTGCAGGCCGGTGTCAGCAACGACGTTATCCGCCGCTTCGCCGGCGACATACCGATACTGGGCGTCTGCCTGGGCCATCAGTGCATAGCCCATGTCTACGGCGGCGAGGTGGTCAAGGCCATCCGGCCCATGCACGGGATGACCTCCGAGATGCACCACCTGGGCGTCGGCGTGCTGGAGGGGATCCCATCGCCCTTCACGGCCACGCGCTATCATTCGCTGGTCGTCAAACGAGAGACGATGCCCGATTGCCTTGAGGTTACGGCCTGGACCGAGCAGGGCGAGGTGATGGCGCTGCGCCACCGCGACTACCCCGACTGCCCGGTGGAGGGCGTGCAGTTCCATCCGGAGGCGATCCTGACCGAGCATGGGCATCAGATGCTGCGCAACTTCCTCGCAATGGGAAGAGATCAATGAACGAGGCCGTCTGCTGGTTGAACGGGGAGCTTGTCAGCGTCAGCGAGGCGCGCATCTCGCCGCTCGACCGCGGACTGCTCTACGGTGATGGTCTGTTCGAGACCATGCGCGCCTACGGCGGCGCCATCTTCCGCCTCGGCCCGCACATCGAGCGCTTGCTGCGAGGCGCGGAGGCCCTCAAGTTCCCCTTCTCGTTAGACGCACGGGCGCTTGCGGAGGCCTGCGAGCAGGTCGTCGTCGCCAACGAACTCACGGAGGCCTACGTAAGGCTGACCGTCACGCGCGGCGTCGGAGGTCTGCCCTCGGAGCTTCACGCTTCCCCCGCGCCGACAGTCCTCGCCGTCGCGCGCGCGTTCCATGGCTACCCGGCCGAGCTGTGCGAGAGTGGCATGAGCGCCTCTGTCGCGCGGGTGCGTCGCAATGCCTCATCCCCGCTGTCGCGTCTGAAGTCGCTCAACTACCTCGACAATCTACTGATGCGAGCGACGGCGGGTGAGGCAGACGCACAGGAGGCTCTGACGCTCGACTTCGAGGGGCGAGTTGTCGAGGGCTCGGCGAGCAACATCTTCCTGGTCAAGGATGATCGCGTATCAACACCTGCCGTAAGCGCCGGCGTGCTGCCGGGAATCACTCGCGACTGCGTCCTGGAACAGTGCTCAGAGTTGGGCATCGAAGCTGCGGAGACGACGTTCTCTGTGCAGGAGTTGGCGCGGGCTGACGAGGCTTTCTTGACGAACTCCCTCATGGAGGTCATGCCACTCACTGAGGTCGAAGAAGCGCCCGTCGGCGGAGGTCAGCCCGGCCCGCTGAC
>JALGVE010000100.1 GCA_029820045.1 Candidatus Zipacnadia bacterium | reverse complement strand
CCCAGGCCCAATATGGCATCGGAGTCGGGCTAGGAAGCCCGACCTGCGCTGGTGGCAGACGGGGGCCGGCCTCACCCCGCCCTGCGGGCGTGGTTCGGGCGGCCCCTCCCTCACAGCGGCATCTCTTCGTAACCGAGAGCACGGTGGGCGGTGGCCCCTCGGGGCCGGCGGCATCTCTTCGCGCCCGAGACCGCGGTGCGCGGCGGGCGGCAGCCGTGCCCCTAACTCTGCTTGCATTTCTCGAAAGCAAGGAGGGCACCTCTCCTACCGGCTGTCAGTCGTTCACGCGGCATTCCCACAGATACCCCGACCTGTACGGGTTGTCAGTCTCTGCCACGTAAATGCGGTTTCCGACCAGCGCGAGGTCGTGAGTGCGGTAGCAGGTGCCGTCGCCATCGCTCACGTTCCCCAGCACGTGGAAAGCTCTGGAGGCCCGGTCGTAGGTGAAGAGCTGTCCCGCCCCGCCATCGCCTCCGCAGCCGTAGATGAGGCCGTCATCCGCGATGGCGAGGCCCGGCATCCTCATTTCGGGGTAGGGCTTGCCCAGGAACTCGACCTCCGCGGTCTTCGGGTCGAGCCGCACCAGCTCTCCAAGCGTGGTCCCGATGTAGAGGTAGCCGTCTCCACCGTTGATCATGCAGTCAACCGGCCCCGCGCCCGGATACATGACGTCCGCCCCCGCCTGCGCGTTGGGGACCGAATGGCGGAACCAGGTTATCTCGTCGGCGTCCGGATCATAGCAGAACAGGAAGTGGTTGCGCGGGTGCCAGGTGCCCCAGAGCTTGCCATCGTCATCCAGCGCAGAGATGTGCGTGATGCTGCCGACGTAGTCGAAATCTGTGACCTCATCCGCGTCAAGGTCGTACTTGAAGAACTTGAAGACCGGGTAGGTGAACCCGTAGATGACGCGCCGCTCGGGGTCCAGGGTGATTGTCTGCACGTAGTCCGGTGGCGAGGGGATGCAGAGGATCTCATATTCGCCGGTGGCGGGGTCGAAGCTGAAGATCTTGCCGCCGGGCGCCTCCCGGCGACGTGTGATGTCATGCAGGCCGGCCGTGGCGCCGTAGATGAGGCCATCGGGCGAGGGGCACAGGGACCGATGAATCTTCACGTCGAACTGTTCGCCGACCTCCTGCCAGCCGAGGCTCACGAACTCTCCAGTGTCGGGGTCGAAGGTGTAGAAGATGTCCGCATCGTAGGCGGTAATGCCGCAGTAGAGGAGGGCGTCAACTGGCTGGTAGTACAGGCAGGTGAAGGCCACGCGGTTGCGCAGCAGGTCCTCGTCCGCCACGGTCCCGGCGTATTCATCCGCGCCGAGTTCGTCGTGTCCGGCCGCGATGTCGCGCAGGATGTGGGCTTTGCAGGTAAGTGACATGCTCGCCTCACCTCAACTGGACCGTCAGGATGGTAACCGGCGTTGACCTTCCTCGTCGCAGTCGCTGGTGCCTTCCGCCGCCTCGAGTTTTGTGGCGGCGTGTCCTGAGCGTCCGAGGCATCGCATCCCCCAACGGCGGGGTCTGTACCTTCTTGCGCGTTGTTTGCGAAGAAGGCCGTCTGTCCCCCTCGATCAGTAACCCATAGCAGCGAAGTGCATACTCCCTTCGTGGGTTGGCCGCGCGAGGAGAGGGGTATAAGTACTAGGTACAGAGTATAGACGGCGCAGGCAGATTATCGTCGGGGGCGGTTCGTGTGCGTACGCTGTCACACAAGCTGACGGTTCCTCAGGTCGCCGAGCAGGCGGCAGGTGAAGAGTCCTACAGCATTCGACTACCTCGACGCCGTACCAGGCGTTTGGTCACCCTGTTCGCTATTGTCCTTGGGGTGGGCGCAGGCGTGGTGTACTCTCGCTATTTCCTGAGCGGTCAGGCCCCGCTGACTACTGTTGCGGTCGCCGCCGTGGGGGCGATACTGGGCTTTGTGCTGGTACTGATGCCCGGTGTGGCGCTTCGTTTCCTGCGGAAGCTGGCCTGCCGGGCGTCCCTGGCACGAAGGCGTAGGGCCCTGCAGCGCCTTCTGGAGCGCTCGCGGCGCAGGCTGGGAGAGGTCGTCAAGGAGAACCCTGATGACGCTGAAGCCTGGAACGCCCTTGGGGTGGTCGAGGAACTGCGCGGTGACAGACAGCGCGCCGCCCATTGCCTGGAGAAGGCATGCGAGCTGGATGGCGATGGAGGGAGATACGACACCAACCTCGCGGTGACATTCGCCGAGCTGGGCGAACTGGCGGAGGCCGGCCAGCTCCTCGTTGAGGCGACCCGGCGCGAGGATAGCGCCGAGACAGCACAACACAACCTCGGAGTACTGCTGTCGCGAAGGCCGCCGGTCGGCGTTGTGGACGCCATCTTGCGGGAGGTAGATACGCTGGAGGCAGCGCCGCTGCTCAACAGCCTTGGCATCTACGAACTCGCCTCCGGACGCGAGGACGATGCAGAGCGGCACTTCGCGCGCGCGGCCGAACTGGATCCGGTGAGCGCCGCCCCTCGAGCGAATCTGGCGATGGTGGCCCATCGGCACGGACGACTGCGGGAGGCCGTGGAGAAGCTCTCGGATGCGGCCCTCCTGGACCCGCTTAACCCGGCGATAGTCAACAACCTGGGCGCGCTGATGTGCGCTGGCGGGCGACCGACCGAGGCCGCGCGGCAACTCAGCCGAGCCTCCTTCCTCTCGCCGGGCAGCGCTGCGGTGGAGCTTAATCGGGGATGTGTGCGCCTGGCGCTAGGGCAGTTCAACGAGGCGGTGGATTGCTTCCACCACCCTTCCGTGCAGGCGGAATACCCCGTCGAGGCCGCCCATGACGCCTCGCTGGCGCTCATCGGCCTGGCGCAGTACGAGCAGGCCCGGGGCGAGATCGAGGCCGGACTGGAGCTTCGCTCGGAGGACGCTGACCTGCACACTAATCTCGGCTGTCTGGCGTGGGCGCTGGATGATGTGGCGACCATGGAGACCGAGATGCGCCGCGCCGCCGAGCTTGCGCCCGACAACATCGCTGCCGCCACGAACCTGGCCGTCGCCGACCTGGCGGATGGCAACGTGCAGGAGAGCGTTCAGGCCCTGGAGACTCTGAGCAAGCGGTACCCCTCCCACCCACGCATCGCCTTCCATCTGGGCGTGGCCTACCTGGCGGACGCGCTCACGCTCTACCGACGGGACATGGGGCAACGCGAGCGGCAGGATTTCTTCAGGGCCCTCCATCAATGCGTCGGCCATCTGGAGCCGATCGCCGACAGCGGCTCTGACTACTCTGTGGAGGCCCGCGTAAACCTCGCCCTCTATCATTACCTGCGCCACGAGTATGACGAGGCGCTTGAGGGGCTGGAGGCCGCCGTCGCGGAATACGCGGACGACGGCTATCTGCACTTCTCTGTGGGGACCTGCCTCGCGGAGTCTGGCATGGCGATCCAGGCCAGCCACGCGGCGGCGGGGGATGAGCTGGTCGGTCGTGCTCGCGAGCTGCTGAGGCGCGCGCGACGACATCTGGAGCAGGCCGCGCAACTGGGCGAGGACTCACCCGATGTCTTCTGCAACCTCGGCGTATGCGCGTTCAATCTCGGCGACATGGAGGCCGCAAAGGTCGCCTTCCGCAAGATGGTGCAGATAGAGGACAGCGAGGAGGCCTCGAACAAGCTGGGCCTGGTCCATGCGAAGGAGGCGCTGAGGCTGCAGCGCACCGCCCGTGCTGCGGGCCTGGTCAGTCGCGAGCGACAGAGCGACATAATCAGTGAGATGCGCGCGGTCATCTCGGCGGCGCTGCACTATTTCCTCAAGGCCCTTGAGTGGAACCGCAACAATCCGATCCTGCACGCAAACATTGGGCTGGCCTACATGATCCGGAACCGCGAGGGTGACGTGGAGGCCGCCCTGCGTCACTGGCAGTTGATGAGGCAGACTGGCGGCGAGTGGTCAGAAAGGCGCTACCGGGAGCTGACAGCCATGGTGGATTCCAAGCAGGAGGCCAAGGCGGCCTTCGATGAGACCGTGATGGAACTGAGGCCCCTGGACCCGCGCAAGTGCCTTACGACTGTGCCGCCGACGCCGGCCGGCCCCCGTTACGCCATACAAGCAATCACGGAGGAGATGGACTGGCGCTTGCACAGCGATGATCCCGTGGTGCGCAAGGCTCTGAGGCTCCGTGAGCGCATGGTCGGCCTCCGGGAACGCCTCGCGAGGCTGTCGCTGTAGGCGCGGCCTCCTCTGGCGCCGCTATCGTTTGTCCTGCCACGAGATCAGGACGGCGCCCGCCTCGTCGGGCCGGGCATCGAGCACCTCGTATATTGCGGGCGCCTCCGTGTAATGCACTTTGTGCGTGACGATGCCCGAGACCGGCAGCGCTCCTCGTTCGATCAGCCGCGCCCCCACCTCGAAGAGCCGAGAGTCGTAGTCGTAGTCGGTCCCCGCCCCGAGCAGGTCCTTGCTGAGGAACTCGCGGAAGAGGATCGTCAGCGGCTTTGAGTGATGACCGATGAGGACGACCCGCCCGCCGGAGGCCGTGATCCGCTGGCTGTCCTCGAAGCTGCTCACCGCGTTGCCGGACACACAATGAAAGGTCACATCCGCCTCGCGGCCGCCGTTCAACTCGACGACCGCCTGCGTCAGGTCGCATTCCGAAGCGTTGATGACCTCATCAGCGCCGGCCTTGAGGCCGAGTTCGAGGCGGCTGTCGTGAAGGTCAATACCGATTATGCGTCCCGGACCACGCAGGCGTGACCACATTACCATCAGCAGCCCAACCAGCCCCAGCCCCATCACCGCCACGGTCTCCCCGATGGCGATGTCGGCCTTCATCGTCCAGTTCCAGCAGCTCCGCCCCCAGAGGATGAACGGCGCATCATCCCAAGAGACCGCGTCAGGGATGGGGATCGTCGCCTTGACGATGCCCGGGAGCGTGGAGGAGACAACCACTTGCTGGTGGTGTTGCATGGTGGCGACGCGGTCGCCGGTCTTGAAGCTCTCGACTCTCTCGCCGCACTCAATGACCTCGCCGCAGATGGCGTATCCCAGGTCATAGTTCGGCCACGTCTGCTCGCTCTCCCCCTCGACTCGCTTGATGCGCTTCAACTCCGAGCCGGCGCTGATGAGAGAGCGGACGCTGCGCACGAGCACATCGTCCGGCCCCATCTCCGGCTCGGGCACGTCCACGAGCGCGACCCTGTTCGGCTCGGGCGAGATCAGCTTCTTCATCTGTGTCCCCCAGAGGCCCCGACATTCCCGTCGGGGGCGTTCTCCCCAGGAGCCCCGACATTCCCGTCAGGCGACCCTCCCCAGGAGCCCCGACATTCGTGTCGGGGCCGCCGTCGGCGACAAGAATGTCACCGCTCCTGCAGTGGAGTCGTGTCCTGCCCAGCCCCATTTCGCCGTCGCGGCCCGCAGGCCTTCGAAGAGCCTGGTACTCGTTTGCGTAGCAAAGCGTTAGGTCATACAAGGACGTCAGTATGATGGAGGGACCGCCCGAGCGCGTCTGTCGTGCGCGCAGACGCCGCGTCTGCGCGAGACGCGCGAAGCCGGCCCGCTCCCGCCCAAGGGCGGGGAGGGGCCGAGTTCGGCCCTTCGGCCCTCACGCGGCCCCTCCCAACGACTCACGCCAGTCCCGCCCATCGGGCGGGACGATATTCGGCGGAACTACGCGAGTAGGTACTAACTGCTGCCTCGCAGCCTACGGCAGGAGACCCGGCCTCACTCGGGGAAGTGTACCACAGACCAACAGTCGGCCAGGCGGTTCTCACGGGAGATGATACTGATGCGGTACCGAATCGTGCTCGGCGGTCTCCTCTGTCTATTGACGCTTCCTTTGATAGCCGGTGCGCAGGACCTGGCCATGCACGACTTCTCGTACCTCGCTGACTTCGAGGACGGGAAAGACCCGGTGGTGCGTTGGGTCACCAACGGTGAGTATGAGATCAACTTCAAGGGCGTGACGGACGAGAAGGCCTTCAGCGGAGACAAGTCGTTCAAGCTCGATGTGACGCTCAAGTCCGGCAGCTATCACTACTGGTCCTGCCCGGTGCGCGTGCCCTGCGGGGGAGAGTTGAAGTTCTCGGCGCGCATGCTCCTCGACGAAGGCACGAACGGGAAGGCGGCCCTGGGCGCCAACTTCGTCTTCCCACCCAGTAGTCACTCGGGAGTCGGCACCTGGGGCAGTCAGGACGGACCGACCGGCGAGTGGAAGCTGGTCGAGGGCGACCTCTGCGCGCAGGGCCAGGCGAGCGCTGATGGCGTCCTGCCTCGCTACGTGGACGGCGCTACGGGTCAGAACGTCGGCGTCTACGTGGACCGCTGGGGCATCTTCATCTACGGCGGCGGTGGTAAGCGCGTCGTGCTCTATGTGGATGACGTGCGCATCGAGGGCAAGGTCCCCGAGGATGAGGCGTACAAGACCGAGTACGGCGCACGTTGGAAGCCCTTTGCCGACGCGTTCAAGCAGCGCACGGCCTCCTGGCGCGAACGCGCGCAGGCAGCCGAGCAGGCGATGGCGGATCTCCCCGAACTGCCCGAGGCCTACGCTGCGGCTCGCGATACTGCGGCGAAGGCGCTGGCGCGCGTTCAGGAGCGCTTAGGCGAGTTCGAGGCGAGGGGCTATGCACACCCGCAGGACGTCTCGCAACTGCAAAGCGAGCTCAGGATGGTCGAGCTTGCCCCGAAGACCTTCACCGCGCTTGCGCAGGGGATTGAGGGTGCGAAGCCCTTCCTGTTGATGGAGGTCCCGGCCATCTCGAACGCGCGCATACTCTCCAGCGGCTTCCTCATTCCCGGCGAGGAGACCGAGGGGTTGAGCGTGAGCGCGTGCCGTGGCGAATATGAGGCGGTGAGCTTCGTCGTCTACGCGCTGGCGGATTTGAAGGCTCTGCTGCTCACTCCGACCGACCTGAGCAGCGGGGGGCGGACGATCCCCGCCGAGAACGTGGACATCAAGCTGATCAAGTGTTGGTATCAGGCGGGCCGCAGCATCGGCGACCTCAAGCACAAGCAGCTCGTGCCGGAGCTCCTGCTCAATGACGATGCACTGGTCCGCGTGGACGAGCAGACGCAGACGAACAACCTGCGAACGACCTATCCCGACGGCACCACCGCGTATGTGGTCTGCAGTGACAAGGAAAGCGCGGAGTTGGAGGGTGTGCGGCCGGTAGATGCGGACAGCCTGCAGCCGGTGAACATTCCGGCGACGGGCTTGCAACAGTACTGGGTCACAGTACACGTGCCCGAGGACGCGGCGGCCGGCGACTACGAGGGTAGGCTGCAATTGACCGCTGATGACATCGAGACCGTGCAGCTTCCGTTGAAGGTCACGGTGCGCCCCTTCGACCTCGAGCCTTCGCCCCTGATTTACTCCATCTACTACCGTGGGAAGCTCTCCGAGGATGGGAGCTTCACCATCGGCTCGGAGTATAAGTCTGAGGAGCAGTATGCGGCCGAGATGAGGGATTTCCACGCGCATGGGGTAGAGTATCCAACTGTCTATCAGAAGTATGATGAGCGCTTGCTGCCGCGCGTGTTCGAGATCCGCAAAGAGGCTGGCCTGGCGACGGACAAGCTCTTCACCCTGGGATGCAGCACCGGCGCGCCGACCGACGAAGCAGGTTTGAACGCCCTCCGCGAGCGCGTGCGTACCTGGCTAACCATGGCCCGCCAGCACGGCTATGAGGAGATGTACTGCTACGGGATAGACGAGGCCAGAGGCGAACGGCTAGAGGCCCAGCGCAACGCCTGGAAGGCAGTGCAGGACGAGGGCGCCGGGACCTTTGTGGCATGCTACAAGGGAACCTTCGAGGCGATGGGCAGTCTTCTCAACGTCGCAGTCCTCGCGGGCAAGCCTGATCCTAAGGAGGCAGAGCGCTTCCACGGGGTGGGCAGCAAGGTGTTCACTTACGCCTTCCCGCAGGTGGGTCCGGAGGAGCCGGAGACCTATCGGCGCAACTTCGGCCTCGTGCTCTGGCAGGCGGGCTTTGATGGCGCGATGGACTACGCCTATCAGCATGGCTTCGGGCATGTCTGGAATGACTTCGACAGCGACCGCTACCGCGACCACAACTTCACGTATCCCACCGTGAATGGCGTCGTTGACACCGTGCAGTGGGAGGGCTTCCGCGAGGGTGTGGATGATGTCCGGTACATGGCTACGCTGCTGAAGGCGGTTGAGGAGTGCAAGGACGCAGCGGCCAAGGCTGAGGCGCAGGCGTGGATTGCGAACCTCGACCCGCAGCGCGACCTCTACGAGGTGCGTGCGGAGATGGTGGGGCACATACTCAAGTGCCTGGGTCTGACTCGCTAGTGCCGGTCGGCGCACTTCTCATCCTCTCCTAAGGCCCCTGGCGCACTTCTCCCCCTCTCCCAAGGGCCCTGGCACAGGGCCCGCGGGAGAGGGGGGCAGGGGGGTAAGGCGCCCTTCTCCCCCTTGCCCAGCAGCATCGTTTTTAGCTGGCTGGTGGGTGTGAAGTCTTCTGAGTAGGGCCGGGACCTGTGTCGCGCCGCATTGAGAGTCGGGCTAGGAAGCGCGACCTACGCGGGCCGGGAGCCG
>JALGVE010000099.1 GCA_029820045.1 Candidatus Zipacnadia bacterium | reverse complement strand
TTCCCGAGAACTCCGTGCGCACCCGATACCGGTCCAGGACATTGGTGGGAATGCGCAGAGCACACGCCCGTAGGAAGGCTCGCATGAACAGATTGCCTTGCCGGTGACCGCAGCGAGCATCAAGCAGGGAGGCCAGGAAGCGGCTGTGTCGGACCTCGTCTCGGGTCACATTGAGCAGGGAGAAGATGTTGAGGGGCGCCCGGGCCCGAACCGTTTCAAAGGTCGCAAGGAACTCTCGCATCGCCCGAAGGCGTCGGTCGCGCTGAGCGGACCTCAGGGCTTGGAATCGAGCAATTAGGCCTGTCAGTCGCTCGACCACGGACACCATCCTGACCACGGCATTCCTGCGCGGCATTCGCGGGACATGATACCTATCTTACACTGGAAGCGCGCACTGTCAAGCCAACTGCCGGAGACAAGTAAGGTGTCCCCCGAAGCCAGCATCCAGATTCGGGTCCCTGGTGCGGTGCAAGCAAGCGGGCCGGCCTCAGGCTTCGGCGCCGGAGGCGCCTCAGCCTTCGTGCGGCCCCTCCGCTAGGGCTGATGGCTCGTCTGGAGGGCCCGCTCCGCTACGGCTCACGCGTCGTCCGGAGGGGCCGCACGAGGCCCTGTCCCGCTGCTGCGGGGCAAGGCCGAGGTCGGCCCAGGCCTTCGGAGCCTACGCTCAACTCCAGGGACCTGAATCTGGACGCTGCCTCCCCTGAACTGCTACAGATCCGGTAACTCCTCCCGCGGGACCAGCAGGCGGATGGACCTTGCCCTGCCAGGCGTCCTCTGGATCAGCCGGTGGGCCGGATACTTCGGCCGCACACGGCGCGACCTCGCATTCGGCCCCTCCATGATGTCGCGGACCTCTGCAACGAGGCACTAGAAGGTGTTTCATAGCTCTCGCGAACGGCATTGGCGGGCTGGAAGCCCGCCCTACGGTGCGTCTTGACGCGAGAATGGCAGTCGCGGGCTGGAAGCCCACCCTACGGTAGGTTTTGAAACGAGCTCTAGTATTCCTTCACCAGCGACACCGCCACTCGGAATTGCGCCGGGGAATCGGGGCCGAGCGCAAAGGTGACCGGGTTTAGGCCGGGCCTGAGCACGGGGGGCCTTCCCTCCGGGCGGAGGCGCTCCGGCTCGCCTCCCGACTTCCGGTAAAGCCGGCAATCCCTCATGCCCTTGAACACCAGCCGGTCGCCTACAGATAGCTCCACGGGGAATACGATGCGCCTTCCCGCCACCGTCAGCTCGGGATTCTCGAGGCCCTGGGTCTCCGGCAGGGCGCGCACATCGTCCACGTGGCACGTCACCGTCTGACCGCCGGGGATACCGTTGTAGTAGAGGATCAGGTATTCGACCTTAGCGAGGTTCAGCTCGGGGCTGCCAAGGTCGAACTCGATGTATCGCCAGCCGCTGAAATCCACCCGCGTTACCATGTCCTGCCAGCCACCGGTGTCATCGCGCAACTGGAGCTTGAAGGATTCCCCCCTCGCATCGCCGTGCAGCCAGAAGCCAAGGCCGCGAAAGGCCGAGAGATCAAGCGGCTCGGCGAAGCGCCGTCCCTGGGCTGACCAGCCGCCGTTATCGTCGCGAGTGCTCGTGGCGGTGTAGCGGGCGCTGGACTTGCCGACCTTCACGATCTCGGTGCTGCGCTCGAACTCGTGCGTTACGCCGGGCTTGTTCGATACTCCTTTGTTTTGGGAATCATACACGTACTTGGCGAACTGGTTGTCCGGCGAGTCGGCGAAGAAGCTCAGGTCATCGAAGCTCTCGATAGTCAGGGCAGCGGGACCGTTGTAGGCCTCGCCGGTCGCGCCGATCTGCTTCACCTCAAGCTCGAGGCCTAACCGCGCGCTCCGGGCGTTGGCCCGGCAGATGATGTTCCACTGGTTCTGTCGCCCATCCAGCGTAGTGATGAGGCGAGGCAGTTCGTACTCGTAGCGGAGTTGCTGCCAGTCAATCTCGCGGGCGGGCCTGCGGCCGCGAAGGGTGGGCCCTTCGGTGGCAACCACCACGTTGGCGCGGGAGGCGAAGCCCTCCGGCCCCTGACAGGTGAAGGTCAACTCGTTCTCGCCCGGATTCAGCAGCGGAACCTCATCCTGCAACTGCACCCGTTCCAGCAGTGCGCAGCGCCGGTCGTAGACCGCGCAGTCGCCCGCAGGCTCCACCTCAAGGTAGAAGCCGCTGGGCAGCGTCACCGGGATGGTCAGCTTCTGTCCGTTGACCTCCAGCGTCGGGTTGCGCAGCTCGATGTTGGTGGTGCGCAGCGCTTTGAGGGGGCTGAGGTAGACGGTGGCGGTGTCGTTGGGTGGCAGGTTATTGAGGTACAGGTTCAACTCGCTGACGTGGCTGCGGCTGAGAGAAGTGCGGTAGATGCCATGCTGGTTGTAGTAGGGCCACTGATAGTCGCGGTAGCGGGCGGCATCTCGCTCCCTGAGCAGCAGCTCGAAGTAGCGCCATCCCTCGAAGTCAATCGTCACATAGTGCTCGGAGTAAGCCCGCATGTACTCGTCCGGGTTGCTGAGCTGGATGTTCAGGAGCTCGCCTTTGCCGTCGCCGTGGACCCACACGCCGAGGGCGTCGCATTGCTTCATATCGAAGTGCGGCGAGAAGCCTCTGCCCGCCTTGGCCCAGGCCCCTTCCCGACTCTCGCGGGTGCTGGTCGCGCTGAAGCAGGCGCTCGCCTCCCCGACCTTCACCTGCTCCGTGGAACGCTCCAGCGTGTGTGTGACGCCGCTAGCGTTCGCATGTACGGTGAATTCGTTCATGTCGCCGAAGTCGGTAACGAGCAGCGCGTCCTGACTGTCGTACGGGTGCGCGGCGTAGAGCGCCTCGATCCTCAGCTTTGGCTGCTGTTTGTCGAACCGGTTGCTGAGGACCCAGGTGTTCGCCCCATTCTCGAGGCCGGTCACCCTGTGATCAGCATAGTCGGTGGGGATGAACTCCCACTCGCCGTCATCGGCCTGATGGAGCCGGAACTCCTTGCCAGGCTCTCGCAGTCGCTCCTTCAGCGCATCCGTGAAATAGTTCGCCAGCCGCAGTCGCTCATAGCGGCCGGCGATGGTGAGGTACTCGCTCATGCGCTCGTTCGCCGGTCTGCTCAGGGCGCCGAGGCCCTGGACCGACATGGGCGCGTCGTTTGCCAGCGTCTTCGCGCAGAAGTACTCCATCTCGTCGGGCATCTCGGCTCGGCTGGAGCCGCTGGGGCCGAGAATGACCCACCAGCCGAGTTGCGCCTGGAGCAGTCCGCCTTTGCGGTAGCTTGGGATGCCGGCGCAGTGCATGTCCGTGAACTGCTTCAGCCCCCACTTCGGATGGTCCCAGGCGCCGACGCGCGAATGATAGTACCAGCTCCAGTGCCCCCAAGCGCTTGCCTCGACCAGGGCCGGGCGCTTGAGGCTGCGGTAGATAGCGTCGCGCATCACGGCGACGCGGTGCCAGCCTCCCATGCCCTCCGCGCCATCCATGTATATCTCGTCGAACTTGCAGTCGTTGTAGACGCGGGCGATGCAGTCCGCCACCTCGCCCACGAGCGTGCTGTCCTCATCGGGGTAGAAGGCGCCGTAAATGCTCCGCAGATGATCGGCGGCCTGGTCCTTCTGATGGGCGGCCGGCTCGGTGCCGAAGGCCCCACGTTTGCAGTTCAGGAAGCCGTAGGGCTCCTCGTGAGAGATAGCCGAGTATTGAATCAGCTCCTCGCCGATGCGAATGACATTGCCGCGACTGGCGTAGCCCCAGATGACATCGTGGCTGCCAGGCTTCTCGACCGTGAGGATGGTGTCGGAGGCCTCGTCCATGTCGGCAGCGAGGGTGTAAGTGGCGTCCGCGGCGAGGCGGGCGTCAGGGACGGGTGTGACCCAGGAGTCGCTGGGGGAGATGCAGCCGGTGAGGGTGTGCATGCCCGCCTTCAGACCCGCGTCGTGGATCTTGCGCACTGCCGCCCTCATGCCCTCGAGGCCGTTGGGGAAAAGGCTCTTGCTGGGCTCGTAGTGGCCGAGCGCCGTCCACCAGCCCGAGAAATGAACATCCGTGAAGCCCCCGCGCAACGCCAGGTCAATCCACCGGTCAACGTTGCTCTCCGAGACGCGCGCGAACAGATAAGAGCCGCGGCAGTCCTGCGCGTCCAGCGCCCACGGCCCGCCCAGGGACGACTGCGGCACACCCTCCGCCCGGACCACCTCCTGGAGCACGGGGCGCAGTTCCTCCGCCGGGCACGCGACCAGCGCCGCCTTCGCGTCCACCAGGCCGTACTGCTGATAGCCCGTGGCCCGCAGCGTCGGCGGGCTACCGCCGAGCGTCACGCTTGTGTCAATGCTCAGGGCGCGCATGCACACGCCGAAATCGTCGTCAGCGACGAGGCCGGACATGCGGTTCTGATACTTCCCGGGTGGCAGCTCGAGCGTCAGGAAGGTGAGTTCGTCAACGCCCTCACCTTCGACCGACAATACCTCGAAAACGAGATACCGGTCCCTGGCGGTCAGGCCGATGACGGCCTTTGCCTCCGACTTGCCGAACTCGATGCTTAGCTTACCATCCTGATACGAGCAGGAGGTTCGGCGAATCGTCTTGCCGCCCATCCTGACGGAGGCCAGAGGCACTGACCTCGCGATGCGCTCCGCGCCGGTTCGCTTGTCCGTGAGCGCTATGCACTTGCCTCGCTCATCAATCTCCAGTGTGACGAACTCGGTCTCCAGCTTCACGATGGCCGGCCTCCGTTGCTCTACCTGGGGGATGACCTCATAGGCCTTCGCGCCCGGCTCAGGGCCCCCGCGGCGCGGCGCTTCGGCTGCGTAACTGGCTTGAATCTCGTCACCGGTCAGGGCGCGGTTGTAGATCTTGACCTCGTCAATGAGGCCCTGGTGACAGTGTTGAGCGTTGCCCCACTTGCCGATCTCAATGTCCCCGGTGTAACCGAGCGGGTAGTCCCACCTGGCGGAGCCGACCTTCTCGCCATCCACGTAGGTCGTGATGTCCGGGCGTTTGAAGGTCGCCGCCAGGTGATACCACCTGCCAAGCTCAAACTCACGGAGCAGGGGCGCGCCGGTCTCCTGCCAGCCTCCGCCAGGGTCGCTCGCGGCATGGCCGGGACGCCCCATGCGGAAGCTGCAGGCCTGATCCCGCACAAAGACGAGGAAGCCACCGGGACTCCACCGTCCGCCGCTGATAATGTTCGGATAGCGACCGCCGGCCTCCCAGTACACCCAGGCCTCCACGGTAAGTTCGTCTGAGCCGTCCAGCCCCTGGATTTCGGGGATAGACACGTAGGAGTTGACGCCGGTGAAGTGCAGGGCCGTCCCGAACTCGCCCCTCACCCACTGCGTGCCCCACAGGTCGGCATCGTTCTGATTCCCGGAGCTATCTTCAGCGAGAAGCCCTTGCACGTCATCGAACTTCAGGTGACAGAGCAGGCCGTCGTCGGCGCCCGCACTCAGCGCGGTAGTGCTCAGACAGAGGCCGATTGCGCACAGGACTAACCATCGCAGGAGCGTCGCTGTCTTCAGCATGTCTCTCCCTTTCTGTGCGGGGCAAGGAGGCCTATGTCTGCCAGAGGTGGCCGGGATGTCGTCCCCGGTCGCCTCACCACCACGGCGGTTCCCGAGGTCGGCGCAGCGACCATGGCCGAGCAGGTAAGCAGTTACGCCGGGAGCATCAACTCCCGGGTGGCGGGCCGAAGCGGAAGAAGCCGTTGCCACCTGTGCCCACGTAGAGCCGCGAGGGATTGACGGGGTCCACCACCAGGGTTCCGATGCGGTAGCTCGTCAGCCCCTCGCACACAAACGGCTCCCAACTCTCGCCCCAGTCCTTTGATATGAAGACGCCGCGGCCGTTGCTCACGTCGTAGCCCTCCTCGCGGCAGGCGGCATAGAGCTTGCCCGGGGTCGTCGGGTCCGCCGCCAGGCAGGAGACGAAAACCCGCGCCCCCTGGTCACCGTCATGCGAGCCCGGCCCCTTCAGGAACATCTCCTGGTCCAGGGAGGTCCAGGTATCGCCCCCGTCCACCGACTTGTAGAACGCGTTAGGGTAGTCCACGCCCGAGAAGTTTCGGTTGCCCGCGTAGATCTTCTGCGAGTCAAACGGGTCTATGATGATGCACTGGGGCTCGATCTTATCCTTGACTATCTCCCAGTGGTCGCCGCCGTCCGTAGTCCGCGCGATGTATCCGGGTACGCGCTGGCCCGTGTCGTGGTGAGAGTGCGCGCCCGACGCCAGGAAGAGACGGTTCGGGTCCCTCGGGTCCATCGCCAGTTGCTTGGGCATGCGACTCTCAGCGGGCAGGCCGTTTGACTGCTCGTGCCAGGACAGGCCGCCATCCTCGCTCTTGTAGACGCCGAACTTGGTCACCGCCGCGTAGATGGTGCGCGATCCGATGGGGCTGCTGGGGTCTATCAGCAGGTTGAAGACGCCGCCAGGCGGCAGGCCCGTGGCTTCGTATCCGACCAGGTGGAACTCCCGGCCAGCGCTGACGCTCTTGTAGATGCGCTGCTGGTCGTAGTTCCTGCCCTTGGAAAGGTAGACGATGTCCGGGTTCGCCGGATCCAGGACGACGGCCCCCATGCGCCCATATCCGCTGCTGATGCCGTTGGTCAGACGGTAGCAGGTCTCGCCACCGTCGTCGCTTTTCCAGGCATGAGTGTCCATGTACCCGAAGTAAAGCGTCCGCGGGTCGGCGGGGTCCACAGCCAGGGCTTGGGGCCCACCGACGCAGAGTATGTCAGCGCCTCTACCTCGCCAGACCGCCGGGTGCTCTGCCGTCGCCGGGCGCACGAGCTCGGTCGCCACCTGCTCCCATGTTTTGCCGCCGTCCATCGTTTGATAGAGGTCCATGTCATTGCAGTAGATGAGCCGGTCAGGAGTCTGTGGGGCAATGTCAATGCCTGTCACATTCACGCCTACGAAGAACCACGCCGACTTGATATTGTCTGACATGTTCACCGGCTGCCAGGTGGCCCCGCAGTCATGGGTCACGAACAGGCCTGACCTACGATGCCAGCCGACGTAGTAAGTGTTGGTGTCACGCGGATGCGCGATGATTCGCCACGCCTCCTCCTCTGCCGGCAGGCCCTCATTGCTTGGCGTCCAGGTCGCGCCGCCGTCCGTGCTCTTGAGCACACCGCCTCGGTTCTCCGGGCCGGTCTCGTAAGCAAGCAGCATGGTGCTCGGCTCGTCCTGCTTGATGACCAGGAAGGTCGTCAGGTAGCCTCCCAAGCCCTTGCCAAGCGGTGCCCAGGACTCCCCGGCGTCAGCGCTGGTGAACAGGCCCCCCTGAGTGCTTGCGTACAGCCGATGCGAGTCGCCCGGGTGGAAGCGGATGCAGAACACCGAGAGCTTCCGCACCTCATCGCCACCGGCCAGCTCAATCATCTTCCAGGTCTCTCCACCGTCCACGCTCTTGAAGATGCGGCCGCCGATGGTACCCTTGCGCAGGGCGCCGTACCCGCGCTCATGTCCGACGCCGGCGTAGACGATGTTGGGCTGCGCACGGTCAAGAGCGATGGCGGAGATCGGAGCGCTCTGACCGAACGTCAACAGCGGCGGAAAGCCGTCTCGCTTGATCGCCCATGTGGTCCCGCCGTCGGTGGACTTCAGGACGCCGCCGTTAGAGCCGGCGAACACGATACGCCTATCCGTTGGATGGAAGGCGAAGGTGTTGATGTACGTGTTCGGGATGCCGCTGTTGAGAATCCGCCAGGTGCGGCAGCCGTCGGCGCTGCGATACACGCCGCCCACGTCGCCTCCCACGAAGCACGCACCATCGTGCGGCGAGATCGCCACGACGCGATACCAGCCGCCGCCACCACGCACACCGACGTTCGTCCACCGCTGGAACTGCTCCGGAATCGGCAAAGCTCGCGGCTCCAGACGCTTACGCGGTGGGCCCTCGGGCACGGCCAGTTCGGCGGCAGCTTCAGCCCTCGACAGGAACCCACAGCGGCGCAGGTAGATGGTAAACTTCTTCCCCACTTCGTAGGGAGCCCAGAGGTCAATCGTGACCCCTCGCACCTCGTGGGGCAGGTGTCCCTCAAACTCGCCGAGGAGCACCGCGCGTAGGTTCCACTCCGGCGGGAAGCGCAGGTCCGGCTCGTACACGGCCTCCTCGCCCTGGGTGATGCCAAGCAGGCTGACGCGGCTCAGGCACAGCCCCTGGCCTGAGGATTCCTCACTGCGCCCCTCCAGCACCAGCCGCTCCTTGCCCTCCAGGGAGATAGGCTGGCGGAACACGACGCGGATGGCACTGTTTGCGGTCTCGGGCCGAACCTCAAAGCGGAGGTAGGTCTCCGTGAACCCAACCTCCACATCGGCCTCGGGCTCCCCGCCACATTGCGCCGGGGCCACGCGTGAGGTCAGGCTTGCCGCGTTGACGGCGGTAGCCGCCACCACAGCCAGTACTAGCAGCCAGGCAACTGCCCGGGAGTTCCTTGCCAACGCCCTTGCCGACCTCATGCGTGCTTCCCCTTCGTTCCGAGAGGCGGCGTGCGCTGTCTCACCACCACCACAAGCGCCCCGTGGCGCCGCCGGCAGCGACCTCGCGCCAGCGGGATACACACGTTCGTTTTCGGGGCCTATCTGAGGCCTGGAAGCTACTGCTGGAACTCGGCGAACCTGCACTTGCGCACGTGTATGTAGTACTCGACCGTGCCGTCGCCCGGCCCGCTGTCATAGCCGTGGACGCCCACGTACATGGTGCCGTCCTGAGTAGACCTGAAGACAATGCCG
>JALGVE010000098.1 GCA_029820045.1 Candidatus Zipacnadia bacterium | reverse complement strand
GCTACGCTGGTGTTTGCCTTCTACATCATCTACCCCCTGGGCCACACCTGCGTGCTGAGCACTTACGTGTGGAGCGCTATCAACCCCGTCAGGCGCTTCGTGGCCCTGGGCAACTACCGCGACCTGCTGAGCGACCCCTTCTTCTACATCGCGCTCAAGAACAATGGCTGGTGGATATTGCTCTCGCTCGTTATTCAACTGCCGTTGGCGCTACTGCTCGCGGTGGGGATCGGCTCCGCGCTGCGTCGGCACCGCGTCCTGCGCACCATGTTCTTCTCGCCGCTGATCGTTCCGGCGGTCGCCGTGGGCCTCATCTGGATGCTGTTCTATGACCCCAACTTCGGCGCCTTGAACGCCCTGCTGGGGAAGCTGAGGCTGGTCGGCCTCCAGCAGGGCTGGCTGGGCGATGTGCGGCTGGCTACCTTCTGTATCATCGCCGTCTCCTGCTGGCGCTACACGGGCTTCCACATGATGATCCAGCTTGCTGGCCTTCAGGCCATCCCAGATGAGCTGTACGAGGCCGCGCGCATTGACGGCTGCGGCTCGTGGCAGTCCTTCTGGCACGTCACGCTGCCGCTGATGCGACGGATCATTCTAGTGGACGCGCTGCTCATCAGCGTGGGCTCGGTGAAGATATTCGACCTCATCTGGGTGATGACCATGGGCGGGCCGAATCACGCCAGCGAGGTGCTCGCCACCTACATGTACCGTTCGGCCTTCACCGACGACCGCATGGGCTACGCAGCGGCTATCGCGACGGTGATGCTGATTCTGACACTCATCGCGACCGTCATCTATCTGAAGCTGACGCGCCGTGAAGAGGAGGCGACCATCTGAGGGTGGGTATGCGCGGTCCGTGGGCGGCCATCAGGGACGTGCTCTTTGCGCTGCTGGCGCTGGTGTTCATGCTGCCGATGATCTGGGCGCTCCTGGGCTCGATTAAGCCGGCGGGTGAGCTGCGCATCCACCCGTGGTCGCTGCCGCACACGGTCCAACTTGGCAACTACGCCGCCGCCTGGCACGGCGCCATCGGGCTGTACCTGCTCAACTCAACGGTGGTCACCATCATCTCGGTGCTGGTCATCATCGTGCTCAGCGCTCCGGCGGCCTACGCCTTCGCACGCCTGCGCTTCCGCGGCGCGATGCTGCTGTTCGGCCTCATCCTGACCGGCCTGCTCATCCCCGCTCATGCCGTCCTCATTCCGCTCTATCAGATCAATGCCGCCCTTGGGCTGCGCGACTACGCGGCGATCATCGGCCCCTATGTAGCCTTCGGCCTGCCGCTGACGGTGCTGCTGCTGCGCGCGTATTTCGTGGGCATCCCCGAGGAGATGATGGAAGCCGCCATCATGGACGGCGCGGGACACCTGCGGATTCTCTGGTCCATCTTCATGCCGCTTGCCCGCCCGGCCCTCGCCACCGTGGCCATCTTCCAGGCCGCGTGGATCTGGAATGAGCTACCCTTCGCGCTCGTGTTCATCAAGACGAGCGCGCATCAGACGCTGCCGGTGGGTCTGCTGAGCTTTCAGGGGGAGCACATCGCGGAGTGGGGGACGATCCTGGCCGGCGTATGCGTGGCGGTGATCCCGCTGATGGTCCTCTACCTCGTCTTCCAGCGGCACATCATCCGGGGCCTCACTGCCGGCGCCGTGAAGTAACGGCGGGCAAGGGGGAACGCCTAACGGCTGCCCTTCCCACAGTAGGCCCGACATTCCTGTCGGGCTGAAGCAGTTCTCCCTACACCAGTTCTTCGACCGGCAGCCGGAAGACCTTGAAGCCCGGAGGCTTGGCGTAGTCTCGAGCGATGGTCTCCTCAGCGCGGCGGATGATCTGGTCCGCCAGGTCTGGGTCTGGGACTATCGTGAAGATGACAGTGTTGGTCCCCGGCCACACCGCTGTGCCCTCGTGCCGGCCCGTGTGGCCGATGCCGGAGACTCCGCCAAAGCGAGTATAGCCCGGCACCTGCAACTCATCCAGGATCGTGGAGACCCTCTCCGCGAACAGGGTCTCGCACACCATGAGCAGAAAGGTGTGCCCGCCTTGCTCTTCGGACGACATCCTCCTTCACCTCCGCACACATTGCACGACTGCCGTGGGCGTGGTCACGCCCGGCTGAACAGTCCGGTCACCCAGCCGGCCGCCTGTTCCATCAAGCTGTAGGCCACCGGCACCACGAACAGCGTCAGGAAGGTCGAGGTGATCAGGCCGCCGATTACTGTGATCCCCAGCGGCTGCCACATCTCCGACCCGGCCCTGAGGGCAAGTGCGAGCGGAAGCATCGCGAACACAGTCGCTATCGCGGTCATCAGGATCGGCCGCAAGCGGATGCGCCCGCCTTCGATGATCGCCTCGCGCAGCTCCATCCCGCGCTCACGCAGCAGGTTTATCATCTGCACCAGCAGGATCGCGTTGCTCACCACGATGCCCGTCAGCATGAGTATCCCCAGGAAGACCATGATGCTCAGGGCCGTGCCTGTCAGCAGTAGGGCCGCGAACACCCCGATGACCTCCAACGGGATCGCCAGCATAATGACCAGCGGATGCACCAGCGACTCGAACTGCGAGGCCAGGATCATATAGATGAGCAGCACGCCCAGCACCAGTGCCACGCCCATCCCTGCGAAGGCTTCCCTGCGATCCTCTTCGCCACCCCCGAAGTCATAGCGATAGCCCTCGGGCCACTCAAGGGCGCCGAGCTTCTCGTCCACCTCGGCGACGATCTCACTGAGCGCCCGTCCCGTGGTGCTTGCCTCCACCGTGACGGCGCGTTCCCGCTCGTCGCGGGAGATGCGCGTGGGGCCCAGCGCAGGCCTGATCCTGGCGATCGTGGCCAGCGGCACCACCGTCCCGTCAGGGGCGATAATGTCGGTGTCGCGCACTTGCTCTATCCATTCCCGGTCGGCTTCCTGGGCGCGCACCGTGATGTCGTATTCCTCTCCGGCCTCCCGGTACTTGGTGAGTTCCTTTGTGCCTCTGACCTGTGTCTGGATGCTGTGCGCGATGTCGTAGGCCGTGAGGCCCAATCGGCCGGCCTTCTCGCGGTCCACGAACACGTGGTACTCCGGGTTGCCCGGCTTCCAGTCGAGGTCCAGGTCGGCCAGCCCGGGGACCTGGCTCATGATTGCCAGCGTCTGTTGGCCGAGGTCGCTGAGCACCTCGAGATCATCGCCTGTTATGGTCACCTCCAGGTCCGCGCCCATCCCCCCCATCTCCTCCTGGAAGCTGGTCGTGATCCCGGGGATCTGCGCGAGCTTGTCGCGCAGCTCTTCTTCGATCTCGCTGGTACCGCGCTCGCGCTCCTCGCGCTTCGTCAGCTTGATGGTGAAGTTCGCGGTCCTGGTCCCTGCGCCTCCGGCGCGCAGCATGCCGATACCCTCCCCGCTGCTGCCCACAGCAACCTGGTAGTGCTGGACCTCCGGCACCTGGCTGAGGATGCTCTCGACTTCCTTCGCCATTTCGTTGGTGTGCTCGACCGAGGAGCCAATCCGTGTCTCCATCTTCAGCCGTAGCTCATCGGTCTCCATGTCCGGGAAGAAGGTCATCCCGACTCGCGTAACCAGGTAGCCGCTGAGGACGAACACGCCCAACGCTATCGCTGTCACCACTGCACGGTGGCCCAGGCACCAGGCGATGGCGCGCCGATACCAGTGGGCCACGCGGTCGAAGCCGTGACCCCACAGACCCAGGGCGCGCTCCACCACTAGCAGGACGGCTCGGCCTTGGCCTTCGCCATCGGAGGGTGGCCGGAGGAATCGTGCCGACAGCAGCGGCACTATCGTCAGCGCAACCACCAGGGAGGCAAGCAGCCCGAACATCACCACGAGCGACATGGGCGTGAATATCGTTGAGACCAACCCACCCACGAAGGCGATGGGCAGGAACACACACATGGTGGTGAAGGTTACGGCCGCAATCGCCATCGCCAGCTCCTGAGTGCCGCCGATGGCCGCCTCGACCACAGGTTCTCCCTCTTCCAGGTGCCGGTAGATGTTCTCCAGCACCACCACCGAGTCGTCCACAATCCTGCCGATGGCCAGCACCAGCCCCCCCATGGTGATGAGATTGAGGGTCATGTCGTTGAAGTACATCAGAATGAAGGTGGCCAGCAACGACAGCGGAATCGAGATCGCGGAGACCAGAGTCCCCCGGAGCGTCGCCAGGAACAGGAAGATGACGACCATCGCCAGCAGCGCGCCCTCGACCGCGACCGCCTCCAGGTTGTGCACAGCGTCCCTGATGAACTCGGCCTCGTCCGAGGTGATGGTAACCTCTACGCCCTCGGGCAGTTTCTCCTGCAGGGCTTTCAGCGCCCCGGCCACCGCCTCCGACACCCTGACCGTGTTCGCCACGGATTCCTTTTGGATGGTGAGGCTCACGGAGGGCTGACCGTTGAGCCGGGCGTAGCTGCGCACGTCCTTGTGAGTGTCCTTGATCTCAGCGAGGTCGCGCAGGTGGATAGGCTGGCCCGCTCGGCGTGCGACTACGATGTCGCCGATGTCATTCACCAGCTGGAACTCGCCGATGGTGCGTATCGTGAACTCGCGCGGCCCTTCGACCGTGAAGCCTGCCGGGACATTCAGGTTCTCGCGCCGCAGCGCCGCCTCGACCTGGGCAATGGGTAGGCCCCGTGCCTTCAGCTTATCCCAGTCAACCTCAACCAGTATCTCGCGCTGCAGTCCGCCGTAGATGCTTGCCGCGGCGACCCCCGGCAGCTTCTCCAGCTCCGGCTTTACCACGTCGTCCGCAATCTCTCGCAGTCGCTGCATGTCCTCTATCCCGGTGACATCCAGCGTCATCACCGGCATGAGGGTCTGGGGGTCCAGCTTCATTATGACGGGCCTGTGAGCAGCCTCGGGAAGCCGCTCGATCACTGGTTCGACCTTCTCGCGCGCATCGAAGGCCGCCCACTCCATGTCCTTTCCCCAGTCGAACTCGATGATGACCACGGACATGTCCTGCTGGGATATGGAGCGAAGGCCCTCCAGGTCCTCGACGACCGCCGCGGCCTCCTCGATGGGCTTGGTGACGAACTCCTCGACCTCCTCGGGCGGAGCGCCGGGATACAGCGTGATAACCGCGACCACAGGGAAGCTCATGTCAGGGAACAGGTCAAGGGACAGTTGCGACAGCCCGACCACGCCCAGCACCACGACGGCCAGCACTACCATCAGGACGGTGACTGGGCGGCCGATGGAGAACCTCGCCGGGTTCATTGCGCATCACCGCGCCGCACGGCTTGCGCCTTGACTCTCTGCCCCGGCTTGAGCAGCGTCTGTCCCGTCACTATCACCTGCTCACCCTCTTCGATGCCTGAGACTATCTCGCACTGCGTCTCTCGCTGCATTCCCACCTCGACCTCGCGCTTGCGCGCGATGCCGCCCTCAACCACATAGACGACATCCTTGCCATCCTGGGGGAGTATCGCCTCGCGAGCGATCAGGACCACCTCATCGCGGCGCTCCACGACGATCCTGGCCCGGCCGAACATGCCCGCGCGCACCTTGCCACCGGGGTTGCTGATACTGATGCGGGCCGAGCCGGTGCGGCTCTCGCGTCGCACCGCGGGATTGAGGGCGTAGATCTCGCCGTAGAACTCCTCGTCGGGGACGGCGTCAATGGTGATCGCCGCCTGTTGGCCGACGTAGAGTCGCTCCAGGTCGTCTTCGCTCACGCTAACCTCCAGGTAGATCAGGTCATTGTTGACGATGGTGAAGACGGGGAAGCCTGGGCTGGCGCCCTCGCCAGGTTCAACGTAGCGCGAGGCCACTGTGCCGGAGATCGGCGCGGTGACAGAATGCTTGGAGACTTGCACCGAGGCAAGCTCCATCGCCGAGGCGGCCTGGCCCACCGCAGCGGCAGCAGCCTGCGCGTCGCGCTCCCGCAGGGCCACCTGCTGCCGGTTGGCGCGAGCGGCGTTGAGCTGCTCCTCGGCCAGCCGCACCGCCTGCTCAGCCGCCGCCACGTCGCGCTTTGCGATCTCTACCTGATCCCGCGCCGCCTCCGCCAGGCGAAGTCCCTCCTTCGCCTGCTGGACACCCAGCTCCGCCAGGCGCACCTCCTCCGTGCGGGCGCCCTCCTCGACCAGGCTCTGAGCTTGCACAGCCTGTTCGTACTGAGCCTGCGCGACCTCGTACTGAGTCCGCACCTGGTCGAGTTGCTGCTGCGCAATAACACCCGCGTCAAAGAGGTGCTGGTGGCGCTCGTAGGTCTGCTTTGCCAGGTCCAGCGCGGACTTGGCCTGGGCGACCTGCGCCTCCGCCTGCCTGCGCTGCTGCTCTCGCGCGCCGGCCTCGACATCCCTGAGCCGGGCCTCAGCGCTCTTCACGGCGTTGCGGGCCTGCTCGATATTGCTCTCTACGGTGGACGCCCGCAGCTTCGCGCCGGTCCGGGCCTTGCTCAGTTGCTCCCTGGCAGCTTGCAGGCCGACCTCCGCCTGGCGCACGGCCACCCTCGTCTGCTCATCGGTCAGGCCGGTGGCCTCCTGTGCCTGCGCCAGGCGCGCCTGGGCGGCCGCCACGCCGGCGGCCGCCTGTCCCTGCTGCGCTGAGGCCAACTCCGTGTCCAGGCGCACCAGCGTTTGACCGCGATGCACGTAGTCGCCCACATCAGCGTAGACGGCCGTGACCTTGCCCGCAACCTCCGGCACAACGTCAACCTCGTCGGCGGCCTGCGCAGTCCCTGTCAGCTCCAGGATGTCCTCGATGCTGCCGCGCACGGCGGTGGTGACCAGCACGGGCGTGGCCTGCTTCTCATCAGCGGCTGCCTGAGCGACCTCCTGTGTTCGACGCCCGCAGCCGGACAGGACTGTCAGTGTCGCAAGCGCCACGACAAGCGCCGCGGCGAAGTAGCGCTTCATTCGGGTTCGACCTCCTCAGCATCTACTGTACCCGTCGCTGACCGCAAGCGTGCAACGGCCAGCGCACGGTCGTACTGAGCATTCGCAAGCCTCGCCTGAGCGGCTGCCAGCGCTGTATCCGCGTCAATGACCTCAATACTCGGCGTCAGACCTTCGCGATACCTCAGTTGAGCCATCCGCTGGCGCTCCCGCGCCTCAGTCACGCCTTGCCCGGCGGTCTCGATCTTCTTCGTGGCTTCGTCAACGGAGAGGAAATGCTGATGCACCTCCAACGCAACCTGCTCCTTGGCGCTTGCCAGCCTCAATTCAGCCGCGTGCAGCTTCGCCTGCGCCGCCCTCACCTTTGCTGACTTCACGCCGCCGTCAAGCAGAGGCTGCTTCACTATTATGCCGATCTGCCAACTGTAGGACCCCGAAATGCCCGTGGCGTTATTGCGAGTGTACTGGCCGGTCAGCCCGACCATAGGCTTGAGATCCACCGCCGCCAGCCGCACATTCGCCTGTGCTAGGCGCACCGCGGCCTCAGCGACCCTGACCTCCGGCCTTTGCTCCCAAGCGGTCTCTATCAACTCCGAGAGGGTG
The DNA here is from genome assembly GCA_029820045.1 of Candidatus Zipacnadia bacterium. Taxonomy (GTDB): domain Bacteria; phylum Armatimonadota; class Zipacnadia; order Zipacnadales; family UBA5352; genus JALGVE01. Next base: position 1,276 of record JALGVE010000098.1, on the reverse strand, counting down.
CCCTCAGGCTCAGGGAGTGAGGGCCCGTCGCGGACCGTCAGTTGGGACGTCTGCGGCAGGTTGACGATGTTGCGCAGGGCCGCGGTGACTTGCTCAATGGCGGTACGGGCGGCGATGAGGTCGCCCTGGGCGCCTGCCAACTCCGTCTGAGCCTGCACCACGTCGAACTCCGCCACGAGTCCCTCTTTCTGCATTGCCTGAGCGACCTTGACGTGCTCGGTAACTGCCTTGACTCTCGCCTCCGCGACACCCGCAAGCTGCTGGGCGCGCAGCACACCGTAGGCCGTCTCCTGCGCCGCCAGGGCTAACTTGTGGCTCGCGACGTCATAGCCCGACGCGGCCATGTCCACGCCCTGCCGGGCCACCCCGATAGTGTGTTCCGCACGCTTGCCCGTGTACAGCGGCTGCGTGAGCGAGAGCGTCGCCCGCTCGTCGTGGTCCGCGCCCATTTCGATGCTCCCGCCGCCCATCTGTGGCGGCAGCGTCATGCTCGTCACCGGGCCCATGCGCATGACAGAGCCCTGCAGGCTCGCCGTGAGCCTCCCCATGCTGAAAGCCTGTTGAAGCTGCGCCCGAGCCTCGGCAATCGCTTCCTCTTGCGCCTGCAGGTCAAGGTTGCGCTCGAGCGCCATGCGCGCGGCCTCTAAAGGAGTTAGCTCGATCGCGGCATTCTCGGAGGCTGGCCGTTCCGCCGAGCCTTCCTGCGCGGCTAACTGGGCGCCTGCGGCCAGGCACAGCGCTATTGCTAGAACAAGGGTCCCAGCGACTATCCGCGCGTTGTCCATTCTAAGCCACATCCTCGTGCGAAGCCTTCTCCGCGGCCTCCGCAGCCAGTCGCTTCAGCATTGCGGCCATCTCCTCGAGCATTCCGACTTTGACGAACGCGACGCCGTCTCCCTCCGGATGTAGGAAAACCAGCAACTTGTGGCCAGCCGCGATCCCCGTCGTTTCCCTGGCCTTGGCAGGTATCACGACCTGGCCCCGTTCGCCGACCGTCACGGAGCCCATGAACAACTCCTCTATGCTATTGCTCGAGAGCATTTACTCCGCCTCCCTCGTGAACTGAGTAGCCCGTATCATCAGATAAGTATGATTCGCATGATTCAAGCGTCAGATTATATGTATCAGAGCTAGGCGTGTCAAGCTGTGAGCAAATGAATGTAGGAGCATCGGTTTTGCGGGGGAGCCTGGGGCTGCGCTGTAGGGCGGGGATCTGTTTGTCCCCCGTAGCCTTGGCGAAGGGGGGTGCCCCGCCCGCCTGCGGCGCGCCACGGGT
>JALGVE010000097.1 GCA_029820045.1 Candidatus Zipacnadia bacterium | reverse complement strand
CCTCAGAACGGCAACGTCCGGCAGGACTGAAGTCCTGCCCTCCGTACGGCACGGCTTTGCTAGCCGCCGTGCCCCGCCCTACACTACTCACAAGCCGACTTACTCTAAAACCGACGCTCCTGCTACGGCTCCGGCCGGAGGAAGGCGGACGCCGTTGGCATACGACCAACAGAGTCGAAGCAGGAGCCACCTTCCCTAAGGCTGCGGCGGCCAAGGCTTCGACCTACGGACGGCAACGGCACCCGCCCAGCAGTCTCCTTGACACTCCCCTCTACCCCACCTATCATACGTCCGATGACGCTAACTCCGTGAATGCTGGGAAGCATGACATGCACATACTGTATCATGCCGGAACACTTGAGTACACCGGCCATCAACTCCGCTCGCACTGGATCCTCGATACCTTCGGCCTGCATGGGGACGCGATGGTCAGCTTCTGCGGGCCCTGCGAGGTCGCGCTGACGGAGATGGTGGACCTGGCGGATGTTGCAGCCGGTAAGGGGATCGCCGCCGCGAACATGCTTCATTTCATTGCCGAGCACTTCGACCGCGACCTGGAGAAGGCGGTGCTCCGCCAGCGGCTGTTCATCTGTATGATCGCGGAGGCTCTTTCCCAACGCGACGGGGTCCCTACCGTGCGCCGCGAGGGCGATGACCTCTACGCCAGCAAGCGCAAGCTGTCCGTCTCCATCGCCACGCTCTCGCCCGTCTCGACGCTGATACACGTGGGGCTGAACCTCGACCCCTCCGGCGCGCCGGTGCCCGCCGTGGGCCTGGATGAATGGGGCGTGGATGCCGAGGCGCTGGCCCGCGAGCTGCTTGATGTGTACGCCTCGGAACTCGCCGATGTGCACCTCGCTACGTGCAAGGTGCGGGGGGTGCCTTAGCGTGGCCGAGCCCGAGGAGTTGACCGCCCCCGTCGCGGAGGTGTTCTCCTCGATTCAGGGCGAGGGCCTCCTGGCCGGCTTCCAGCAGGTTTTCGTGCGCTTCCGTGGGTGCGATTTGAACTGCCCGTACTGCGACACGCCCGAGGCGCGCAGGCTCGACGGCCCCTGCCGCGCCGAGGTCGAGCCGGGCGGTGAGACCGAGGAGCAGGACAACCCCCTGAACGTGGCCCAGGTGGCCGAACTCGTCCGCCGCCTCGCCGAGACGCGACCGCAGGGACTGCACCACTCCGTCTCCCTGACCGGCGGTGAGCCGCTGCTTCATGCGGAGTTCATCGCTGAGCTGGCCACTCAGCTTCGTCCGCTGCATCTCCCGGTCATGCTCGAGACCAACGGCCAGCGCCCGGAGGACCTGCGCAAGGTCCTCGGCGTTGTTGACTGGATCGCCAGCGATTACAAGCTCGACAGCACGATGGCTCAGCCCGTTGATCCTGAGGCGCGCGCGGAGTTCCTGCGCCTGGCGCAGCACTCGCGCAACTTCGTCAAGATCGTGGTCACCGACGCCGTCACTTCCGAGGAACTCTCGCGAGCGTGCGCGGAGATCGCTTCCACGGACCAGGCCGTGCCCGTCTTCCTGCAGCCGGTCACGCCCGTCGCCGAGGGCATCAGGCCTCCGTCTCCGAGGGATCTTCTTGCGCTGCGCGCCTGCGCCGCGGAGTATCTACGCGATGTGCGCGTGCTGGGGCAAGTCCACCGGCTCCTGGGCCTGCGCTGAGGGGCAGTGCCAGCAATGAAGGTCGGCCTTACCACGACAATCCCCGTTGAGGTCATCCTCGCCGCCGGTGCAACACCGGTAGACCTCAACAACCTGTTCATCACCGACCCGGACCCAAGCTCGCTTGTCGCCCACGCTGAGCGTGACGGCTTTCCGCGCAGCGCCTGCGCCTGGATCAAGGGCATGTACTCGGCAGCGCTTGCGCACGAGATCCCTGTCGTCGTCGCGGTTACCCAGGGCGACTGCGCCCAGACCCACGCCATGATGGAGACCCTCCAGGACCGCGGCGTGCGCATCATTCCCTTCGCCTATCCTTACGACCGCGACCAGAATCTGCTGCGCCTGCAAATGCAGCGATTGATGGACCATCTCTCCGTGTCCTGGGAGGAGGCGGAGGCGGTGCGAGTTGCACTCAGGCCTCTGCGGGAGAAGGTCGCGGAGATAGACCGTCTCACGTGGGAAGACGGGTTGGTCACGGGACATGAGAACCACTACTACCAGGTCTGTTGCAGCGACTTCAACGGCGATCCTGAGGTATTCGTGCAGGACGTTGACAAGTGCCTGGAGCGCGCGCGAGGGCGGCAGCCCTTGGAGGGCCTGGTGCGCATCGGCGTCGCCGGTGTGCCGACCATCTTCAGCGATCTCTACGACTTTCTGGAGGGCCTGGGTGCGCGCGTTGTGCTCAATGAGATGCAGCGGCAGTTCACGATGGCCGACTGCCTCGACTGCGAGCTCCTGGAGCAATACCGCAGGTACACCTATCCCTACCAGCTCTCCGGTCGCCTGGCCGACCTGCGCCGACAGATCGAGCTGAGGCGCATTGACGGCCTGATACATTACACGCAGGCCTTCTGCTTCCGACAGATATACGACGTGCTGATCAAGCGTCACCTGGACCTGCCGGTGCTGTCGCTGGAGGGCGAGAATCCGGGGCCGCTGGACGCGCGCAGTCGCCTGCGCCTCGAGGCCTTCGTCGAGACCCTGGTCGCGCGCAAGCGCAAGTGAGAGCCGACGTGGCGTTCGTCCTGAGCCGTCTGCCGTTCGTCGTGCGGTGTTGGCCGTTTGCGGTTGATCGGTGATCGGCAGCCGGAGGTCGGTGGTCCGAACAATGCGCCTTTCGCCCGCCCACTACAGACATCCCGCCGAGGTCCCGGCGCTGATCGCGTCCCTGGGGCTGGTCATCACAGTCCTCCTGCTGATCGAGGGAGGGATGATCTACCTGCTCGTGCTGTTGTTCGCGCGCGAGATGCTAGCGGCGGCCATCGCCGACCTCGCTGTTCTCCTCCTGTGCAACCTTGACATTGCGTGGGCTCTCATCTGGATCGCATCCACTCAGAGCGCTCTGCGTCAGGGCGCCACGCACGCCGGCCCTGAGGAATACCGGGAAGTCCACGCCGCTGCTGTCCACGTCGCCGAGCGCCTGGGTATGCCCGCGACGCCTCCGGTCTACGTCCTACGCGAGGAGAGGCCCAGCTCCTGTGTCATCGGCACCAGACACCGAGCTCTTCTGGTCGCCACGGGCCTGGTGGAGGCGCTCTCAGAGCATGAACTGCAGGCCGCGCTGGCCCGGCAGATGGCGCACATCAAGGGTCATAGCGGCCTTCTCAACACCCTCATCCTCTATCCAGCATGCGCCGAGGCGATTCCGTGGTGGGTCGCGCCCGTGTTTGAGCTGCTTGACCTGCTCACCCGCTGGTGGCGGCGCGCCGCCGAGTGCAGCGCCGACCGCGCCGCGACCATAGCCCTGGGCTGCCCCGAACCTGTCGCGCGTGCGCTCGCCACCGTTGTCAACACCGAGGCCGGCAGTGAGGTCATCTCCGGTGAGGACGTGGCTCACTACCTTCCCGGCGCGACTGACCCGCGCCCTGTCGCTAAGTTGGCGAGGACGCGGCCAGAGATCGAGCGACGTCTGAGCGCCATCGGCCGCTTTGCGGCCTCCGAGAAGTTCCGCAACTGTCAGGCCATTGTCGGGGACGCGGGCATGGCACCGCAGCGCTACGTTCGCGACCGGGAGCGCGTTGGTCCTCTGCCCTATCTCATCATCAGCGCGCTGGCGGTTCTGTATATGATCCCGCTCTCTTACCTGTTGGCGCTGGCCATTTCAGCCGGCGCGGACAGGTACGAGGAGCCTAAGACGCCCACCCTCTCAGTACTACCTGGCGAGAGGCAACCTGCCGAGCCGCAGCCAGGCGTGGAGCCGCCAGCGGACAGCTCCGAAGTGACCGTGCAACCGGCCGAGCCTGAGCCCGAGGAGCCGACGGGCGCGGCAGTTGAGCCGCAAACGGTAGCGCCGGACGTTGAGGAGGGGATGTTGGAGCTGGGCCGGATGCACAAGAAGCGCAAGGAGTATGACAAGGCCCGCCGCGTGCTGATGGACCTCATCAAGCTGAACCCGACTAACGTTGAGGGGCATTACGTGCTGGCGTGGGTGTGCGCGGAGAGCGGCGACAATCGGACCGCGCGCATGGAGTTCACCGCCGTCACGAACCTTGCCGCACCAGGCACGGAGATGTACAAGCAGGCCCAGGCCGCGCTGGAGCGGCTGGGGTCTGAGTAACGGCTCGCCGATGGTTTGTAAGAACCCCGCGATTCTTGTATCATTAGCCTCGAAGCGACCGGGCGACGCTCAGCCTCGCGGCCTTGTCTGAGGCCGCACTTCTTTCACGATACCGTCCAGGAGTGAACGCGATGACGCCCGAAGAGCAACTTGAGGCACTGGCCGGCGATGCCAGCGAGCTGGTGTCTCCCGAAGAACTGCTGGCAAAACTCAAGCTCGGCCGCCCCCTGCGTATCAAGTACGGCGCCGACCCCTCCGCCCCTGACCTTCACCTCGGGCATAGCGTCCCCATGAGCAGGCTGCGACGCTTTCAGGACCTCGGCCACCAGGTTATCTTCATCATCGGCGACTTCACCGGCCGTATCGGCGACCCCAGCGGTCGCTCCAAGACCCGCCCCATGCTCTCCCCCGAGGAGATCGAGGCCAACGCCGCCACCTTCGCCGAGCAGGCCAGCAAGATCCTGGACATCGAGGCCTGCGAGATTCGCTACAACAGCGAGTGGCTCGACGAACTCGGCGCAGACGGGATGATCAAGCTGGCCTCGCGTTATACCCTGGCGCGGATGCTCGAGCGTGACGACTTCTCGAAGCGCCTGGCCGCTGAGGTACCCATCTCGATCCAGGAGATCCTGTACCCGCTGGTTCAGGCCTATGATTCGGTGGCCATCGAGGCTGATGTCGAGATAGGCGGCACGGATCAGCTCTTCAACTTCCTGGTCGCCCGCGACATCATGCGCTCCTACGGCCAGGAACCGCAGGTGGTCGCCACCTGGCCGCTGCTAGTCGGCACCGACGGCGCGGAGAAGATGAGCAAGTCGCTGGGCAACTACATCGGCATCACGGATGCTCCGGCGGATATGTTCGGCAAGCTCATGTCCATCCCCGACCAGCAGCTCCCCCACTACTACGCGCTGCTGACCGACCGCAGCTACGAAGGAGCCCGCCAGCTTGACGAGGACATGCGGGCAGGCAAGGTGCATCCGATGGAGGCGAAGAAGGAACTCGCGCATAAGATAGTCGAGCAGTATCATGACGGGGAGGCGGCGGACGGCGCGCAGGCAGAGTTCGAGCGCGTCTTCAGCCAGCGGGAGCTGCCGACGGACATGCCGGAGGTCGCGCTGGCGCCTGACGACTTTGCGGACGGCGCCATCTGGATCGTCAAGCTGGTGACGGCGTGCGGCGGGGCGACCTCGAACTCCGAGGCCCGCCGCCTGGTGCGCCAGGGAGCGGTCAAGCTCAACGGCGAGAAGGTCGCGGATGAGACCGCCAGCATTCAGGTCTCCGACGGCGATGTCTTACAGGTAGGCAAGCGGCATTTCGCGCGGCTGTCAACAGGAGACTCGTGACAATGCCGACAGTCCGCTCGGTCATTCTCGACGGGAAAGGGAGGCGGTAAGCATGGCCGGTGACAACGATCAGACCAAGGACCTGCTCCCGATACTGGGGGCGGCGGCAGTCGGGGCGGCAGTGGGAGCGCTGCTGGCGCTGATGTTTGCGCCAAAGTCCGGCGCTGAGCTGCGAGAGGACGCGAAGAAATACGCAGCCGAGGCCCGAGACAAGGCGGAGGACTTCTTCAGGACCACGGTCGCCGACACAGCCGCCGACATCAAGGAGAAGGTGCAGGAGCACCTCGGCGCGGCGCAGGAAGAAGATGAGGAAGCGGCGCCCGCCGAGGAAGCGTGAGCGCGGGAAGCAGCAGTCAGGGGCCGGCGAGTCGCGGCGCGCCACCTCGGGGACTGTCCCCCTGTTAGGCCGGCCCCAAAACGCTGCCCTCGCAAAGCCAGCAGGGAAGAAGATGAGACATGATAGGCGGCCCTCGCTACGCGCTGCTGTGTGCGCTCTGCGTGCTGACCACGGCGCGATGGTGCGCCGGAGGTGAGATGATGGCTGACTACTACGTGGCGACCAACGGACAGGACGCGTGGTCGGGGACATTGCCTGAACCCAACGCCGCCGGCACTGACGGCCCGTTCGCTACCATGCAACGCGCCCGTGACGCCGTGCGCGAGGCGAAGGCGTCGGAGGCAGAGCCCAAGCCTCATACCGTGTTGATACGCGGAGGCGTCTACCGCCTGAGCGCGCCCCTCGTCTTGGAGCCGCAGGACTCCGGTAGCGCCGAGGGGCCTGTTACCTATGCGGCCTACCCCGGAGAAAAGCCTGTCTTCAGCGGCGGGCGAGTCATAGACGGATGGCGCAAGGGCGAGGGAGAGCTGTGGACCGCCGATGTTCCCCAGGTGCGCGAGGACGACTGGTACTTCCGCCAGCTCTTCGTCAACGGCGAGCGGCGCACCCGGGCGCGCCATCCCAACGAGGGCTACCTGCGTGCTGCCGGACCGTATCCGGGCGTCGCCAACCCCCATGAGGGCAGGCGTGACAAGGACCCCAAGTACCGCGCCGGCTTTACCTACCGTGAGGGCGACCTCAAGCGTTGGGATAATCTCGACGACGTTAACATTTTCCTCTACCACTCGTGGACCTGCTCGGTTCACTCCATCAAGGCGCTGGATGAGGAGAACCACGTCGTGGACCTGGAGGCGCCCACGGGATGGCCGGTGGGCTGGTGGGAGCGCGAGCAGCGTTACCATCTCGAGAACTTCATGGAGGCGCTGGATTCGCCGGGCGAGTGGTACCTGGACCGCAAGACCGGGCTGCTGCACTACTGGCCGCTGCCGGGCGAGGATATGACGCAGGTCGAGGTGGTCGCACCCGTCATCGAGGACCTGCTCGTGCTTGAGGGGCAGCCTGAGGAGGAAAGCTACGTCGAGCATCTCGTCCTGCGCGGCCTCTCATTTCAACATGCCGGCTGGTCACTAAAGCCGGGGCTGAAGACCGACCAACAGGCGGCGGTCTGGTTGAGAGGGGCCGTCACAGCGCGAGGGGCGCGGCATCTGCGCATGGAGGACTGCGAGATCGCGCATGTCGGCAAGTACGGCCTGTGGCTGGCGGCCGGATGCAGCGACAACCTGGTGACTCGCTGCGAGATACACGATCTTGGAGGCGGCGGCGTGAAGATCGGCGAGACGGGCGCGGCGAAAACGCCCAGCCTCGCCGTCGAGCGCAACGTGGTGGACAACTGCTTTATCCACGACGGCGGCCACGTCTTCCGCGCCGGCGTCGGCGTCTGGATCGGCCGTGACAGCTACAACCAGGTGACGCACAACGAAATCTGCGACCTGTATTACACCGGCGTCTCCGTCGGCTGGAGCTGGGGCTATGCCGCGAGCACGGCCAATCACAATGCCATCGAATACAACCACATCCACCACATCGGCCAGGGCGTGCTGAGCGACATGGGTGGTATCTACACGCTCGGCGTCTCGCCCGGGACGACACTGCGGCACAATCTCATCCACGACATCTACTCCTACAGCTACGGCGGCTGGGGACTGTACACAGACGAGGGTAGCACGGAGATACTGCTCGAGAACAACGTGGTCTACAACACCAAGACCGGCGGCTTTCACCAGCACTACGGGCGTGAGAACATCGTGCGCAACAACATCCTGGCCTACGCGGGCACGGCGCAAGTCATCCGCTCCCGCGAGGAGGACCACATCTCCTTCGACTTCCAGCGCAACATTGTCTACTGCGACAACGGTCTGATCCTGGGCGGAAACTGGGGCAACGGGAACTACCGCATTGACGGCAACCTCTACTGGGACACCTCCGGCGACGACGCGGACTTCGGCGGGCACTTCTTCGAGGAATGGCAGCAACTGGGGCGGGATGAGCACTCGCTCTTTGAGGACCCGCAGTTCGAGGACCCGGAGCACTTCGACTTCACTCTGAAGCCCGGCTCGCCAGCCTTCAAGCTGGGCTTCGAGCCGATTGACGTGAGCGAGATCGGTCTGTACGGCGATCCCGCGTGGGTTGACGCGCCGAGGAGCATCGTGCGGGCGCCGATCGAGGTCCCGGCGCTGCCGAAGCCGCGGCCGATCATGGACGACTTCGAGGACACCAAGGTCGGTGCGCAGCCGCGACTCGCCCGCGTATCGGGGGAGGAGCAGGGGGCGTCCATCCGGGTGAGCGACGAGGCAGCCGCCGAGGGCGAGCACAGCCTCAAGTTCACCGATGTGCCAGGGCTGGAACATACCTGGCAGCCACACATGTACTACCAGCCACACTTCCGCAAGGGGGTCACACAACTCAGCTTCGACGTGCGCCTGGAGGAGGGCGCCATGCTCTGGCACGAGTGGCGCGACGCGGCCAGGCCCTACCGGGTAGGCCCGACGATCACCTTCACAGCGGAGGGCGAGCTGCGCGCCGGAGACCAGGTGCTGCTCACGTTCCCTCGCGACCAGTGGATGCACGTCGAGATCGAGTGCGGCGTGGGTAGGCAGACCACGGGCAGCTACGACCTGACGGTGACGCTACCCGGCGAGGAGCCGCGCAAGTTCGAGGGCTTGCCGTGCCGCTCGGAGCAGTTCCGAAGGCTGGAGTGGCTCGGCTTCGTCAGCGCAGCCGACGCCGCGACAGTCCTCTACCTGGACAACCTGCGGCTGACGAATGACAGGTACTGACCCGGCAGCCGCGTGCCGAGCTCGCTCTCGAGAAACGCGAACGGCGCGGTGCCTGAGCCGTCGTCGTTGACGTATGGAGGGGCCGTCCGAGGGCGCTTCTGCGGAAGCAGAAACGCGCGAGGCCGGCCCACGAAGAACCACTGCATCTGCATCCGCCGAGGCTCGGCGACAAACCTGCCAGGCAGCGACGGACGCGGGCCGGCCTCAGGCGCCTTCGCCTCCCCCTT
>JALGVE010000096.1 GCA_029820045.1 Candidatus Zipacnadia bacterium | reverse complement strand
TCTGCCTGGCGGGGCTGAAGCCCCGCCCTCCGGACGGCGTTCCCATCGCGTCTCGCGGGTCGCGGGCCGGGCTGAAGCCCGGCCCCTCCAACGGCTCCCGGCCGGCGTAGGTCGGGCTTCCTAGCTCGACTCTCAATGCGGCGCGACACAGGTCCCGGCCCTACTCAGAAGACTTCACACCCACCAGCCAGCTAAAAGCGATGCTCCTGAACCGATGCTGCTGCCGAGTTGCCCGACGGCCTGCCCTTCTGCTATAATGCGATGGAGGCATCCTAGCGGCGCTCGCGGTTGCGGCGACGGCACAGGGGGCAGGATGCGCACCCGGACTCACTGAGTTTGGCGGTCCTGCTGATGCCCTTTACTACTAGTTACGAACCTGCAGAGCTGGTGATGCTCAGCCTGATGCTCGTGGCCCTGGGCATCACGCTGGCGTATTGGCCGCAGATAAGGCGGTGGCGTTTCGCGCGTCTCGCCTGTCTGTGGTTCGTGATCCTCCTGGCAGCAAGCGTGTTCACCGTGGCCGAGGGCCAGGTGTGGCCTATCGGCCTTAACGTGATGGAGCATATCTGCTACGCGCTCGCCGCGGTGGTAGCGGTCGTGGCCGTCAGAGATCTGGCGCGCTTCTCAGGGGCCGACGGCGCATGAGCACCGCGATCATCATCCTCGAGATCGTGGCGGTTATCGCCTACTTGTGGGCGTTGGTGGCCTCCGCGATGTGGTCAAGGAAAGCGCGGGGCTGGGGGGTCACCAAGAGTACTTTGGTCCCCGGACTTCTGCTCCTCCTATTGATCAGTCTCGCCAACCTCACGGAGTGGTCGTTCCCCTTGTACGCCGCAGATGCCGACATTTACAGCGACATCTTCGCGGTCCTAATCCCGGTCATGTGGTGCTTCCTGGTGATCCTCTTCGCCAGGGACGTTAGCGTGCGCAACCTGGAGACCTCCGAGCGCATGAACCGCATGTTGCTGAGCCATGTGCCTCACGCGGTCTTCGCCTTTGACCAGGACCTCAGCCTGCTCGCCGTGGCCGGGAACGTCCAGGGCATCACCGGCTACACCGGGGAGGAACTGGTGGGGATGGGCTCAAGCGTGGTCCGGCGACTGATCTACACTGAAGACGCCGATACCGGCGAGCAACATCCTATTGTCACCCGGCTTCTTGAGGGTGACAGCCAAGCCGAGGTGCGCATCGTCCGTAAGGACGGCCAACTCCGCCTGGTTGAGGCCTTCCTCACTCGCGCGGGCAACGGCGATGCGAATGGAGCAGCCTATATCGGAATCGCTCGCGACATCACCCAGGAGCGCGCTGCCGAGCGACGATACCGCACCCTGGTGGAGACCATGGGAGACGGGCTCGTCACGCTGGACGGCGATGGTCTCATCACCTACGCCAATGAGGCGTTCTGCCGGATGCTGGAGTACGAGTCTCACGATCTGCTCGGCAGGCCGCTAGCGAACCTGTGTGATGAGGCCAACCGAGCGGTCCTCCAATCTCATCTGGCTGAACCAGCCAAGGACGTCGCCAGCGAGTATGAGTTGGCATACACCACTCGATCGGGGAGACAGGTTCCGGTAATGATCGCCGCCACTCCCCTTTACGATGTGGCCGGTGAAGTCGTAGGCAGCTTCGGGGTCATCAAGGATGTCACGGCGCGCAGGCAAGCCGAGGCCGAGGCTGAGGCTGAGAGGGCGCGCAGTGCGCGTATTATCGGAACGGCCGACGCGCTCGTGATTGGACTGGACCTCGAGGGCAGGATAACTCTTTTCAACCGCCGTTGTGAGGAGGTGACCGGCTACAAGGAGGCCGAGGCCATAGGCAGGACCTTGTGGGACTTCGTGATCCCGGAGCGGTTCGTCGAGCCCGTGCGGGAGGTCTTTGAGAAGCTGCGCGCCGGCGACTTCCCAAAGCGCTTCGAGAACCCATGGATTACGAGGAATGGCGAGGAGCGTCTCATAGCTTGGCGCAATACTTCCATCAGCGACGCCCAGGGCGCCGTTACTGAGGTAATCGGCATCGGGCTGGACATCACCGAGCACCGGGCGGCCGAAATGGCAGTGCGCGAGAGCGAGGAGCGCTTCCGCGGGCTCTTTGAGCAATCGCCCATTGGCATGGCCGTACTCGCCAGCGATGGTCAACTGGTCGCGGCCAACCAGACGCTGCTCAGGATTCTGGGCGTTGAGGACGCCGCGAGCCTCGATGGGGCCGCCTTGTCGGCCGCCCTGCAGATCCCCACGCAGGGCACGAGCCAACTGCCGGATGGCGAAGTCCTGGCGTACGAGGCGGAACTGAACTTCCCGGTCGCGCAACTGGCGAGTGCGCGCGACGGCACCGCGCATCTCGCAGTGACTGTTGTGCCACTGACCCCCGGGCACGCAGGGAGCGCCACCATACTCGAGGTGGAGGACATCACTGAGCGCAAGCTGAGTCGGGAGGCCCTCAGGGAAAGCGAACAGAGGCTGCGCGATCTTGTCGACTCGATGGCCGACTGGGTGTGGGAAACTGATGCTCAGGGTGTCTACACCGCTGTGTCCGGGAATTACGAGCAGATTCTGGGCTACACGGCCGAGGAACTGCTGGGGCGAACGCCCTTCGACCTGATGGCCGAAGACGAGGCACGCCGCATGCGCACGGTCTTCGAGGAGTGCGCGAGAGAGGGCAAGTCAATCGAGGACCTTGAGAGTTGGAACCTGCACAAGGATGGTCACCCGGTCTGTCTCCTCACCAACGCCACGCCCGTGCTGGACCCCGCGGGCAACGTCATCGGCTACCGCGGCGTGGACCGCGACGTCACGGAGCGCATAGAGCTGCGCAGGCAGTTGGAGCACGCCGAGCGCCTGCAGGCGCTCGGTACCCTGGCGCGAGGCGTCGCACATGACTTCAACAACGTGCTTCAGGCGCTGCTGGGTCACATCACCCTCTTTCAGATGGACAAGCGACCCTCCGACCGTGACTGGAACAGGCTCCGGGCGATGTCCAACCAGATTGAGCACGGCGCTCGCCTGGTCAGTCAACTGCTTGCCTTCAGCCGAGGGGGCGAAGTCGAGCGCGGGCCGGTAAACATCACCGAGATAATCCAAAGCGCCGTGGGCGTGCTCCGCAGCAGCATCCAGCGGACGATCACATTGCGCACCGACCTTGCCGAGGACATCTGGACCGTCGAAGGGGATCCTGAGCGCTTGGAACAGGTGCTCATGAACCTCGCCATCAATGCTCGCGATGCCATGCCCAACGGTGGCACGCTGGGCTTTCGCACGGAGAATGTGATCCTTGACGACGAGTACGTTAGAGCGCACGTGAACGTTGAGCCCGGGCCGCATGTGCTCATCAGCGTGTGGGATACGGGCACCGGCATGGACGAGGAGACCTTGAATCGCGCTTTTGAACCATTCTTCACGACCAAGGCCATTGGCAAGGGGACAGGCCTGGGCCTCGCGATCGTGCATGGTGTCCTGGAGGCACATGGCGGACACGTGGACATACGTAGCGAGCTGGGCCAGGGGACTACCTTCGACATCTACCTGCCCGCCGAGCCTGGCCTGGAGCCACCGCCACGCCAGGAGGGGGATGAGAGAGCCCTGGCGGGCGGCACGGAGACGGTGCTCTTCGTGGACGACGAGCCAGCAATCCTGGGGTTTGCAGCAGACGGACTGACGGCCTACGGCTACAAGGTCATCACCGCAGAGAACGGGCGTCAGGCGCTCGATGCCTATAGGGAGCAGCGTCAGCATATTGACCTGGTAGTCCTCGACCTGGTAATGCCTGAGATGGACGGCTGGGAATGCCTGTACCATCTCCTGGAGATTGATCCGGAGGTCGTTGTGCTAGTAGCAAGCGGCTGCGACGACGCCGATAAGCCTCAAAGCGCGCTTGAAAGCGGCGCCCGCGCCTACCTGGAAAAGCCCTTTGCTCTGACTGACCTGCTCAAGCAGGTACGACAGGCTCTCGATAACTGACCCAAGGACGAATGAACCGAGGCAACCCCTGTCGAAGCTGACCTCGCCAAGAAGGTGACTCCCGCCTTTGTGCGTTTGAGCTTCCTGCGACACCCTCATCCCCTCGCCGAAGTAACGAAGGAGCCCTGCGCCCGGCGGCGAAACACCCGGATTGACCCATCACTGACCGCAAGCGCGTACCGTGACGCGCGCGTCTTGAAAGGGAGGACATAACAGTGGCTAAGCTGGCTATCAACGGCGGCGAAAAGGTGATAACCCGACAGTTGGGCAAGTCCTGGCCGATCTTCGGTGACATGGAGCGCGAGCTGCTTACGGAGGTGTTGGAGTCGGGAGTTTGGTGGCGCGGCGGGGCTGCCGGCCCGGAGGAGTCCAAGGTTGCTCAGTTTGAGAACGCCTTTGCCGAGTTCCAAGGCGCCAAGTACGGCGTGGCTATGACCAACGGCACGCAGACGCTGGAATGCGCGCTCAAGGCCATCGGCATCAGGCCCGGCGACGAGGTTATCGTGCCGGCGGCGACCTTCGTGGCGACTGCTACGGCCTGCATTCTCGTTAACGCGATACCCATCGTCGTGGACATTGACCCCGCCAACTACCAGATCAGCCCGGAGGCCATCGAGGCGGCTATCACCCCACGCACGGTCGGCATCATTCCCGTGCACTACGGCGGCTATCCCTGCGACATGGATGGCATCCTCGGCGTCGCGGAGAAGCACCATCTCTGGGTGATCGAGGACGCCGCTCACTCCCACGGGTCAATCTGGCGGGAGCAGGGCTGCGGCACCATCGGCGACATCGGCTCTTTCTCCCTGCAGATGGGCAAGCCGCTGACCTCAGGTGAGGGAGGCATCTGCCTCACCAACGACGAGGAGCTGGCGGAAAAGCTCTTCAGCTTCCATCACATCGGCCGCTTCCAGGGCCGCCCCTTCTACGAGCACCACCTGGTCGCCAGCAACTTGCGCATGACCGAGTTCCAGGCCGCGGTGCTGCTGGGTGGCCTGAGCCGGCTGGAGGAACAAGCCAACACCCGGGATCAGAACGCCGCCTATCTGGAGGACGGCCTGCGCGAGATCGAGGGCGTCGCGCCCATCGAGCGCGACGACTGGGTCACCCGCTGGAACTTCTACTTCTACCACTTCAAGTTCCAGAGCGATGAGTTCGCGGGGCTGTCGAGGGCCAAGTTCGTGGAGGCTCTGGGCGCCGAGGGCCTGAGCTGTGGCAGCGGCCACCTGCATCCGATCCAGAAGAACCCGCTCTTCACCGAGCGCAACTGGGGCCCCGCCTGCTTCGGCGACAACGAGCCGCCTGACTACGCCGAGGTCGAGACGCCCGAATGCACACGCATCTTTGAGGAGGAGGGCATCTCCCTCACGCATCGTCTCTTCCTGGGCGACAGGTCCGACATGGACCTGATGCTGGAGGCCATCCAGAAGGTGCGCGACAACGTGGACGAGCTGCTGTGAGGTCGGGCCGCGTTCGCCACCAGGCCACAGGTCCGACGCCGCCGTGGGGCGGACCAAGGTGCAGTGGTCGTGCGCGGGCCGGCCTCGCGCGCTTCCGCAGCAGCGGAAGCGCACTCGGGCGGCCCCTCCAGACGGCAACGACACCGCTCGTCTGCGGGACCATCTGCATTTCCGGGAGGGGCCGCCCGAACCCCGCCCAGAGGGCGGGGTGAGGCCGGCCCGCGTCTGCGCGCACGGTTGAACTGACGGATGCGCAAAGGAACACGTCATGCCCCAACAACTGAGGGTCGCCGTAGTCGGCTGCGGCGGTATCGCGCGACGGGTCTACCTGCCCCTGCTCGATGCCAGCGAGACAGTGCGAATCAGCGCCGTCGTGGACGTGTCGGCTGACGTGCTGAAGGCGATGTCCACCCGCTACCCACAGGCCACGCTCCATGCCTCGGCCAAAGGACTGAACCCGGATGACCACGACTGCGCGTTGGTGCTCACCCCCATCAAGGAGGGCGTTGACGCGCATTATGAGCCTGTGCTGGCGCTGATGGAGGCCGGCCTGCCGACGCTCTGCGAGAAGCCCCTGTCAGCCTACCTCGACCGCGCCCAGGAGATGGTCGAGGCGGCCAGGCGGAGCCACGCCTTACTGCTCATGAGCGTGAACCGGCGGTTCACTCCCGTCTACCTGCGCGCGAGGGAGTTCTTCGAGGGCCACCACATTGAGCTTTGTGTGGTTGAGAAGAGCGGGGGCGGTGCGATCTTCCGCGAGCCGGTGACAAACAGCATTCACGTGCTGGACGCCATGAGGTGGCTCTGCGGCGAGCTGGCCGAGGTCGTCGGCTGGTCAACCGCCGAGGCAGAGGCGAGCACAGGCGCGGCGGTCAGTATGCGCTTCGAGGGCGGCACGCTCGGCAGCTTCAGTATGTCACGTGGGGCAGGACGCTGGATAGAGAGGCTGGAACTTCACGGGAGCGGACGGACCGCGCTCGTGGACGCGCCCCGCCGGGTTACCCTTGCCGCCGGAGGCGAGGAGACCGTCTTCGCGCCTGACGCGCAACGCTGGCACCTGGACGAGGCGGAACGCTGGGGCTTCAAGGCACAGCTTGAGCACTTCTTCGCCTGCGTGCGAGGTGAGGAAGAGCCGCACATGAGCGCGAGCGACACGCTTTCCAGCCACCGCCTGGCCGAGCAGCTCCGCGTCATGGCCGACGAACAGCAGCGACAGTAACGCCTGCGCCGAGCGCAGTCATCAAGGAGGACGACGATAACATGTATGCACTCAAGCCAACTAAGGTCTACCTGCTGGAGGGCGCGGCGGATGATCCACGTGCGCGCGCCCGCATGGAGCGCATGCTGGAGGCTATCACCTACCCTCTGGCCGAGGTCGTCACCTACAACGAGGCTTCACTGCCGGAGCTGTCGCATGAGATCATGGAGGGCTGGCCGCCCGAGCATGTACCCGAGGGCACGCCGCTGACCTGGACGCGGCCGCTGGTGATGACGACATTGCAGTTCACCCAGGAGAAGCCGGAGTTGCCCGATCTTGTGGATCGGTGCGCCGAGGGCTTCACCCAAACGGCGGTGTGGGACTTTCTCGGATACATAGATAACTATCGCCATTACCACGAGCGCAAGGACGACTGGCGCAAGGACTACTGCTGCTGGCCCACCTGGGACTTCGGGGTCATGGCCGGCTGCCCGCACGGCTGTCACTACTGCGGCACCGGCAAGAATGGCCGCTACATCGCGCTGGGCCTGAACCTTGAGGACTACATGGACCAGGTGGTCGGCCCCAAGGTCGAAAAGGAGTCTTGGGAGAAGTGCTTCCGCATGATCGGCTGGGGCGCTGATATCATCGCGTTCGAGCCTGAATACGACTGCTTTGGCCCCTACCTGTGCAAGCTCGCCGAGTACGACCGCTACGGCTACTTTCACTCCAACAGCGACAACGTGGACTGGGTGGAGGATGTCGCCTGCCGCGAGCGGCTCATCGGCATCTGGAGCATGTCCGGCGAAGGCCAGGCGAGCCTCATCGAGCCCGGTGCTCCGTCGGCCACCGCACGCGTGGACGCCATGGCAAAGCTGACCGAATGGGGTGTGCCCTTCCGGCCCAAGTTCAAACCGATCATCCCGGTCAAGACCTGGCGCGAGGACTGCGCGGCGGTCATCAGGGACATGTTCGAGCGCAGCAAGCCCGAGTCGGTCGGCTTTTGCGTCTACATGTGGAACAGCTTCAAGAGCATGAGCGACACGCTGGACCTCGACCTGATGGACCCGGAGATGGTGACAGCCGCGCGGGAGTCGGCCGACGAGATGGCGGGCGTCATCACCGGGCCCTTCCCGCACGAGGCGCGGGCCGAGGTCTACCGCACACTGGCCAGCGAGGTGCGCAAGTACGACGAGGACGTCCTGCTGTTCATCAGCACCGAGTCGCGCGAGATGTGGGATGAGATGGCGCCGATCCTCGGCCAGGACCCGAAGTACTTCTTCTGCGGGTGCAGCTCCGTCGCACTCCCCGGGCGGAAGCTGGCGCTGTCCAAGGACTGTCCGCACTCAACCTTCGCGCCGCACGGCTTCGCTCCCAGCGAGGTGGAGGATGGTGGCTGACACCACTGACAGACCCGACATCTTGATCCTCATGACCGACCAGCAGCGGGCGGACTGCGTCGGCGCTTCCGGAAATTCGGTTATCCAGACCCCGAACATGGACCGCATCGCGACCGAGGGCGCGTACTTCACCCAGGCCTGCTCCGTCGCCCCCCTGTGCATGCCAGCCCGCGCCTCCTTCATCACCGGCCTCTATCCGCACAACCACGGTATGTGGAAGAACGCGGGCCGCCTGCCCGCACATGACGAAACTATCTTCCACCACCTGCAGCGGGCGGGCTATCGCACTGCGCATGTCGGTAAGTCGCACTACTACGTGCACCGCCGCGAGCACATGGCCGAGTGGGAGCCATACATGCACGCTCGTGGTCTTGACTATGTGCACGAGACCACCGGGCCATGGGCGACACTGCACACGGACTCATACATGACCGACGACTGGCAGCAGAAGGGGCTGCTTCAGGCCTTCCGCGAGGATTACGAGCGGCGCCGGCAAGACCCGGCCGGCGTCTGGCCCAGCCCGCTGCCGACCGAGGACTTCATGGACAGCTACATCGGCCGGCAGGCTGTATCCATGCTGGACGCATACGATGAACCGAACCCCCTCTGCCTGTTCGTGGGCTTCGGCGGCCCCCATCCTCCGTGGGATGCGCCCGGAGACTACGCCACGATGTATGACCCCGATGAGATGCCCGCCCCCGTATGCGCGAGCGAGGCCCCCTCATGGCTGAGCGAGGCGGCCCAGGCATATGAGTTGGCAGGGCGCCGGGAGAGGCTCTCGGAGTCGGACTTCCGCCGCATGGCCGCCAACTACTACGGCAAGATATCGCTCCTCGACTACTGGTTCGGTCAGGTCCTGAAGGCCCAGGAGCATCGCGGGCGACTCGATGACACCATCGTCATCTTCTGGTCGGATCACGGCGAGATGCTCGGCGATCACCACCGGCTGGGCAAGCAGCTCTTCTTCGACGCCTCCCTGCGCGTGCCGCTCATGATTCGCTGGCCG
>JALGVE010000095.1 GCA_029820045.1 Candidatus Zipacnadia bacterium | reverse complement strand
ACTGGAGGCCTGCAGCCGCGACGGCGCGGATCTGGCGTGAGGCCGAGATGTTGCTGATCCCATCAGGGGCGGACACTAGACTGAGCGTCCTGCCCTACGGCACCTGCCTGGGACCTCCGTAAAGGGCCCCTTTCCGGCCAGGTTTCTAGTGCTTGCTCGTGCAATAGAGCGTTAGGTTACGCAATGGGGTCCGCGCGATGGAGAGGGCCGCCTGAGGCTGGGCCTGCGCAGCAGGACAGCCGAAGTCGGCCCGCCGTTGCGGACAAGCGGGCCGAGTTCGGCCCCGCTTCGCTGGGGCCTCACGCGCCTCCTGCACACGAGCTCCCTCGTGGAAACCCATGTTACCCGGATCTATGCAAGCCAGTGCTGGAGCCGCCGTTCCCCGCAGTGGGCAGGACGGGACAGACTAACGATTCACAGCTTCTCCAGGACGTCGTGCTTGCCGATTCGAAGCAGGATATAGGCCTCGCCCGTTATCTGGAAGAGGAAGCGGTACCGCATACTGACGCTGCCCTCGTACACGTCCGCGTACTTGCGCACCCGTCTCACCCGCAAAGAGGGATGTCCTATGTCCTGGGCGAGATACAGGAGTTCCCTGTCCGTGTGCTTTCGCACTTGGGCAGGCAACTTCCTGTAGTCCTGGAGGAAGCGGTCAGTCCTGATCAGCTTCATCGCGTAGCTCTTCGATCAAAGACTCAACGCTGTCATGCTCCTCCACCTTGCCTACCTCGACGTCCCGAAGCGCCTCCTGGAGCATCTGCTCGCCGCGCTCAGACAGGGTAACCGCCGGGAGCTTTGTTATCACGCTCTTGGGGGTCAAGACTACCTTGTTGCCCTGGACCTCGGCCTGAAGATAGTCGCCCTCCTCGATACCTAAGGCCCGGCGGATACTCGACGGCAGGGTGATCTGCGCCTTCTGTTTCACCCTGATCAATGTCATGTGGAGCCACTCCCCTGTCGGATAAGTGGAAAGTTGGAAATGCGTACTATCCAACTATGCCTACACGAAGCGCGATTGTCAACCCCCATTTGTGCCATCATCCAGATTCACGTCGCCCTGCGGCCCTTTGACTATGCATTCGCTGAGGACGGACGGCTCCGGCAGCGTAGGGGCTCCTTACGGAAAGACGCGGTGGCCGACCTTGCCGGTGATGGCGTCAATGATCAGCCAGATGCCCGCGACGGCGTATTCTCCGAGGACCAACCCGAGGAAAGGCACTTGCAGAGTGCGATAGAGGCCGACCGACCCGTAGCGCGTAACGAGGGCCTTGGCTGCCCAACCGATGAAGAAGGGGAACCACATGCGGGAGGCCTCGAAGCCGGTGCCGACGACATAGGCGATGGGGTGGAGCGGGAACCACAGGAAGAGCTGACGGGCGCGCACGAGCAGGGCGCAGATAGCGGCGCCCACCGCGAGGGCGATGAGGCGGTCGCTCTCGATGCCCGTTTGATTGATGAGCATGCTCTTCAGGCGCTCCGCGTTACCGCGCGGGCCGCTGATGAAGAACCACCCGTGCATGGCGAGCGCGCCCTTGGCGTAGGCGACCCGCAGTGAGGCCCAGTAAGAGAGCAGAACCGCGACGAGCACTGCGGCTCCGATGGCGTAGTACATGTGTCGGCGGTCAATGCGCGCTTCATCGCTGATCTTCAGGCTATGCATGATCTGCGGCATCAGGAAGCTCTTGAGGTCATACATGTACACGTACTCGGTGAAGTTGAGGATGGTCAGGTCCACCGGGGCGAAGTGAGCGGAGCCGGCCAAGCCGGTGAGGAGCACGCTGGGCCGCATCTGCACGGCCTTGGCGAACAGAATCCCGCTCTCGACGACGAGCCGCGCCATCCCCCAGCAGATGGTCAGGAAGATGAGATAGGTGAGGACGGCGACGAAGACCGACATGCCCGCGACGTTGAGCCACGCCACGACGATAGCGCCGGCGACGATCAGACCCCAGAAGGCGACGGGCACGGACATTGCCTCGGGCCGTCCGCCCTCCTGTCGAGCGCGCCTGCGCATGAAGCTGTCCCACATCTCCCGCAGGTGACCGCGCGCAACCCACAAGCCGTAGGCGACGTAGACGATGAAGGCCCCCTGGTACTGGTTCTCCTCCACCTTGCGCAGCACCGGCTGACGGCCCACGGCGTCGAAGAGGACGTGCTGGAGGCGTCCGAACCACCAGAAGACCCAGAGCGAGAGCGAGATCTCCGTAGTAAGGAAATACGCGAAGCCGATGACCGAGAAGTGCACGTAGATGGGCGAGCGCAGGAAGCTCCACGGGCGGCCGGTAATCCCGGACAGGAAGCTGATGCCTTGCAGCCGCATGTACGGTATGCCGGGAACGTACTCGTGCAGGGCGTTGAGGTTATGAATGATGAAGGGGATAGCGACGCCCGCCCACAGCAGCTTGTTGCGGAAGAACGGCACCATGGAGATGCTGCCCCGCTGCGGCATCACCATCTCCAGCGGAAGCTGCACCAGCGGAAAGATCAAGTTCTCGCGTTCCACCCACTGTTTGCGCACGATGGAGCCCAGGGAGAACATCGCCAGGTAGAGCCCGAAAGTCAGGATCGTCCAGGCGATGAGCGGCGTTGCCCACTGCCCCCAGGGTAGCTCCGCGCCCGGCGGCGCCCCGTCATAGAACCACGTGATTGCCTTGCTGCCCGGCGCCGGCGCGATCCAGGTGGGAAGGTATTGAAAGAAGGTCTCCTGCCATTTGTTCTCGACGGAGGCCATGTAGAAGGGCCCGGTCATCACCGGGAAGAGATAGAGCGCCAGGCCAAACGTCGGAATCCCAGCGGCGACCAGCATCATCGCGGTGACGACAAGGTTCTCCTGTGGGCTGAGGCCCCAGCGGCGCACAACGCGCCCAAGCACCCAACTGATGGGAAGCACCAGGATGACGAGCAGGAAGATAGGCCCCACCGGGAAATGACAGCCGCCCAGCTCCGAGGCGTGCATGAAGCCGGTCGTGTAAGGAATCGCAATGCACAAGACTGCCACTGCGATGAGCCCAAGGATGAAAGCTCGGGGCGTCAGGCGGGCGCCGCTGTCGGGGGGCGCTGTCTCTGTTGCGTCGGGCAAGACGCGATCTGCAGGCAGACAGAGAGCCTCCTTGTGAGGGAGGTAGGATGAAGAGAAGGTGCGAAAGACGCCACCAAGGCACAATTCGCGGCGGTCGGAGGATTCACCTTCACTCCATCGGTGTCCCAACGAAGCGAGGTACGCGACGATGAGATCTGTGACAGGAAGACCGGTCACCGAGGTTGATACGCCAGCGCTGCTGGTGGACCTGACGGTGATGGAAGACAACATCCAACGCCTGCAGCGCGCCTCAGATCAGGCAGGGCTTCAGGTGCGACCGCACATCAAGTCCCACAAGACCCCCGAGATAGCGCAGATGCAGGTGCGGGCGGGGGCGGTGGGCGTCACCTGCGCCAAGATCGGTGAAGCCGAGGTGATGGCGAGCGCTGGGCTCGAGGACATCTTCATCGCCAACTGCCTCATCGGTGCGCCCAAGATGCGCCGGCTGGTGGCGCTGGCGAAGCGAACGCCGAAGTTGTCCATCTCAGTCGAAAGCATGGAATGCGCGCGAGCGGCCTCGGAGGCGTTCGAGGCAGCGGGCATGACGCTGGAGGTGTTGGTGGAGCTCAACGCCGGGGCCGACCGCACCGGTAAGGAGCCCGGCGACATCGTGGACTTCGCCAACCAAGTGGCCCAACTTCCCGCGCTCGAAATCGTGGGCGTGATGGGATATGGCTCCAACTTCGCGTACACTCGGCGAGGGCATGAGGAACTCCTCAAAGGCGCCGCCGAGGAGGCAGCCTTCATCGGGGCCGTGGCGGCCGACCTGGCGAAGGCCGGCCACCGCATGGACCGCATCAGCGGTGGCAGCACCCCAACAGCCGGCAGGTACAAGAAAGGCTGCGGCCTGACGGAGATACGTTCCGGGACCTACCTGCTCAACGACATGAACCAGGTGGACATCGGCTCGTGTACCATCGAGCAGGTGGCGCTGAGCATCCTGGCGACCGTAGTCGCCCACCCCACCCCTGACCGCGCCATCATTGACGCCGGGACCAAGTCCCTTGACCAGCAGGTTGGGCAGACCAGCGACGGATACGGCTGGCTGCGCGACGTCCCGGGCGCGGTCGTCTACAAGATCAACGATGAACATGGCTTCGTGGGAGTCAGTGAGGCTCAACGCGACCTGGAGATCGGCGAGAAGGTGCGCGTCATCCCGCCGCGCACGCCCACCGCAGTGAACTTATACGACTACCTCTACGCAGTTCGCGATGGCATGGTCGAGGACGTCTGGCGTATCGTGGCGCGAGGCAAGAACACCTAGCCTCGACTGTTCGCGCAGGTGAAAGCGCGCCCTGTAGCGCCTTCAGCCTCCAGCCCGACAGGGGAGCAGCGGCGGGCAGCGTGGCCTGGGCAAAGCCCAGGCGCGAGGGCGGCGGAGGGCAGGCTGCGCCTGCCAACACCATAAGGAGGAGGCCAGCGGTTGCTGGCCTCCTCCTTATGGTGTTACGCCCGCGATGCGGGCGTCTCCGCCGCCCTCGCCGGGCGCTTTGCGCCCGCACGCTGCCCGGTGCCCTCCCCGCTCACCTTCCCTCTCCACCCCGCCCCGCCCATCATCCTCACGCTCAGTCCGCGCCTCCTTTCGGAGTTGCAGACTGAGCGCCGCCACCCCGCCCCGTTGGTTACGGGGCGAAGCTCATGGTACCGCGCGGTTCTGAATGCGGCGCAGTAGAAACTTCGCACCCGCCGCGCAGCGATGACCGATGCTCCTGTTGCGTTCCGGGGCCTTCTTTAGGCGACAGTCTACGGGCCTGCGGACGCGAGCAGCCGGCCCGCGTTGCCGTAGAGGATGGCTTCTTGTTCCTCCTCGGAGAACTCGCATTCGCGGGTGACTTTGAGGATGGCGCTCTCCGGGTAGTAGTAGGGCGCGTGAGTGCCGAACAGGATGTGCTCCAGGCCCAAGCTGCGGCCCAACTGCTCCACGCCGCCGGTCCCCTCGATATGCGACATCTCGAACCAGAGGTTCTCCATGCCCTCCGTCGGCTCGATGAGCGGGACCAGGTCGGTGTTCTTGGCGTTGATGAGCATGATAGGGAGCCTGGGGTACTTCGCCGCGAGGTCCGGCAGCGCGGCAAGTTCGACCGGTGGGACCATGCACAGCGGGTGATGGTGGCGCTCATCGGTCATGCGCACCGCGATTTCCACGAACATATCCAGGTCGTCGGCGACCGCCAGGAAGTCATCGAACGCGGGATCGCCGAGTTCGTACTGATGGTAGTTCGGGTACGCGCGCACGCCGCGGTAGCCCAGGCTCTCTTTACACTCCACCAGATCGCGCTCCCAGGCCGGGAAGGTGGGGTTGATGGTCGCCACTGGCATCAGCGCCGGATACTCTGCGGCCATCTCCGCCAGCGGCGCGTTGGCGGCATGGACGTTCTTGTACATGACCGCGTCGAGGCTCACGACCCAGGCGCGGTCAATGTCCACGCGCGCGAGCCGCTCCAGGAGGCGCTTAGGGTCGTTATAGCTCGTGCGGCGGAACGGCCAGTTGCCCAGGTTTGCGTTGGCATCAACAATCATTGTATGCACCTCCACAGCACTCACCCGCCGGTGTCATTGTGAGCGGAGTGAAACGAAGCGAAGAATCCCAGCCCCTTGCCCTCACCGCTTGTACCCCGCCGACCTCAGGCGCGGCCCGGGTCCGCGCCCTACGCCGACGTGAAAGGCGGCTTTGTAGGGCGGGGACCTGTGCCCCGCCCCTTGTGCTATGATCATAGGCCGAGTATTCGCTCCATGTTCCCGCCCAGGATAGCGGTCTTCTCGCTTTCGGTAATGTCGGCCCCGTACACCTTCGCCAGTTGCGAGGCGAAGCTACGGCCCGCGCCGTCGGAGCCGTAGACGACGCGCTCGGCTCCCAGCAGCCGCACGGCCATCTCGGTGTATCCCATCTCCGGATCAAAGCCACAGGTATCCACCAGGATGTTCTCCTGCTCGATGACCGTCTTGAGGCCTTTCTCCCAGTTGAGACCCCCGTGGGCCATGATGAAGGTGGTCTGTGGATGGCGGTCAGCGAGAGCCGCCAGGTCGGCCGGGCTTGACTCGCCGGCCAGGTTACCGCCGGTGCGATAGAAGGTGTGCTGCAGGACCAGCGCCCCTAGCTCGGCGATGCGCTCGGCAATGACGTCGCAGTTGGCGTGGTCACAGCGCATCGCCACCCACAGCTTAATGCCGATGAAGGGGCCATCTACGAGGCAGCGCTCAATCTCGCGGAGGCTGTGCTCGAGGTAGTTCGGATTCAGGTTCGCGTAAGCCAGGAAGCGATCGGGGTACACTTCGACCAGCCGCCGGTTGAAGTCGTTGTCGGCCTCGACCTGCTCGGGCGTGGGCTGTTGAATGAAGTGCGGTCCCAGGCTCAGGCAGAGCTTGTCTATGCTCATCCGGTCGGCGTAGTGGAGCATCTGGTCAGGTGGCGAGGTAGGATGGACGTGACAATCTACAATCATAAGCCCAGTATCCGCTCCATGTTCCCGCCCAGGATGGCGGCCTTCTCATCTTCGGTCAGGTCAGCGCCGGTAACCTTGGACAGTTGCGAGGCGAAGCTGCGGCCCGGGGCGTCGGAGCCCCAGACGAGCCGGTCCGCGCCCAGCAGCCGCACCGCCATCTCCGCCTGGCCCATCTCCGGATCGCCCCCAGCCAGCTCCCCGTAGACGTTCTGATGTTCGATGATGGTCTTGTAGCCCCGCTCCCAGTTACCGCCGCTGTGCGCCATGATGAAGGTGGTCTGCGGATGGCGCTCCGCGATGGCAGCGACATGGCGAGGCTCGGACTCGTCCGGCAGGTTCCCCGCGATCTTGATCCAGGTGTGCTGGAGGATCGGGACCCCGAGCTCAGCGGCTTTGTCGGCGATTGGATCGAGGTTGGGATGGTCAACATGAATGGCGACCCAGAGCTTTATGCCGCGGAAGGGGCCATTGGCGATACAACGGTCCATCTCGGCGAGGCTTTCCTGGAG
Source organism: Candidatus Zipacnadia bacterium (assembly GCA_029820045.1). Lineage (GTDB taxonomy): Bacteria > Armatimonadota > Zipacnadia > Zipacnadales > UBA5352 > JALGVE01. The sequence continues at coordinate 2,079 of JALGVE010000095.1, read as the reverse complement.
GTAGCGTGGGTTCAGGTAGCAGAAGCCGATGATGCGGTCAGGGTAACGCTCGGCCTCCGCCCAGACCATGTCGTTGGACTCGGCGATGACTTCGGGGGTGGGGTAGTAATCGCGCGAGGTGCCCAGGCTCAGGCAGATCTTGTCAATGCCCAGGCGGTCGGCGAACTCGAGCAGGTACCCGGTCCGGCCTGTCCGCCGTAGCTTCAGCGAAGGCGGATCGTCCGGGCTGCCCTTGTAGCCCTGGATATGAGTGTGGCAGTCTATCACCATCAGCTATCAACTCACTTGACGCCGTGTCGCGCGCCTTAATACTCGATTCGCCGTTGGCGGTGGGATACCTGCCAGACCCATCGGCTTCGCTCCGGGCAGGTGATGGGGATCATACGAGAGAAGCCGCCGTGGCTGTCACGTTCTCTGCCAGCCTCATGTATGCGAATGGCCTAGTTGCTGGGGGAGGAAGCTCTGTGTCCTGCCGGGGTTGTTCAGCGCGCGTCTGAGTCAGGGCTCCGCCAAGCGGCCGAGACATGAAAGAAGCCGCGCGCAGCCTGTTGCCGCGCGCGGCCTGAAGTTCCCTGTCCCGACTGTCTGCGGGTTAGAAGGGCGTGACGAGCGGCGGAACCTGCATTCCCATCGAGGGGAGGGCGTTCCTTGCGCGGTCCGACGCTGCCTCCGCGCCGGCCGCCGCCGCGGTGGCTGAGGGGCTAACAGGCCCGAACTCGGCCTGCCGAGGTGCGGCCTGGGTCGCGGAGCGTGAACCCTCCAGGCCGCCGGAGCCGACCAGGAGCACTTCCGCGCGCTCAATGCCGGCTAGTTGCGCCACGGGGATAGTGAAGCTGAAGCTGTAGTACCAGCCCTTCTTGTAACCGAGGTTGAGGTGACCGCCCTCGAAGCTGTAGTCCTTGGGCGGGATGAGAAGTTCGTGCATGGGCGTGTAATTCAACTCGTCGGGGTACACCAGCTTGGCGCAGATAGCGCCGTCGAGCCCGGCAGGCTGCTCGCCGGTGACAACTCGGCGCCCGTCAATATCGTAGAGCACAAGTCTGATGGTGTTGTCGCCCCACAGTTGGTTCCACAGGCTGATACTTCCGTTCCAAAGCCGTATGACCTTCGGATTCCACATTCCGCCCTGGTAGTCCACGATGTGAAAGACGCCGCGGTCCACGCCGTAGTTGTCGAACTTCTTCAGGCGGCGATAGACCAGGCTCGGGTAGCGCTGGGCCACGTTGCGCTTGACGCGCATGACGACGCCGACCTCGACGGGCAGACTGGTAGCCCCCGGGGTGATATCCTGGCTCCGTATCTGCGGATAGCCGACTTCGAACCAGAAGCTGTTGAGGCCCTCCTCATAAAGCTCACGGATGACGCGGGTCTCGTTCTCCTTCTCCGCCATCTCCATGGCGACCCGGTCGGCCAAGAGGGCGCCGGGTCTGCCAACTCTCTCCGCGGCCGCGGCCACGGCGCGGCGTGTCTCGTACACGCGGTAGAGCTGCGCCCACTCGTTGTTGGTGGCCTTCTTGGGCTGGCCCGCTTCATCGGTGAGATACTCGTCCGGAATGAGCGCGCGTGGTCGGCCGGTCTCGGCGAGGTATTCGTCGTAGGTCTTGGTCAGCTCTTCGGGCATTTCCTCCTCGGTCCAGCCCAGGGCTGCACCCCCACGAGCACCCGCGCCTCCGCCCGGCATCCCCATTCCCATTCCCTCCATCTCCATCATCCCAGGCTCCTCTTCCGGAGGTGCTTCCTGGGCGAACAACTGGCCGAGGAAGACGGCCAAGCCCACCAGTGCTATGACAGCGATTACAGCCGACGGGACACGCCCTTGATGTCTCTGCACCGGCTACCACCTCGAATGGAAAGCATAGTTATCCGCGCGCGAGCCCGGGTGCTGGCCCACACCAGATCGTCAGCAGTATATTGCTTCGTGCGGCAGGTGTCAAGTGCGAAGGCTGATGTCACCAGGAGCATCGTTTTTAGAGTAAGTCGGCTTGTGAGTAGTGTAGGGCGGGGCACGGCGGCTAGCAAAGCCGTGCCGTACGGAGGGCAGGACTTCAGTCCTGCCGGACGTTGCCGTTCTGAGGCGTC
>JALGVE010000094.1 GCA_029820045.1 Candidatus Zipacnadia bacterium | reverse complement strand
GGCGTTAGCCGGTACGACAGGTGCCCTCGCCTGTCGGCGGCGTCTGTGCAGGCGAGGCGCTAGCCGGTACGACAGGCGCCCTCGCCTGTCGGCGGCGTCTGTGCAGGCGAGGCGCTAGCCGGTACGACAGGCGCCCTCGCCTGTCGGCGGCGTCTGTGCAGGCGAGGGCGCCTGCACTACCATGACAGCACAAGTTGTCCGCACGCTTGTCTTCGTGGCGGCCCAAGTATATAATCGCGCTCGTTCATGAGGGCGCCCCTGATGGAGGCGAACCACGGTGACCACGACACTCGCCTGCAAGCTCCCCACTGAGACTCGGACCGAGGCGCCGGTCCTCCCGGGCATAGCACCGCTTTCTGAACGCTCGCAGCGCCTGCGGGAGGACGTGCTGAGGGATGCCGCATCTTTCGCCGAGCAGGCGCTGTACTTCGCCGAGGCCTTCCGCGAAACCGAGGGCGAGCCGTTCCGTGAGGTCCGCGTCGCGAAGGCCGTGGCTCACCTCTTCGCCGAGATGCCGGTCCGTATTCGCGAAGGCGAGATCCTCGCGGGCTGGCACCCCAACAGCCACCTGGATGAGCAGCAGGCGAAGGCCGTCGAGGAAGCCAACGCGTACCTGGGCCGCCAGCACTGGCGCGGGTACGTCTCCGAGGGACACATGGCCCCGGACTATCCCACGGTCCTTCATCTCGGCCTCGACGCGGTTCTCCAGCGTATTCGTGAGGGCGCGGCTGGACTCGATGCGAGGTCGCCGGGCACTCCTGAGAAAGAGGCGTTCTACCAGGCCAGCCGGATCGCGCTGGAGGGCTTTCAGAACTTCATCCTCCGCTATGCGCGCCTCGCGCAGGAGATGTCCGAGACGGCGGACGATGAAGGATGGGCTGACGAGCTTAAGGAGATAAGTGGCGCCTGCGAGTGGATCGCGCACGCTCCTCCGCGTAACCTGCGCGAGGCGATCCAGCTTTCGTGGTTCATGTTCCTCGGTGTCGCCGTTGAGGCCGGCGTGAGTCATCATTGTTTCGGCCCCGGGCGCATTGACCAGTATCTCTACCGCTTCTACCGGGCCGAGCGCGAGGCGGGGACGCTCGACGAGGAGCTGCTCGATGACCTGCTCGCCCAGCTCTTCATCAAGTGCAACGAGTTCTCTGGTCCCCAGATGAGCGCCGTCATTATCGTCATCGGCGGTCGCAGAAGCGACGGCTCGGACGGTACCAACGAGCTGTCTTACAAGCTGCTGGAGACCGCTGACCGCGTGCGCATGTACTTCCCCGGTGTTGACATTTCCTGGCATCAGGACATGGACCCTGAGTTCGTGCGCCGCGCGGTGACGCTGCTGCGCAACGGTAAGGGCCAGCCCTCATTCTTCAACAGCGACGTGATCGTCAAGGGCCTGGTGCGCCACGGCGTGCCCTATGAGCACGCGGTGGACCACCTGCCCAGCACCTGCACCGAGACTTCCATCATGGGCCGGTCGAATCCCTGCGTCGCGTGGCCCTACGTCAACATCGCGAGCTGCCTGCTCTACGCTCTCTTCGGCGGCCACCACCCGACCAAAGGCCCCTGGGAGGACTTCGCGGCGGATGTTGGCATCCGGCCTACCTACCTGCCCGAAAGCTGGGTTGAGGCGACCGGGAGTCTGCTCGACGGCGAGCCGCAGACCTACGCGGAACTCAAGGCCGCCTTCATGACGGTGGTCAAGCACGCGGCAGACGGCGCGGTCGCGCAGTGCCAGGCGGACCTGCGCCTCGAGTCGGTTCACCGGCCCTTCCCGCTGCTCTCCTGCTTCATCGAGGGCTGCCTGGAGCGTGGGCTGAACATCACGAGAGGCGGGGCTCTTTACAACTTCATCCAGCCGGAGGCGGTCGGCGTCTCCAACGCCGTGGACGGCCTGGTCGCCATCAAGACGCTCGCCCAGGACGAGGGACGTTACACGCTCGATGACTTCCGCGAGGCCATCAGAGACGACTTCGAAGGCCATGAGGGCCTGCAGAAGGCAATCCGCCGCGAATGCCCGAAGCATGGCAATGACGTGGGCTGGGTGAATGAGCTTTTCGGCGAGGTCGCCGGTGGCTGGTGCGACTTCATCGAGGGAAACACCAACTACCTCGGAGGGCCGTTCCTGCCGGGCTTCCTCGGCTGGACGGTCTGGATCCGTTACGGCGAGATGACACCCGCAACGCCCGATGGCCGCAAGGCCGGCGAGCCGCTGGCGAACTCAATCATGAACTGCACGGGCGTCCAGCTCAAGGGCTTCCCGGCGCTCGTCCTCTCCACCAGGGGGCTCGACCAATCGCGCGGCCTGGGCGGGATTGTCTTCAATGTCCGCTTCCAGGCGGACGTGGTTGACGAGGACAAAGGTGTTGAGGGGCTGAAGGGTCTCATCGAGGCGGCCTTCGACCTGGGCGCCTTCCAACTTCAGTTCAACCTCGCCAGCACGGAGGTCATGCGCGCTGCGCAGGAAAGCCCGGAGCAATATGCGGACCTGTTCGTGAGAATCGGCGGCTACCTCGTTCCCTTCACTCTGCTGCCCACACGTGCGCAGGAAGAGGTCATCGCCCGCACCGAGTTAGGACTGTAGGATGCCGCAGGATTCGCAGACGCCCCCTCCTCCCCCCTCTGCGCTACGGGAGACAGGTCGCGGGGTCGAGGGCACGATCTTCAACATAGATCAGACCGCGGTCCACGACGGCCCCGGCGTGCGCATGAACGTGTACCTCAAGGGCTGCCCGCTGCACTGCCTCTGGTGTCACAGCCCCGAGTCGCAATCGTTCAAGCCCGAGGTCGTCTGGTATGAGACGCGCTGCGCGCGATGCGAGGCCTGCCTCGAGGTCTGCCCTGAGGGGATACGGTCGCTTGACCTCATTGATGAGGAACTGCGGGCGCGTTGCCGGCTCTGCGGCGCATGTGTTGACGCCTGCCCCAACGGGGCGCTGGAGATACTCGGGCGCACCGTACAAGCCGGTGAGATTGCTGATGAGGCGGTGCGGCTCAAGCCTTTCTTCGAGCGCACTGGCGGCGGCGTGACGCTCACCGGCGGCGAGCCGACCGCCCAACCCGATTTCGCCTTCGCGGTCGCGGCGTTATGCAAGCAAGCTGACATTCATGTGGCGATGGAGACCTGCGGCCTGACGGCGTGGGACACGCTGGAGGGCCTGGCCTCGGTCGTAGACCTGTTCCTCTACGACGTCAAGCACCCCGACCCCGTGCTGCACAAGCAGTACACGGGGCAGTCGAATGAGCTGATCCTGGCGAACCTGGGGCGGCTGGTGGAGGCTGGAGTTAACGTCATCGCCAGGGTCCCGCTCATCCCTTCCATCAACGACGATCCCGAGACCATCGGAGCGCTGGCGCAACGCGTTGCCGAGCTCGGGGTTACGCGGGTGACACTGCTTCCCTACAATCCGGCGACTCCGGGGAAGTACTCCTGGCTGCGCCGGGAGCCACCGCTTCCGGGCGCCGCGCGTCAGAGTCCTGAGCACATGGCAAGGCTTTACGAGATTGCACGGGCTGAGGGGTTGCAGCTCGCACCGTCTTAGGCGGCATCCCGCCGAGGAAACAACGACGCACATCCTCGTTTGATGGGCGTCAGGCGCAACTGAGGGCGCGGCTATGTGCGCGCGGTTCCCTCGTGCGCTGCCGCCCAAGGGCGGAGTATAACTTCCCCCATGTAAACTTCCACACGCAGCTCCGGGGCCGGTGCTACGAGGCTCACAGGGACACCCCACGGTATAAGTTTAGTCGCTCAACCCTATACATCCGCCTCCGGCGTGGCTCTCTGCCAGCCTCTGACGCTACGCCGCCTGCCAGCGGCCTATTCCGGCGAGTTGCATGGAAGCAGTTCCCGCTAGCCGCGGCCCGTGGGCCATCACTCGTCGTCGCTGCCCTCCTCCGTCTCTTCGGCCTCCGCTTCACCCTCAGCGCTTTCCTCGCTGACCTCCGTCGTGTCTCCCGGCTCCTCGGTGTCTGTCGGCTCGACATCAGCCTCTTCCAGGAGTTCCGGGGGCTTGCCGGGGCGTATTGCCCGCGTCACGAGCTTGTAAATGCCTACCGCCGCCAGTGCGAGCAGCACCACGATAACCACAAATGCGATGTTCGACAGCAGGTCGCTGTAGATCAGCGGCCTGAGCACCTCCATCCATGTCGGTCGTGCGATCTCCTCCATACTCACTCTCCTCGGCTTGCGTCGGATATGACGGCTTGGGAGTTAGTGCAGTGTCTGCAGGACACAGACGGCCCTATGCGCCGGCAGCTACTCGCTCAGGTCCCGCAGGATATCATCCGCAAATTGGGGGTCGCCATAGGTATCCATCAGAATATCACGCGCTTGCTCAAGTGGCCATTCGCGCAGCAGGCTGCGGGCCCAACTCATGGCGATGGCTCGTTTCTCGTCGTCGCCCTGAGTCCGCTCTTGGTCAGCCGTGTCGCGCTCGCCCTGCATCGCCTTGACGACGGTGTAGAAGTAGGCGATAGGGTTCTCTATCTGATCGCCGCGCTCAAGCCGGTGAACCACCCTGGCCAAGGCGTCCCGAACCAGCACCGGATCGTATGCTGCCAGGAAGGTCACGATGCTGCGCTGCTGGGACGTGGCCTCGAAAGCCTCCGCAGCGATAGCTGCCAGGTTTTCCACATTTGTGGAGACTGTGGAAAAATCAATGGGTGAGTTTTCCACAATCCCGCTCTCCTGCTCCCTACTAGCCGCTGACTCTAGCGGTTGGCTTTCTGTTCTCGAATCCACGTACGCGTATGTCGAAAGCGAGCCGGACCCGCGTGAGCGGGGACGGCGCCCACGCTTCGTCTTCTTGCCTTTAGCTTCTCCTCCTTCTTGTTCTTCTTCTTGCGAATCCTGCGTAGTCTTGATTTGCGAATCCTGCGTAGTCTGGGTTTGCGGATTCCGCGGAAGCTGGACATTGGGGCGCCATTCACGCAGATACGTGATTAGCTTCTCGCGCGAAATCCGAGCGATTACCCAGATGTTCGTCTTGCCCTGACCACGCCGTCTCACCTTGACTAATCCCACATCTATCAAGCGCTGCAGATGGCGCGAGATTGTGGAAACCGTAACGGAACGTGCGCGCGCCAGGGTCTCCTCGCCCACGAATGTCTCCGGGCCTACGTAAGCGAAGCTCTTCAGCACCGCATAGGTCATCTTCTCGCCATCGGATAACTCCGGGAAGCAGCGCAGCACGGCGTTACTCACTTGAGTGAACCCGGTAGCCTGTTCCAGGTCCTCGTATTGGACCCGTGGCTCCTTATCGAGTTCCTCTTCGTTGTTATGCGGGGCCTCAGGGAGGTCTATCTTTATGACCCTTTCAACTGCGCATCAGCAACGGTCATGCCCACCCGCTGTGAGGTGATACTGAGCTTAGCCCTCCAAGGTGCAGCGAGGCAGACGCGTAACTATCTGTCCAATGCCTATTCCCTCGCGCTGGTCGCCTTTCCTTCCACGTTCTCAGAAGCTTATCCTTCGGCGACTGGATTCTTGGGTCGAGTCATCAACACGACTCGTGAGAGTAGGTATTTGCCTGCCGAGCGCGAACCTGCAGGTAGTTGTCACCTGTCAGCTTTGCGAGGATCGTGATGCCCGTGCGGGTGCTCGTCGCGGTCACAGCTATCGTCGTGCTGTTCGAGGCCCTGCTGGCTTTGGCCTTCTTTGTGGGCTACTACTGGGTTGGAGGCTGGGAAGCGGGCCTGCTATTGTGTGCGGGCCTTCTCCTGATGATACTACTCCCATGGCTTGGCAGCCTGGAGGCGGACTATGATACCGATGGGCATCGAGTGAGTGTGAGGCTTTCCTGGTGGGCGCGACTTGCGGCGCAGAGCAAGCCTCAGCGCGAGGTGAAAGGTCGCGTACTCGGCATCCCTTGGCGCAAGAAGCTTAAGACTGAGAAAGTAGCGGAGCAAACCGAAGAGCAGGAGCTCGAGGAGGAGACGAGGGCAGACCAGGACGGGGGATGGCGAGAGCAGTTCAGGGGAATGAGTGTCGAGGACATGACTCGCTTGGCCCCCGCAGCCCTGCAGGCCTTGGCGGATCTCGTGTGGGAAGCGCAGGAGTTGCGGCTTGAGCTACATGCTCCCACGGGGCATGGCCTCGCTGACACAGTCATCGCCGCAGTCGTTGGACATCGGGGCCTGGGGCCGCTTGATCTGCAGTGCACCGACACAGGCGACCGCCGCGTACGCGCGCAGTTCCGTATTGGAATGCTACGGGCCGGCCTGGCCGTGCTCTACCTGGCCATTCAGGCGCGTCCGGTGCACTTAGCGCTCAGGTCGCGCGCTGCACATAAGGAGCAAGAGCAGGGCGGGCAGGCAGTGGCGAAAGCCGAAGCCAAGGAGAGTGAGTGAGCATGTCAGAGTTCAACGTGGGAGAGACCGTGGGGGGTATCGTGGATGGACTGGTCAAGGTTGCTGAGTCGGTTACGGTCATAGGTGAGCCGATTGAGGCGGCGGGAAAGGTGATCATTCCGGCGGTGCTGACGCGCGTGGGCTTCGGCGCAGGCGGTGGCGGTGGGACAGCACCGGCTCATTTGCAGGAGGAAGCCGAGGAGGAGGCGAGCGTCGCAAGTGGATCCGGTGGCGGTGGTGGAGGAGGCCTGCTGCTCACGCCTATCTTTCTAGTCGTTGACGCCGAGGGCGAGAGGCTCATCACCGTGCCCGGCGTGACGGACATTGCGTCCGCGGCCGTAAGCAAGGTTAGAGAGGCGCTTGATCGGGTCCTGCCGCGGCGGGGTGAGGACGACCCTCAAGATGCGGACGAGCCATCTTGAGGAACCGTTCTGGGTCTCCTGATAGGGGGACAGCCGCACGGGGTGGGTACAGCCTGTGCCCTACAACTACCACGTCAAGGAGTCAAGGAGGGGGATGATGTTCTACATGGATGCCTCTGCCCTATCGCTGGTCTGCCTCGGCGGTCTCATGCTGGCAGCTATTGCCGCCAGCGCCGAGGGCGGAGTGCCTGCGGAGTTCCGCACGGAGGATGTCAAAGGCGAGGGCGGCGTGACCATCTACCAGCCCGACAAATGCTACGACGGTTACACCCTCTTCTGCCGCAACCGCGGCAGCGCCTTCTATCTCATTGACATGGAAGGCAAGGTGGTCCACAAGTGGGAGACCACCGGCAGCTCGATACACTTCGGCGAGTTGCTCCCTAACGGCCACCTGTTCTACTCCACCGCCGACCGCTCCTACGAGCCCCACCGTGGCGTCCACGAGTTGGACTGGGATGGCAATGAGGTTTGGCACTACAACTGTGCGGTAGACCATGACCACAGCCGCCTGGCCAATGGCAACAGTCTCATGAACTGCCGCGAGGAGGTCATTGACCCCAAGGTCTACTACGACACTGGTTATCCCGACTATCGCTGCTGCTACAGCCCCTTCATGATCGAGGTCGCGCCGAATAGGGAGGTCGTCTGGGAGTGGCACGGTCATGACCACATCGAGGAGCTGAAGGCCCTGGTGGGCATCGAGTTCCCGCGCCCGGATGAGGACTGGGCGCACTGCAACACCGCACAGTCAATCCCTGAGAACGAGCTGGGCAAGCGCGACTCTCGCTTCCGCGCCGGCAATGTGATGTTCAGCTATCGCACACTTGACACCATCGGGGTGATTGACAGAGAGACCGGAGAGATCGTCTGGGCCTGGGGCCCGGGCGAGTTGGACAAGCAGCATCAGCCGAACATGCTGCCGAACGGCCACATCATCATCTTCGACAATGGCACCGCGCGTAAATACTCCCGCATCGTGGAGATGGACCCGGCGAGCGGGGAGATCGTCTGGGAGTACCTCGGCGACCCGCCGGAGAGTTTCTTCTCAAGCGCCGTCTCCGGGCAGCAGAGGTTGCCGAACGGGAATACGCTGATCTGCTCGGGCGGGCAGGCGCGCATCTTTGAGGTGACGCCCACCAAGGAGATCGTCTGGGAGTATATGCTTGAGTACCATCATCCGAATGGCGGCGGGGGCTTCTACCGGCACTCGGGCCGCTACGCGCCGGAGTACGTGGAACCGCTCCTTAATGGCTAGCTATCGTGGCGGGGGCGCCCCATGTCGGCCGTAGCCTTGGCGAAGGTGGATCGCCCCCCGCGCTGATGGATATGCGGGGCCTGGGGGCAGGCCCCGCCACCATATCATACGAGGATGATTATGACAGATTACTCGATGACCTGCGTCGCACCGACGGTCGCGAAGGCCCTTGACCTGCGTGAGTTGCGTGACGCTACCGGGGAACCGATACCTGAGATCGTCGCCGACCTTAGCGATGCGCGGCGGCTGGCGATCCTCGCTCCCGACGCCCTGGGCGAGTTCGCCTTCGGCCTCTGGCGGGACGAGATGCCCTATCTCAACTCGCTCTGCGAGCGGAAGCACGTGACGCTGCGCTCGGTAATGCCCAGCATCACGCCGGTTAACTTCGCGTGCATGGTCTCGGGCATGGACCTGGACGGCCACGGGATTCGCGCCAAGGAGATGGACTTCCAGTGCGAGACGCTATTCGATCTGCTGCGGGAGGTTGGGCGCACCAGCGCAGGCTTCGGTCAACCGGGCTACACTGGCTCGGACCTGCTGGCGCGCTGCTCCGACCTGGGCGAGACGGCGGCGCTCAGCGATGACGCGGCGGTTGAGGCGGTGACGCTGCGCGTCGCCGAGGAGCGTCGCCCGGACTTCATCATCACCCAGCTCGGTGGTACTGATGATCACTTTCACAAGTTCGGGCCCTCATCCCCGATGATGGTGCCCAAGCTGCGCGAGACCGACAACCGGCTCGAGAGAATGCTCGCGCGGCTAGGGGAGTTGGGCTACACGGTCATCATCCTGGCTGATCATGGCCAGCATGACACGGGCAATCCGGACCATCCCGGCTCGCACGGCACCGACTCGGACCAGGACTGCCTGGTGCCATGCACGTGGGCGCAGCCGTAAGCGCGGGCCATCGTCGGTCCATCCGGAGGCGCGGGATCACATCCCGCGCCATGCTAGTCCTGGAGCCTGACGCGGACTGCCTCTCCATGCAGCGGCAGGCCCTCCGCCTCCGCGAGCGCCATCACCGTCGGCGCCAGATGCTCCAGGCCCTCGCGCGACAGAAGCTGGAAGGTCGGCCGCTTCAGGAAATCGTCCACCGATAGCCCNNNAGGAAGATCGAGCCGGCGTGCTTGATGCGCGGCAGCAGCAGCATCGGCTCGCGCGTCACTATCTCCAGGTGCTCGGCTGCGTAATCGTTGGTGAACTCGATGGCCTGGTCCATGTCCTCGGCGAGCAAGATCGCGGAGTTGTTCTCCAGCGCAGGCCGCAGGATCTCCCGACGCTCCGCCCCCTCGAAGGCCTCGTCTACTGCCGTCGCCATCGCTTCGGCAAGCTCCGCGCACGGCGTCACCATCACCGCCGCCGCATCCTGGTCATGCTCCGCTTGGGACAGGAAGTCCACGGCCAGCCAGTCCGGGTTGGCGCTGTCATCCGCCAGGATGAGAATCTCGCTGGGCCCGGCGGGCGAATCAATTGCCACGGTTCCGAACACTGCCATCTTGGCGGCGGTGACGTACTTGTTGCCGGGGCCGACGATCTTGTTGACCTGCGGGACGGTCTCGGTGCCGTAGGTCATGGAGGCGATGGCCCAGGGCCCGCCGATCTTGAAGACATTCGGGCAGCCGGCAATATCTGCGGCTACCAGCGAGGTCGGGTTCGCTGCCATTCCTTCGTTGGGCGGGGTGCAGGCGACGACCTGCTCGACGCCCGCGACCTTCGCTGGCAGGATGGTCATGAGCACGCTGGAGGGGTAGTTTGCCTGGCGGCCCGGAATGTAGCAGCCGGCGCTGTCCACGGGCCGGGTGATACGGCCGGCAAGGATCCCCGGGGCGACCTCGACGGACCACATATCCCGCTCAAGCTCGGCGCGGTGAAATCGCTCGATGTTGGCGGCCGCGAACTTGAGGTGCTCGACGACCTCAGTGGGTACCTGCTTGTATGCGTCCTCTATCTCCTCGGGCGTGGCCTTGAGGTCCGCCGCTGAGATGTCGGCCTTGTACTTGGCGTAGTGCTCGAGCGTGACGGCGTCGCCGCGCCCACGGATGTCCTCGCAGATGGCGCGCACCTCGTCGTAGATATCTCCTATCTCCTCCATGGAGCGCGTCATGATTGCCTCGCGGCGCGCGGGCGCGAGGTCGGCGAGCCTCTCAACTTGGACGATTGACATTTCTATCACCTCGAAACGACAGGGAATGGGGAATGGGCAAGGGGGAAGGCACAACGGCAACGGCTGCCCTGCATCAGCGGTGAGCGGTTGCCCTCACCCGCCCATCCTGGGGCTACCAAGCACCCGCTCTGTCCAGGCGTACACTTCTTGCGCGAGTTGCAGCGCTTGCTCTGCAGCGCGGCTGCTCGGCTCAGACGAGTCAGGGTAGCGTACCTGCACGGCGTATGGGTCCAGGCTTGCCAGTTGCTCGTCAGAAAAGGGGAGCGTTCCGCCAAGCTCTCTGAGGGCTTGTGCAAGTTCCAGCAGGCTGTGAATTCGAGGGATCTCTTCTGCCCCCAGGTGAACGGCCACCGCCTTGAGGGCTTTCTCCGCAGCCTGCTGAGCATGAAAGCAGGATAGTCCTGGCAACGGAGGTGCAGATAGAATCCGCTCGGCAGCCACCAGATCCTGCTGCGCTTTACTCAGCCACTTGCGGGCTGGGTTCGGGGAGTTTGCCATAGAGAAGCACTCCGGTGCGAACCGCCTGGTAAGCAGGAAAGCCAACCACCATCGCTTCCAAGAACTGGCGCGGCGTGTAAACCAGAATGTCAGCGGGCGGAAGCTCCGGCAGCGCCTGGCGCAGTTCATGCCAGCGCACGTAGAGCTTCGACGCGAGTCGCCAGCGGTTGTTAGTGGGGGCCACCACCAGCAGGTCAAGGTCGCTGCCGTCCTGCGCAGACCCCTCGGCGTAGGAGCCGAAGAGAACCACCGCATCGGCGCTCGCGAGCTCGACGATGTCGCTCACTGCTTGGTGAAGAGCGTGCTTCAAGTTGTCGGGCAAATTGAGCCGCTGGAGTGACATTCCGCTTGTCTCCAAGTACAGTAGGGCCCGGGGCGCTACGGCTCACCGCTAGCTGTCGTCTCCGCCCGGGCGGTTGCGCGATTGCCCGCCGTCTACTTGAACCTATAGCCAAAGCAGCCCTGGGTGCCCTCCAGGGGGCCGTTAAAGATGTAGCGAAGCTGGTAGAAGAGGCCGCCTTTCTCGGAGGCGAAGTCACCCAGCCCGGCCCAGAAACCCAGCTTGCCGTTGGCATCGCCGATCTCCGGCTGCGAGTAGTAGTAGCCCGTGCCCACGACGAAGGGAAGCGTGGTATCCGCGTTGTCGCCGCCGCGCCAGCCGAGTTCCAGAGCGTAGATGTCCGTGTCATCGTCCTGGAAGTAGCCGGCGTCAAAGACCGTCTGCCCGGAGAGTAGTTCCAGGCGACCTCCCTTGTCGTTGCCGCCGTAGGCGAAGGAGATGCCGAGGGCGGAGGAGCTGGCTCGCCGGCCCCAGCGCTGTGCGCAGGCCGGCACGGCCAGCAGCGTCAGCGTCGTTACCAGAGCCAGGGCGAGGGCGATTTGCTGCAATCTGGCTGGCTTCATCGTACCATCGTCTCCCTTTCCACCGCAGTGGGGGTGAAGGTGCGAGTGCGAGGAGTGTACGGGCGCGGGCGGCAAGTGTCAAGGCGAGGCGGGCAACGTCCTAACGTCATAACGTCAAGCCTCCGCGCCTTGCGCCATTACTGCGGACAACGCGCCTGCGATACGGAGGCGCGGGCTGAGCTAGAGCCGAGCCCCTCCATGAACGACGGGACAAGACGTTGTCGTATGGAGCGGCCGGGCTTCAGCTCGGCCGAGGCCATTGCTGCTGCCTCAGTACCTCTTCCCCACCTCGCAGGCTGTGGGTTGAGAGAAGGGTCGGCGCTCGTTGACAGAGTCCACCCTTGAGGGGCCGGCGAAAAGACTGCGCCGTGCCAGGGACCGTCCCGCTGCCAGGAACGCCGCCGGTGGGTGGAAGAAGTAGGCCGGTAGGGTACAAAGAAAGCCGACGGCAGACCTTTCAGCCGCGCCGTCGGCACTATCTCTGGCTTCATCCTTTCGGGTCTACTTTACCACTGCGCCTACGGGACAGGCCTCTGCCCCGCGCGCGATGGCCTCCTCTGACGCTCCGTCCTTTATCTCCGCCTTGCCCGTGTCGGCGTCCAGCTCGAAGGCCTCCGGCGCCACCTTCACGCACTTGCTACACCCGATGCACTTGCTGGTGTCCACGTATGCAGCGCTCTTGTCAGTGACGGCGGTGGGGGAACTTGCGCACTGATCTGTCCCTGCCAGCGGGCAGGCAGCGCAGCTCTGGGGGGGCTGCACCGCCGCAATCCCGGCTACCGCGCCGTCACCGCCTCGATAAGCGGCGACTGTCCCGCGGACGCCGACCAGCATCACAGCGAGCAGGGCTATTGAGCAAGCGCCGACGACCATGGTCCTGACGCTCTTTGAGGGCCTCATTCTGGTTGGCTCCTTTCCGTTCTGTCACGTCTACACCACTGATAATGACGTCGGGAGCGGCCACTAGATTCCCGCGCTCTCCGGCGCCTCTCCCCCACTCCGGGGATCGTCTGATCGCCAGGCCGCTCCTTGCCAGCACGTCATGAGGAGCATCGTTTTTAGAGTAAGTCGCCTTGTGAGTAGTGTAGGGCGGGGCACGGCGGCTAGCAAAGCCGTGCCGTACGGACTGTGTATGTCAACTGGTAGGTGAGAAAAGGG
>JALGVE010000173.1 GCA_029820045.1 Candidatus Zipacnadia bacterium | reverse complement strand
ATTCCCGCCACCTCCAACGCACTCTTCCCTGGGTGGCGGTAGTGTCGGCTCCGCTCCCGACGCATCTGCGCCGGGGTGAAGTTGCGATAGATGGTCCACACCAGCCCCGCCCGCCGCTGGCGCTTCGTCGACCCGTGGTTGCGCCCCCGGCTCAACCGCAGCCGGTAGTCCCGCCAGCACCACTCCGGCGTCACCCGCCCCACCCCC
The DNA here is from genome assembly GCA_029820045.1 of Candidatus Zipacnadia bacterium. GTDB lineage: Bacteria > Armatimonadota > Zipacnadia > Zipacnadales > UBA5352 > JALGVE01. Next base: position 2,294 of record JALGVE010000173.1, on the reverse strand, counting down.
CGGTGCTCGTCCATGAGGTGGGTCAGCAGGTGGATGAAGCGTTGGTTCAGCACCTTCCAGAGTTCCGCGCCTCCGGGGTGCTGGGACAAGCGGGCCAGAGCCTCCTCGGCAGCCTCGAAGGTGTCGGCATCCAGGACCTCGTGCACCAGGTGCGTCAGCTCGCCTCGTGTCCTGCGCCGAGCCGTCTCCGCCTCCTCCCCCTCCAGCCCGTCGGCCGCCCGCGCCGCTTGGCGACGCAGTTCCCCACCCAGGTTGCGCCAGATGTGGAAGATGCACCGCTGCTGGTACACGTGGGACAGCTCCTCACGCAGGTAGCTGAGTAGCCCTTGGGCCCCGTCGCTCACCACTGCGCGCAGCTCCTCCAGCCAGCCCCGCCCGCTGGGCCTGGGCGAACAGCGCCGCCCACGCGGAGGCCGCTTCCTCCCCCAGGGCCACTACCGGCGGCCACAACAGCCCCGTGGCGCTGTCGCGCAGCATCAACAGCACCCGCACCGTCCCGCCCCGCAGCCGCACCCACAGCCCATCCGCCCCCAGCAGCCCCGAGGACGGCACCCCCGCATACAGCCCTTCCACCTGCCCCTCTACCCGCTGGGCACCCTTGTCCACCCAACGCTGCACCGTGCTGTGACTCAGCCGACAACGCTCCTCCTCCGGCGACGGGGTGCTCGTGGGGTGCCAAACCTGCCAGCGCTCCTGTTTGCCCACCATGGAGCGCACCCACTCCGCCACCCGCCGGAAGGAGCTGCCCGTGTACATCCACTGGTCGATAGCGTAGCGCTGCACGCTCCGCGCGTACCAGCTGCCCACAGGTAGATCGGGGTGATCCTCGGAGTAGGTGCCCCCACAGGCCTCACACAGGTACCGCTGCACGCGCACCTCGATGCGTCCCCGGAATGTGTAGGGGCGGCGGACCCGAAAGCCGTGCTTGATGGCGCCGGGCGTGTGGCAGAGGGGACAGCATCGCCGGTCATTCTCGGAGCGCTGGCTCATCCGACGCAGCGATTCGACAAAGGCGCGGGCACGGTCCATAATGTGCATGGGCTTCGGTTCCTCCTTTGGTTTTGACACCTACAGGATGGACCCGAAGCCCCCTTTTGCCAAAATCCGCCTTCACAAAGTCGCCCACACACTTTGGAAGCGAGTCGCAGTTCGTGTACGCCCCGTCCCTCGGTGCTATACTGTCAACAGAGTCCAGGCGTGTTGGGCAACAACCTGCCGCCACTGTGCCCCTCTGCGACTTGTGGTGTGGCTGGCTGCCCAGCGCATGCACAGTGAGAGGACGAGAGCAACATGCCTATCACCAACTCGGAGATCGCCGACAAGCTCACCCAACTCGCCGATCTGTTGGATATCGAGGGTGCCGATCGGTTCCGCGTGCGCGCCTATCGGAACGCCGCCCGGACCATCTCCACCCTTCCGCGGAGCTTGGAGGACATGGTGTACGAGGGTGAGGATCTCACCGAGCTACCGGGCGTCGGGGAGAGTATCGCCAAGAAGATTCGCGAGATCGTGGAGACCGGACGGCTCTCCAAGCTCGAAGAGGAGGAAAAGCGCACGCCGTCCGGCCTGCGCGAGCTCCTGCGCGTCGAGGGGTTGGGCCCCAAGCGCGTGCAGGCCCTGTACGAGCATCTCCAGATCACCGGCCTGGCAGATCTGGCCGAGGCGGCTCGCCTGGGGCGGGTTCGCACGCTGCCCGGTTTCGGGGCAAAGACGGAGGAAAAGATCCTTCGCGAGCTCGAGCGCGCGCGCGTCCGAGAGCAGCGCACGCTGTTGAGTGTTGCCGAGCAGTTTGTGACGCCACTCCTGGAGTACCTGCGCAAGACGGAGGGTGTGGATCGCGTCGAGGCGGCCGGCAGTTATCGTCGTCGCCTGGAGACCGTGGGTGACCTGGACATCCTGGTGACGGGGGACGCCCCAGCGGCCGTCATGGACCGTCTGGCGTCGTATTCGGCCGTCGAGGAGGTCGTCTCTCGGGGCGAGACCCGGAGCACCGTGCGGCTGCGCAGTGGCCTGCAGGTGGACGTGCGCGCCGTCGCGCGCGAGTCGTACGGTGCTGCCCTGGTCTATTTTACCGGCTCCAAGGCCCATAACATCGTCCTGCGCCAGATGGCCATACAGCGAGGGCTGAAACTGAGCGAGTATGGCGCGTTTCGCAATGACGAACGCGTGGCCGGCGAGACGGAGGAAGAGGTCTACGCCGCGCTCGACCTGCCGTGGATCCCTCCCGAACTGCGTGAGGATCGGGGCGAGGTTCAGGCCGCACAGGAGGGGCGCCTTCCGCGCCTGGTGACGCG
>JALGVE010000093.1 GCA_029820045.1 Candidatus Zipacnadia bacterium | reverse complement strand
TCTTGTCGCCGCGTTGTCTGCCAGCATCGCCACGGTGCAGGCCGCGGCCTATGACTGAGCGCCGCCCGAAGTCGGCCGACGGGCACGACCACAACAACAATCGGCCGGACTCCCCCCGGCGTCTGCTGCCGTTCGTAGGTCGGAACTCCTGCCTCGTGGCAGACGCGGGCCGGCCTCAGACGCCTTCGCCCTCCCGCCCATCAGGCGGGACGGGCCTCCGGCGTCTTTGGGCGGCCCTCCTTACGGCGGCATGACTTTGCGGGCAGACCCGAGCCGCCGTCCTTGAGCCTGTCCGAAAAGCTCGCGCCAGTCCGGGGACTGTCCCCCTGTTAGCGGGAGACGGATGGGTCATTGCCCGCCGTCACGCGCGCTCGAAGTCGCCGTACTCCTCGCCCGCGATATCGGCGATGTAGTTCTTCTCGCGATACTCGGCGACCATCTGCTCGTCGAGCGGGTACTGGCCGAACTCCGCCGCCGCGTCCAGCATCGCGCGGTAGTTCTCCGGCCTCACCGCCGGGTGGATGCTGTTGCTCGAGGCCAGGATGTGCCCGCCGCCGGGCGAGGCCTTGGCGATGGTCTCCTTGGTGGCTTCGACGACCTGCTCGGGCGTGCCGCGGCAGAGCAGCTCCCCGCAATCCACGTTGCCGCACACCGCCAGCCTGTCTCCGTACGCCTTCTTGACCTCGCCGATGTCCATGTTGGCGATGGGCTCCAGCGGGTCAATGGCGTCAATGCCCGCGTCAATCATCATGTCGAGGATCTGCCAGACGTTCCCGTCCGTGTGCTTGACGAAGGGCGCGCCCGCCTGGTGCGTGACCTCGATAATCTCCGCGAAATAGGGCTGGATGAACTCCTCGAAGTGGGCCGGCGACATCATCGGCGCGTGGCGGTGCGCATAATCGTCGCCGGTGAGACCAATGTCCGCGCCCATCTCCAGCGCCCGCTGCATTACCCGCTTCTTGTAGTCAATGATGATGCGGCAGAGCTGGTGGACCTTCTGAGGGTGCAGCGCGTAGTCCATCAACAGCTTATCCATGCCACGCAGGTACGCGCAGAACTCGTACACGTCGTGCCCGAGGAAGACGATGGCCTTCTCGCCCTTGAAGCGCTCAATCGCCGCCTCAAGCGTTCTCAGCCGATGATCGGCCTCTGGGTCGGGCGCGCGGTAGTCGGCCAGGTCATCCCAGCTCTCCAGCGGGTGGCCGACCGCGTACGGTATCCCGAACTCCGGCATCTTCCAGACGATGCCCCACTCATCGCGCTCCAGGCTCTCACCGACCGGCTCTGTGAGCTGATCCTCGACCAGGGTCACGCCATCCAACTCGCGCTCGACGAAGTCCTGATAGGAGATGTCGCCGTAGAGGGCGTCAATGACCGGCTGATTGACGATGAGTTCCCAGACGGGCACGCGGTCGGGCTGCTCGCGCCGCAGGGCTGTCATCACACGCTCCAGGCTGTTCATCGCTGCTAGCTGCCTCCGGAGAATGGGGAATAGGGAACAGGTGAGAACGGCGAACGTACATCATACGGCTCGTAGGCAAGTCGTGGGTCAGAGGCAACCTGCGCTCGCCGCTGTTTCCGTCAATAGGTCGGAGCTCCTGCTCCGACTCCCGTTGACCCTGCCCCTCAGGAGGCCCGACATTCTTGTCGGGCAGGCTCGGCGACAGGAATGTCGCCGCTCCTGTTAGGGAGCCGGCTGTCGCCGCACGGAGTCGGAGCAGGAGCTCCGACCCACGGCCCACGGCCCCATGACCCATCGCCTGTGCCCCATGACCTGCTCCCTCTATGCTGCCGGCTCCACCTCGAAGGCTTCCCGCTCCTGTTCCATGGCTGTGGCGAGGAACTTCATCAGAACATTCGCGTTCGACAGCGCGGCTCCCTCGCGCAGGGCGGAGCCGACGGGGCTTACTGACCTGCCCTCCTGCACGATGAAACGGCCGGGCCTGGTTCCCAGACTCTTCGCGGCGGCGATGCAGACCGCGGCCTCGCCGTAGCCGAGGCCCTCGTTGCGCATAGCGCGCACCTCCGCTGTCGGGCAGAGCAGGTAGTGGCTGACCTGCTTGTCGTAGACCGCCTGCAACTCAGGGCTGGCGCCGATGCCGAGCAGGTTCATGCGCGCCAGCAGCGCGTGGCTGCGTGCCTTTATGCTCATGCGCCGGGCGCGGTTGGCCGCGTGGAGGGCGTTGATGGCCTGTCTGCTCGTACGTGTCGCACTGAGCCGCAGGTCGTCGGCGAACATCCTGCGCCTGCGCGGGTCACGCACCAGGCCCTCCAGCAGGGTGGTGGTCTTCTCAGCGGCTAATTGCGCGCCCCTCACTGCCGTCAGAGTCTTGGGCGTCTCTCCCGTCGCCAGCTCGACGGTCCCCACAGCGCGCCTTAGCTCGGTGATGGCGTTGCGCATCACCCGCAGGTCGCTGGGGTCGCCGTGTCCTGCCTCGGCATCCGCAAGCTGCGCCTCAGTCGTCTCCAGCAGGCTCTTTATCTCACTGCCCGCCTCCCCGAGGTGTTGGTTCACCCTCTCCAGCATGTAGACAGAGTCGTTGGCGCGGGCGATGGCCGCATTGCCGCGGACAATTAACTGCTGAAGGGCCTCGCTGACCTCAGTCCTCTCGTCCGCCAGCGACATCAGCCTCCGGTTCATGCCCTTGACCATGGCGACCAAGTCGGTCATGTCCGTGGACACAGCGGCGCCCTGCGTGGCCGCGGTGGCCATGGTGACCGCAGCCGTTGATTCCAGCTCATGCGTCTGCGCGAGCAGTTCGGTGGCATGTTCGCGCCCGGCCTCGGCGATGCCCGGCGCCTGGTAGGGCTGGTTCGCCTCCACGGCAGCAAGCTGCATCTTGGCGTAGCTGTCATCGGGCGTCAGCTCCAGCGCCGCAGAGTAGCGCTCCGCCGCCTTGTCGAACTCCCCGCGCGCCGCGTAGGCGTCCCCCAGGGCTATCTCGAGGTCCGGCGCCTTGGGATCGAGTTCGGCTGCCTTCGTGAGGTACCTGATGGCCTGCGAGTACTGTGCGCGGCGCGAGTAGCCGCGCCCGATGTGAGTGAGCGCCTCCACGTTCTCAGGATCGAGTTCCGGGCGACGCTCCTGGCGCCCGATGCGCCGCTCCGTCGGGGGGTGAGTCATGAAGTAGACTTCCCAACTACCGGGCTTTCGTTTCTCGACGTCGGTCATCAGGCGCGTGAAGAACGCGATATTGGCGTTCGGGTCGTATCCAGCCCGATAGCTCAGAAAGGTCCCGCTGTCATCGGCATCGTACTCGTCCTTGCGGCTGTAGCGCAGCGAGAGCAGGCCGAAACCCAGCCCGACGGCATCGCCCAGCGCATTGGACTCGGACCTGATGACGGCTGCGATGATGTTCATCAGCAGGCTGCGCTTGAAGGACTTGATGCTGTCGCGGTTTACAACGTGCCCGATCTCGTGTCCGAGCACAACCCAGATTTCGTCCTCGCTTTCAGCGAAGTCAAGGAAGCCTTGCGTCACGTAGATATGCCCATAGGGAGCGGCGAAGGCGTTGACCATGTCGGTGTCAATTACCTTGAACTCGTAGGGGATATGCTGACGCCGGGAGTGGCTGACCAGGGTCTGGCCCGCGTTGTTGATCCATTCGCAGATGAGGGGGTCAGTGTCCACGTCATAGGCGGCTTCGACGGAGGCTGCCGACATCCGCCCGAGTTGCTCCTCGACGTCATCCTCATGGCAACCGCTGCACAGCAGGCCGAGCGCTGCCACCAAGAATACTACTACAAGGGGTCGTATGAGGTTCGCCGAGTGGTGCGAACGCACCATACTCACCTCCCGTGCGACGGGAATGCCCACGTGGACCGTCTCCCCCCGCGTCAGGGCAATCTTACTTCCTCGCGCCGAGGGCTGTCAAGAAATGAACGCCGGAAGCCAGAAGCATCGTTTCTAGCCCTGCCGCTCGTCGCCCTCGGCGGGGGTGCCGCGCCGATCGCGCCTCGGCGGCACCGCGGGCGCCGCTATCGTATGTAGGGCGCGCACCTGTGGCGCGCCCCAGGCGGGCGGGGCACAGGTCCCCGCCCTACACCACAGCCCGAGCCTGCCTCGCAAAACCGATGCTCCTGCGCCGGAAGCCTGTGAGCATCAATGATGTATCGTGACGGGGGTGCCCTCACCCCTCGTAGCATCCGCACCTGCGAGGAGCTTGGGACTATGCGGGGGCTGGGGGCAGCCCCCGCCACCATGCGTCTTGCCGTGCGGAGGCGCGGGATCATATCCCGCGCGCCTTCGCACGACGGTAGCTAGTGCTCGGTCTTCGCCAGCGCCTGTTCCAGCATACGGTTGTACGGCGCCGCGACTTCGGGGTCGTACGGGTCGTAGCCCACGGCCGAGGCCGCGTAGATCCACACCCACGCGTAGTTGGTCAGCAGTTCGTCTACGAGGGGAGCGAAGTCATCCACTGACTTGAACGGGGGATCGTCGCCCGCTACCCGCGCCGCCCAGCCCGTAAGCAGTGAGGGGTCGTTCCAGGGGGCGATCGTCCCTCCGAGCTCGAACCTCCCCGAAGCCTCGCCTTGGAGTTCGGCGAACTGCTCCCGCCGCGCGGCGATCCTCGCCTGCAGCCGCTCCAGCGAGTCGTTGTAGTAGCCGAGGCCGACCTCGCCGCCGTCTATGATGGTTATGGCGATGTCGTTCTCACGCGCCGCATCCAGCATCCCCAGGAGCAGATAGCCGACGGAGCGGTAGTAGGTGCTGTTGTCCGGGCCGTAGCGAGGGCGGTCCAGGCCGGAGAACAATGTCCAGATGAGCGCGCCCTTGCGCTCCTCCTTGATGACCATCGCCATCTCGGCGCCGATCTCCTTCAGGCGCTCGATGATCTCCTCTACGGGCTTGCCCGATTGCTTCGCCAGGTAGACGGGATCGTAGGCCCGGTAGTCGTTGTACGCCTCCAGGTCAACCACGACGCCGGGAGTATTCAGCTCGTCCGAAAGCTGCACCGCCAACCGCCAGATCGCCATCCAGTCTGAGAGGGCTCCGGTCTCATCCCAGAGGTCCATGCCCTTGATATTGGTGAAGTATTCGGGGGATGGCGCGCCTGAGTGAGCGTAGCCCTCGGTGTCCGTTGCCCTACCGATTATCCGGTTGAGGAACACCCAGGGCCAGACGTGCTTGTCCTTCAGGTGCTGTCCCACGAGATCGTCGGAAGCCGCGAACGCCGAGGCGGGGGGGACCGGGTCCACGTCATAGGCCCCTACCAGGGCGGAGGCAACGCCGTGATACGGCGAGGCGGCGATGGCCTCCAGGTCCGCCGGAGTCAGATCGCGGACCGAGGGAGTAGCGAAGGTCACCAGGAGCAAATATCGCATCAGGACTGCCACGCGCTCTGCCTCCCCAACGGACTCGTTTGGTGTCATGGTGGCGGGGGCTAAGGGCAGCCCCCGCGTGCCGCAGCAAAGCAACTAGGCAACACTTCCGCGGGGCACGCGCGCGCGCCCCGCCACAACGGGCTAACGTCGCTCCGACACGTACTTGTGAGCGCTGTCAGCAGCTATCGCCCCATCGCCGACGGCCGTAGTTATCTGCCGAAGCGGTGTGACCCGCACATCGCCAGCGGCGAAGATGCCCGGCTGTGAGGTTGCCATGCGCTGGTCGGTGACAATGAAACCATCCTCCAGCTCCAGCAGGTCAGCTACGAACTCGGTGTTCGGCTCGAAACCGATGGACACGAACAGGCCCTCCAGCTTGAGGGTACTGTCCTCGCCGGTCTTCTGGTTATGCAGCGTCACCGACTCGATGAGGTCGTCGCCGTTGACCTGAGTTACCACGCTGTCCCAGATTACCTCTAGGTTGTCAGTGTCCTCGACGCGCTGGGCGAGCACCGCGTCGGCCCGCAGTTCGTCGCGCCGGTGGATCACGTAGACCTTCTCGGCAATATCCGCCAGATAGAGCGCTTCCTCGATGGCGGTGTTGCCACCTCCGACGATGGCGATGGTCCGGTCGCGGTAAAAGAACCCGTCGCAGGTGGCGCAATAGGAGACTCCGTGGCCGAAGAGTTCCTCCTCGCCAGGGACTTTCAGGCGACGGGGCGAGGCCCCCACGCACAGGATGACGGCGGCGGCGGAATAGCTTGGCCCGTCAGTCAGTAGTTGCCAGCGCTCGCCGTCGCGCTCCATGGCGTTGGCTCTGACGCTCTCCATCTCGACGCCGGTGTTCTCGGCCTGTTGTGTGAGTCGGGCCATGAGTTCGGCGCCGCTGACGCCGTCGGGGAAGCCCGGGTAGTTCTCGATAGTGGCGGCGGTGGCGGTTTGCCCGCCGGGCGCGCCCTCCGTCAGCAGAACAGAATTGAGCCCGTAGCGCACGGCGTACATTGCGGCGGTCAAGCCAGCTGCCCCGCCGCCGATGATAACGACTTCACGCTCCTGAACCTCGGACAAGGTAGGTCTGCCTCCTTGCTATGTTGGTCGTGGTTGATGGGGATTTTAACACACCGCGTCACCTCTGAAAAGAGGGGGATAGGGAGCCGGCACCCGCAAGAGCTGTCGGCGTGTCGTCGGGTGACGTTGCCGTCTGTAGGTCGGAGCTCCTGCTCCGACTGCCTCGTCGTTGGTGTTCCCGGTCATGCGACGGCGGCCGGCCGTGAGGTACATTGTGTTCAGGGAGGCACGAACGGTGGGCGTTCTTTCGCCGATAGTACAGGGTTAGGCGCAGAAACCTGGACAAGGCCGACGGAGTCGGAGCAGGAGCTCGGACCTACGGGACCTTCTTGGACGCAACCGGTCGGCGCGTCTACTCAAACGCCGCCTCGGAGTACTCAAACTCGATGTCGCCGATGACAACGGTATCACCCTCGCGCGCCCCGGCCTTGCGCAGGAACTCGGTCACGCCCTGCTCCTCAAGCTGCTGCTGGAACCAGGCGAGGCTCTCCGCTGCTTGCAGGTCTGTCGTTGCCGCTAGGTTCTCGATGCGCGTGCCGCTCACGGCCAGCACGTCATTGCTCAGCCGCTGGACCCTCAGTTCACGGCGGGGCAACGGTGGTATCTCGATGACCATCTCCGCCGGGGTCTCGACCTCCTCATCCTGCTCGGACAGCGCCAGGCGCTCGCGCAGGTGGTTGACTAACTCCTGCACGCCCTCTCCGGTTGCAGCCGAGATGGGGAAGACCGCGAGCCCTTCGGCCTCCAATACCTCGCGCACGTGTGCGACGTTCTCGCGGTCCCGCTGAAGCGGGAGCAGGTCAATCTTGTTCAACGCCATGACCTGCTCCAGGCTTGACAGCTTCTCGTCGTGCAGTTGCAGCTCCCGGTTGATGTCGAGCCGATCCTGAAGCGGGTCGCGGCCCTCGACGGCGGCGACGTCCAGCATGTGCACGAGCAGCCTCGTGCGCTCGATGTGACGCAGGAACTGGTGTCCGAGGCCTACCCCCTCATGCGCACCCGCGATCAGCCCGGGCAGGTCTGCGATGACGAAGGAGGTGTGGTCTTCGAACTTGACCACGCCCAGGTTGGGCTGGAGGGTGGTGAAGGGGTAGGGGGCGATCTCTGGCTTGGCTGCGGAAACGTGGGAGATAAGCGTGGACTTGCCGACATTCGGGTAGCCGATGATGCCCACGTCGGCCAGGAGCTTAAGTTCCAGCCGCAGGCGCCGCTCCTCGCCGGGCGCGCCGCGCTGGCGGAAGCGGGGCGCCTGGCGGCTCGGCGTCGCGAAGGAGCTGTTGCCCCGACCGCCCTTACCGCCGCGGGCGGCGATGAGCCGCTGCCCCGGGGCGACCAGGTCGGCCACGACCCGGTCCAGGTCGAGATCATAGACCACGGTACCCGGCGGCACCGGCACTATGCAGTCCTCGCCGTCCTTGCCCGTGCGCTTCTTGCCGCTGCCCTGGCGCCCCTTACCGGCCTTAAACACGCTGCGATACTTGAAGTCAAGCAGCGTGCGCATGTCGGGCTTGACCTCCAGTATCACATCGCCGCCCTTGCCGCCGTCGCCGCCGTCCGGCCCACCGCGCGGGACGTACTTCTCGCGCCGGAAGCTGGCCGCGCCGTCGCCGCCGCGCGCCGCTTTGACCGTTATCTGGGCCTCATCAATAAACATGCTGCGCTTCCGCCTATCCCCATCAATGTAAATACCGGCGCCAGGGCGCCGGCAGTTACTGTCCTACATTCGGTTCCTCTGCGGCTCAATCGTCGCCCAAACACCGCGGCCTGTACAGAGCGCCCACGCACAGGCGGGGTCGGCTCTGCCGCGCTAGGGTTGTCACCTGGCCGGCTGCGGTTCCTCGACGATATGTACGAGCTTGGTCCTGCCTCTGGACACGAACTGCACATAGCCATCGGCTTTCGCGAAGACGGTGTCGTCCTTGCCTATCCCCGCGTTGCGCCCTGGCAGGAATTTGGTGCCGCGCTGGCGCACGATGATGCTGCCGGCCGTGACCTGCTGGCCGCCAAACACCTTGGTCCCCAGCCGCTTTGCCCTGCTGTCCCGGCCGTTGCGGGTGCTCCCCATGCCCTTCCTGTGTGCCATGACGTCAACTCCTATCGGCTGGCCGCGGCGACCTGCGCGAGCGGGCCGCGAAGCCGGGCCTTAGCCGTTGATACCTGTGATCTCCAGCGCTGTGAAGTGCTGCCGATGGCCCTTCCGGCGCTTGTAACGCTTTTTGGCCTTGAACTTGACGACGTCGATCTTGGGGTTGCGCCCCTGCTGGACGATGCGCGCGGTCACCCTCGCCTCATCCAGGTAGGGCGTGCCGACGCGCAGGTTGCCCTCGTCGTCGCTGATTGCCAGCACCTTGTCAAGTTCTATCTCTTCGCCGGGCTCGGCCTTGAGCCTGTCAACCTTGACCACTCGGTCCGGTTCAACCCTATGCTGACGCCCGCCGACCTCAACTATTGCATACAACGCGCTTCGCCCTTTCCCACTCTATTGCGCGTGCCCTAAGGTAACGACACAGCCGACGGCAATCCCTCGCCATCAACTGTGACAGGAGAATACTAACCGATTCGCCTCGCCGAGTCAAGGATGCTTTCCGGGACCCCAGGAGCATCGGTTTTGGGGTGTGCCGGTCGGCGCCCGGCTGATGGGCTCCTGCTTGCCAAACATCTTCCGCGTACGGAGGGCAGGACTTCAGTCCTGCCGGGCGTTGCCGTTCTGAGGCGTCTCTGCCTGGCGGGGCTGAAGCCCCGCCCTCCGTACGGCGTTCCCATCGCGTCTCGGGGGTCGCGGGCCGGGCTG
>JALGVE010000172.1 GCA_029820045.1 Candidatus Zipacnadia bacterium | reverse complement strand
AGGCGGGACGGTCGCCTTCCATCGCGTCGAGCAAGCTGAGCTGCACCTGCGCGCGGCGGACGCTACCCTTAGCCAGGCGTTTGCGGTCGGCGACGAAGGAGAGCGTCTCAGAGGCGGCCGCCTCCTCGCCGCCCCCAGAGATGGCCTGGACCGAGTACTTCGCCCCGCGTCTGAGGCCCTCCAGGCGCACGCGATGGTTGTAGGTGACGTGCTCGCCCTCGGCGGACTCGTCAAGGGCCGCGCCCTCGCCCCACTCGACCTTGCCACGGCAGGGCAGGTTGGTCAACCAGCAGATGTCCACGTGCACGATGTCGCCCTTTTGCGGCGGGCAGTACGTAGTCAGGTGGGTTACCTCAAGCCCTCGCGGGCGCGGCGGCCGAGGAGCAAGCCACTTCCGCCACGTAGAAGTCCTGCGCAGGCTCAGCGGCGACGATCTCTATCGCATCACCCTTGGCGAGCCTGACCGGCTGCTTCGTGACGAACAGATACAGCGCGCCGTCACTCTGCGCGGCGACGCAGTTGGCGACCCTCTCGCCGCGCACCTTCACTTCGACCTGGTTTTCACCCACGGCGCTGTCGCGCAGCACCAGGCCAAGGTGGTAGCGCCCGGCGGCGGGGGACTGAAAGACCGCGCGGGCGCGTCCCCTCTCCGGCACTAGGGCGCGGTCGGTGAGCTTCATGCGAGTAAGCTTCGCGGACGCGGCATCGAGCGTAATCGCGCGCATCTTGCGCAGGTCCTCGCGCCAGCCCAGCCAGGGGGCCTCGACATAGACGTTCTCAGAGCGGAACTCGGAGGCGGCCACAACCCTGGGCTTGGGGCGGTCCGAGACGCCCGGGCCGACCACGGTGAAGCTGTCGGTGCGGTCGGAGTCAGACCTGTTCACGTAGCCCTGGCTCAGGACGAAGCCGCGGAACTCGCTGTTGCCATCCTCGTTCTGGTTGAGGAGCAGGTCCATCGAGAAGTAGACAGAGTTGCCGTCTATCGCGCCGCGAACGCGCCGGTCGGTGGTGGTAACGGCCGAGTTGTGGACACTGGCGCTGAAGGAGCCGCCCTGGCAGAGCAGCATGATGTCAACGCCACGCGCGCCGTCCTGGCGGCCAGTAGTGAAATCGTGATCAACGTCGAGGTAGAAGATGAGCAGGGCCTCGGGCGCGGGGTAGTCCTCGGCGAAGTCAACGCGCCAGACCCAGCGGTCGCTCGCGACGTTGCCGAAATACACCTTGGTGATATCCGGCGCCTTCTCGTAGGCGCCGAGCGTCTCGTCGCCCTCCGGGATCGTCTTGTCGTCGTGGAGAAGGTGCAGGAAGTCCCTGGTCTCGGGGTCCATCCCCAGCCTGAGTTCCACCTCGTCGGGGATACCGTCGCCGTCGCGGTCCGGCTTGTCGGTGCTGAGCTGGACGATGGGTGTCATGGGTGGCGGGAGGCCGATGCGGGGCTTGTCGGCCTCGCGGGCCTCCGGAAGCTCCGCAACCTGCCAGGCCATCGTGTCAGAGTCCTGGTCGTGCGGCGGCGAGACGTGGGAGAGGACCTTGAAGCGCACCTTGCCGCCGGCATGGCCCTCGCCCAGCGGCAGGTCGGCGCAAACGTAGATGGCATTGCCGACTATCGCCATCCTGAGCGGGTCGGTGCGTAGCCCCTTGGTGTGCTCGGTCAGCTTGAACTCGCCGTTGGCCTGCACATACATCAGGTCGGTACCGAGGTTGCTATCCTGGCGACCCGTGCTCTCGTCGAGGTCCGCGTCCAGGTAGAGGATGAAGGTGTTCGACTCGCCCACGTAGTCCTGGGTAAAGGTGACCTTGAAGAGCCAGCGATCCTGAGCGACGCTGGCCAGGTACAGGTCCACGAAATCCGGCGCGTCTGCGAAGGCCTTGCCCAGCGTCTCATCGCCCTCAGCCGCGCTGCCGTCGTGGAAGAGCAGGGCGAAGTCCTCGGCGAAGTCCGGGTCGGAGCCAAGCTCAGCCTCGACGGCGTCGGGGATAGCATCGCCGTCCCTGTCCTGTGCAAGGCAGGGAAAGGCCATCAGCGCGACTATCGTTGCGACCGCGGTGATGCGTTTCATCACATGCCTCCGTCGAAGTCCGTGGTGAGGTTGCGCTGCAGTCGGCGTGGTGAGTATACATCATGCCTGCCCACGGGCAAAGGCGCGTGGTGTACCGCCGTGCGTCCTCTCCCCCTCTCCCAAGGGCCTCCGGCTTGTCCGCCGTAGCTCCGAAGCAGCCTGTCCGATAAGGTCTGCTGGCGCGGATGACTAGTGCGGTGGTGTAGTGTCGGCCGAGTTGGGCAGAGCGGGAAAAAAGAAAACGCTGGGTGGCGACTAGCCGGTGG
>JALGVE010000092.1 GCA_029820045.1 Candidatus Zipacnadia bacterium | reverse complement strand
GCCCGCCGACAGGAATGTCGGCGCCCCTGTGCCTGTCCCCCGCATGGGAGCGGCGACATTCTTGTCGCCGATAACAAATGCCTGCCGACAGGAATGTCGGCGCCCCTGCAGGGGAGGAGAGCAATTACAGCACGGGCAGGCATCCACCCTATCTTGGCGCGCGGGCGTAGCTCACGCGCGCCTGAGCCGTCACACCAGTCAGCACGTCGCGGATGGTCAGGGTCCACTCGCCCTCGCCGTCGTTGAGAGCAAAGGGCAGGCGGCTCTCATACTTGCCTCCAACGGCCAGGACGTTCTTGTCATACGCGCGCTGGCGGTTGCCCTTCGGGTCGGTCAGAGAGATGTGCAGCACGTGGTCGCCAACCTGGCCGGTGCCCTGAAGCGCAACAGCGTACGACCACTCCTCGCCAAGCGCCAGGTCTATCCCGGTGACGTTGTAAGGCAGCAGGGCATAGACCTTCGCCTCGCCCGGCGCAAGGGTGGACTCGACGGCCCGCGCCTCGCCCAGCCCAGTGCGCGCGCGGAGGTCGAAGACATGCGCCGTGCGGTCGAACTCCACGGCGGCGCTCTGCGGCTGCTCGACCAGGCGATGGTCGCGGATGAGGCCCACCAGCTCGATCTCGCCGCGGCGGAAGCGCGCGCATTCCCAGGCGCGGGCCGGATTGTCCGGGTCCTTCGTGTTGACAACGACGGGCCGCTCGACGCCGGCGTCCACGAGGAGAGCCTCGAGCATCTTGACGGCCGCCGGGTCGTACTTGGGCAGGAGGAAGTTGAGGTAGATGGTCGCCCCCCTACCGAGCTTGCGCCGCACCAGCGCCGGCGTGCCATCCGCGTGCTTGCCGATGACCTGCGCGCCGCCCACGGCCTCGATGGTCTCGCGGGCTGAGGTCTCGAAGGTGCGGCCGTCGGAGACCGTCACCTGCCCGCTCTCGTAGGTAGCTTCCGGCGCGGTCCGGCGCACCGCCATCAGCCGCTCCAGCAAGTCGGTGTCGCGTGGTTTGCCATGCTCGTCGGTGCGCGCCAGGCGCATGTCAGCAATCAGCGTCCCACCAGCCTGGACCCAGTCGAGCAGCTTATCGCCAACCTCGTCGGAGATGGCCGCGGTAAAGGGCAGGAACAGCATCTTGTACTTCTCGAGGCCGCCGTCGAGTATCTGCGGCGGCGCGACGTAGTTGCAGGTGAGCTGGAGCTCGTTAAGCAGCAGGCGGAAGTAGAAGGCGCTCTTGAAGTAGCTGCCGTAGGAGTCGGTGACGCTACTCTCGGGCGGGACCGGCTGGTCCCAGGTTGACTCGCACCAGGCGACCAACATGCTCGGATGCGACCAGAGCAGGGCGACCTGCGGCTGCACACGATCATACTCCATCAGCAGCTTGCCAACGCCCTCGCGCAGGTCGGTGATAGTTTCCTTCACATCGCGCGAGTACGGCGTGTAGGCCTGGGTCGGGTAGATGAGCGCCCAGGACTTCCCCCGCTCAGGCGAGACCGAGTTGCAGGCGTAGTAGCTGACCCCGCGGCTGCCGTGCAGCGCCAGCCACCACGGCTCATAGGTCACGGCCTCATGGCGGTGGTCATAGCCGATCCAGCCGTAGTTGGGGAAATCCGGTGGGCAGAAGCTGCGCCACAAATCGAAGACGGCCTTGTGCGCGGAGCCCTTGATAGCCTCGGAGTACTCCTGGGCCCACCCGAAGCCGGTCTGCGTGCAGAGCTTGTAGTAGTCAACGCCGTTGGTGGGCATCGAGCCGAAGGTGTTGGTGTGACCGATGCGGGTCTCGGGCATGCCTACCTTCAAGCTCTCAGTAACGCGCCGCATGGCCTCCACCCAGACATCGGTCATGAAGGTGCGGAAGTCCACGAAGGGCGCGAAGTTACCCGTCCCGCGCACGTCCTCGGTGCGCGCGCCGGTGATGTCGTCGAAGTCCGCGTAGTTCGTGCCCCACTCGGCGTTGAGCGCGGCTACATCGCCGTAGAGGTTCTTCAGCCACTTGCGGTAGCGCGCCTGGCAGTACTCGGAGAAGCAGACCTCGTAGCGTTCATGGCGGTTGGCGAGCGTCGCCTCGTCCTGAAGGTTGACGGCGAAGACGCCGAACTTGCGCAGGGGCGGGAGCACTCCGGTGGCGTCGGTGGTGTACTTCTCGATGGTCGCCGGATCGCTCAGGCAGGGATGGCGCACACCGTCGCCCGTCGGCTTGCCGGGCCAGAACACGCCGCCGATGCCCGACCCCACGGCCGGGACCAGCGCGAACTCGGTGGTGACATACGGCCAACTCCCGAACTTCCCGTTCAGGCCGAGGTCGGCGAGCATCCGGCTGTACTGCTGACTGACGATCGGGTTAGTGAAGCCGTCGCCCCAGCAGGTCACCTGGAAGTCCTGCGCGCCGCCCTCGTAGCTCAGGCGCGGGAAGTAGACGTCGGTCCAAGCGCTGTCGACCTCGTGCTCGCCGCGCAGCAGTTGCACGAAAAGCTTGTGCCCCACGCATAGAATCTGGTCGGCCGGCGGAGAGATGCGAAGCGCCGTAGCTTCGCCAGCAGGCTGCTCGGCCTCAGCCATGGCGCGGCCGTACGCGTCCGCGAGGCGCGCGCGAAGCTGGAGCCCCTCAGCAACAGGATCGCAGGTCACCGTGGCCGTCACCGTATCGCCAGGCTCGTAGTACTCCCTGTCGAGGGTGAGTTCGGCTATCCTTGCCTGTTGTGGGCGATCAATGAGGAGGCTACCCCAGTACAAGGCACCGCCCTTCGCATCGCGCACGGTGAGGTCGGCCAACAGTTGCCCATCGGGCGCGTCGGCTGGGATGCCGACAGTCACAGGCGCATTCCCTGCCGGCGCGTTCTGTGCCGGGTACTTCAGGTCCGGCGCGCCGAAGCGAAGCTCGCGGCTGTGGCGGATGGCGACGTCCGCGGTCGCGCCCTCGGGGGCGCCTGTGATGCGGAGCGCGGGCTCCTGCGCGCTCGTGGCAAGCTCCACCTTGATCCCGCTTTCGCCGCGGGCGGCCCAGTGGATGGCGCGCGCGATGAAGGCGTGCCAGTACTCCCAGTAGCGCATCTCGCGCGACATATATGCAGCGTGATCATTCTCGACCGGCCAGACGCCCCAGACGCGCGCGACGTCCGTGGGGAAGTTCAGCCAGGCAACGCGGCCCTCACCCAGCTTGCCGAAGCGGACCTCGTTCAGGATGTGCGAGGGCATCGCGCTCCAGGGCAGGTCGCGGCGCAGGTAGTGATCCTCGTCCGCGACCTGGAGGTCATCCTTGTCGCAGTAGTTGCCGAGCCGCCCGAAGCCGGAGATGACTACGAGGCCGGCGCCAGCCTCGACCTTCGCCCGAATCTCCTTCTCGAGGCGCTCGTCCAGCCTGCTGGCGACCACGTAGACCTCGTACTCGCCCGCGTTGAGGCGCCGCATCAGGCGGCGTCCGGTCGGCGAGCACAGTGATTCGCCAGTGTAGCCGCCCTCAACTGCGTCATAGTCGAGGTCCAGGCGCTGGCTCAACTCCACGAGTTCGCGGATCGTGCGATAGTTGTACAGCGCCACCATCGCCTTGATGGGGCCGCCGGAAAGCGGGGTCGCCCACGGCGTATGCGGGAGAATCACCGGGTCCTCGTCGGGGTCGTCGCGCTCGCCGAAGCGGAACTGCCGCACGTAGGCGCGATCGGGCTTGCCCTTGATGAGGGAGACCCAGTCGTAGCTCACCTGGCCCTTCTTCGCGACGTTGTAGATGTAGAGGACCGCGACCGGGTTCGGGGCCTTGAACGGAGCCCAGTACTCAGCATATTCCTCGTCCAGCGCGATGTTCCACATGAGCGGCATCTCGCGCGTCGGCTTCTCCTTGCCGTGGACGATGAGCGCGCCAGCGGTGCCGCCACCGGCGCCGCGAGCGCGGAAGGCAACCGTGTAGGTCTCACCCGGCTCCAGCTTGATGGGCTGCGTCGCCAGCACGTAGGTGTTCCCGATGGAGACCAGCTCGCGGTCGCCGCCCATGAAGACCTTCTCACGTAAGAGCGCGCGCTCCGGTGAGGTGCTCCAGCCGTCCGGGACGCCGTTCTCGTCGGCGTCCGTGTCGAAGCCGGGGTTGACGAGGAGTTGCCCATCGGTGGGGTAGGTCTGAGCGAGGGCAAGTGTCAAGGAACTCAGCGTTACAAGCAGGGCGCCGGCGATGAGGGGCAAGGTCCGCCTTCCAGGCATGTGCATGACCTCCCGACGGCAACTGACGACGACGAACAGCTTACAGGCAAGGGCGCCTGTGCCACGGTAACGACAACGGCATCGGAGCAGGAACTCAGACTTGCGCATCGGTCGGGTTCGGGTGGATGATCTCGCTGTGATACTCCTGGAGGGTGCGCAGGTCCAGCTCGCCGCGCTGGAGCGCTTCAACGCCCAGCACCGCGACCGCCGCCCCTGCCATGGTGGTGATGCAGGCAACGCCGTGCTGCGCGGCGGCCGCGCGAATCCGGCGTTCGTCGTCCCGAGGCTGAGGGCCAGAGGGGGTGTTGATGATGAGGTCCAGGTGCTCGTTCTCGATCAGGTCTATGGCGTTGCGCCCGCGCGCGTCGCCGACGCGATAGAGCACCTCGGCCTCGATGCCGCTGCGCCGCAGGGCGCGAGCTGTGCCCTCAGTCGCGACCAGCTTGAAGCCCAAGTTCTCCAGGTGCTTGGCGACAAAGATGGCGTCGCGCTTGTCGCGGTCGCGCACCGAGATGAACACCGTGCCCCTGGTGGGCAGCGTCTGCCCGGCGGCGATGGCGGCCTTCGCGAAGGCCGCCCCGAAGTTGCGGTCAATCCCCATGACCTCGCCCGTACTCTTCATCTCCGGGCCCAGGATCGTGTCCACGCCGTAGAAGCGGCTGAAGGGGAAGACCGGATGCTTCACCGCGAAGTGATTCACCTCCACCTCCTTGGTGAAGCCGATCTCCTCCAGACTCTCGCCCACCATCACGCGCGCTGCGATCTTGGCCAGCGGCACGCCGATGGCCTTCGACACGTAGGGGATGGTGCGCGAGGCACGCGGGTTGGCCTCCAGGACGTAGACCTGCTCGTTTCTGATGGCATACTGAATGTTCAGCAGGCCCACGACGTTCAACTCGGCGGCCAGCGCGCGGGTCTGCGCCATCAGGCTCTGAATCTCGCTCTCGCTCAGGCTGAAGGGAGGAAGCACACAGGCCGAATCGCCCGAGTGAACCCCGGCCTCCTCAATGTGCTCCATGACGCCACCGATAACGCAGCGCTCGCCGTCTGAGACCGCGTCCACGTCAATCTCGATGGCGTCCTCCAGGAAGCGATCAATGAGAACCGGATGCTTGGGCGAGGCCTCAACAGCGAGTTCCATGTACTGGCGGAGGTGGACCTCATCGTAGCAGATCTGCATGGCCCTCCCACCCAGCACAAAGGAGGGGCGCACCAGGATCGGATAGCCGATCTCCTCGGCGGCCTCGCACGCACCGGCAACGGAGGTCGCCGTGGCACTCGGGGTCTGCAGCAGGCCGATGCGGTCCAGCATGTGCTTGAAGTGCTGCCGGTCCTCGGCTTGACCGATGTCAGCCGGAGTCGTGCCGATGATCGGCACGCCGTGCTCGGCCAGGTCCTCCGCCAGGTTCAGGGGCGTCTGCCCGCCGAGCTGAACGATGACGCCGTGCGGCTGCTCCTTCTCGCAGATGTTGAGGACATCCTCGAGGGTTAGAGGCTCGAAGTACAGCTTGTCGGAGGTGTCGTAGTCGGTGCTGACCGTCTCCGGGTTAGTGTTGACGATGATGGCCTCGTACCCACGCTCGCGCAGCGCCAAGGCAGCGTGCACGCAGCAGTAATCGAACTCGATGCCCTGGCCGATGCGGTTCGGGCCGCCGCCGAGGATGATGATGTTGGGCTCCTCGCTGCGCCGATGCTCGCACTCGCGCTCGTAGGTGAGATAGAAGTACGGGGTGTAAGCCTCGAACTCGGCCGCACAGGTGTCAACCAGCTTGACGACCGGCTGCACATCCAGCTCGCGCCGGAGCGTGCGGACCCCATTCTCGCTGGCTCCGCTAAGGATCGCGATCTGACGGTCCGAGAAGCCGGCGCGCTTGAGCTTGAGCAGATACTCACGGTCCATCCGCAGACGGGGTGGGCTGGCGTCGTCGGTGCGGGAGGCGCCCAGGCCTGTCGAGTCCTCGCCGTTCGGCACAGGCGACGGGGCCTGCGCCAGCGTGTTGGCCTCGGAACTTGGCCCGCCGGGGATGTGGTGTCTCTGCGCGACGTCGTCCTGCATTTCGACGATCTCGGCCATGTTGCGCAGGAACCAGGGGTCAATGCCGGTGAGTTCGTGGAGTTGGTCAATGCTCACGCCCTGGCGCATGGCCGCGCGTAGCTCGAATAGCCGATCCGGGTGGGGGACCTTCAGCAGCTCCAGCAGCTCGTCCAGCGAGAGGTCCTGGTAGCGGCCGCCGGCGCCGTCGGCGCCGAGGCCGAAGCGCCCGATCTCCAGGGATCGGATTGCCTTCTGCAAGCTCTCCTTGAAGGTGCGGCCGATGGCCATGGCCTCTCCCACCGACTTCATGTGCGTGGTCAGGCGCTCATCGGCCCCGGGGAACTTCTCGAAGGCCCAGCGCGGGATCTTGGTCACCACGTAGTCAATGGTCGGCTCGAAGCAGGCCGGGGTCTCGCGGGTGATGTCATTGGGCAACTCGTCGAGCGTGTACCCAACCGCGAGCTTTGCGGCGATCTTGGCGATGGGGAAGCCGGTGGCCTTGGAAGCGAGCGCGGAGGAGCGGCTGACGCGCGGGTTCATCTCGATGAGCAAGACCCGGCCGTTGTCGGGATGGATGGCGAACTGGATGTTGCTGCCGCCGCACTCGACGCCGACCTCGCGGATGCACTTGATAGAGAGGTCGCGCAGGTGCTGGTACTCCGGCTGGCTGAGCGTCTGACAGGGGGCGACCGTGATGGAGTCGCCCGTATGTACGCCCATCGGGTCGAAGTTCTCAATCGAGCAGATGACCACGACGTTGTCGGCGCTGTCGCGCATCACCTCGTACTCGATCTCTTTCCAGCCGATGACCGATTGCTCCACGAGCACCTCGTTCATCGGGCTCTCTTCGATGCCGCGCAGCACCACCGGCTCCATCTCTTCCGGCGCTAGGATGGCCCCACCGCCGATGCCGCCCAGCGTCCCGGAGGGCCTGACCACTACCGGCAGGCCGATCTCGTCTATGATCTTCCGAGCTCCTCTGACGTCGCTCGCGATCCCGCTCTCTGGCATCTCCAGGCCGGCCGCTGTCATGCTGTCCTTGAACAGCTCGCGGTCCTCAGCCTTCTTGATGGCCTTGCGAGCCGCGCCGATGAGTTCGACGTCGTAGCGCGAAAGCACGCCCGCCTCGGCCAGTTGCAGCGCGGCGTTCAGGCCTGTCTGTCCGCCCAGCGTAGGCAGCAGCGCGTCCGGGCGCTCGCGGTCTATAATGGCGGCAATGGTCTCGGGGATGAGCGGCTCAACGTAGGTGTGATCGGCCATCTCGGGGTCGGTCATGATCGTGGCCGGGTTGGAGTTGACCAGCGCGACCTCGTAGCCCTCCTCCTTGAGGGCCTTGCAGGCCTGGGTGCCGGAGTAATCAAACTCGCAGGCCTGGCCGATGACGATGGGGCCTGAGCCGATGATGAGGATCTTGTGCAGGTCGTTGCGCCTAGGCATGTCCGCTCCTCAGCGCTTCCGCCCCCGGCAATAGGCAATAGGCAATAGGCAATGGGGAACAGAAGAGCTCGCCCTTCGTCGTTCCCTATT
Organism: Candidatus Zipacnadia bacterium; assembly: GCA_029820045.1. GTDB lineage: Bacteria > Armatimonadota > Zipacnadia > Zipacnadales > UBA5352 > JALGVE01. Next base: position 1,479 of record JALGVE010000092.1, on the reverse strand, counting down.
GCCCATTGCCCATTCCCCATTCGCTGCCGTTAAGCATGTGCCTGCTTCATGTTCTCAATGAAGATGTCAAACAGATAATGGGAGTCGCGCGGCCCGGGGCCCTCCTCGGGATGATACTGCACCGAGAACACAGGATAATCGCGGTCAAGCATGCCCTCCAGGCTCTGGTCGTTGAGGTTGATGTGCGTGGCCTCGACGCTCGCGGGAAGGCTGTCGGGATCCACGCAGAACCCGTGATTCTGGGTGGTTATCTCGACGGTTCCCGTCTCGATGCGCCGCACCGGATGATTAATGCCGCGATGGCCGAACTTAAGCTTGTAGGTCTTGCCACCGTAGGCGAGCCCTAATATCTGCTGCCCCAGACAGATGCCGAAGATCGGCGCCTGGCGGATGAGTTTGCGCGCGGTCTCGATCAGATGGGTCAGAGGTTGGGGGTCGCCGGGGCCGTTGGAGAAGATGACGCCATGAGGCTTGAAGGCCATGATCTCCTCGGCAGTGATGGAGGAGGGGACGGTGATGACCTCGCAGCCACGCAGCACCAGGTGGCGCAGGATATTCTGCTTGACCCCGCAGTCAATCACGATGACGCGGAAGCCGTACCAGACAACGGTGTCCGCGCCGGCATGAGAGGGGGAGGTCAGCAAGGGGTGAGGCGTCGAGAACTCAAGGGTAGTGGGGTCCGGGACCCGGTCTTCCACGTAGCCCTCCGGTCCCCAGAGGCCTGGCTGCTCACAGGTGACCTCTCGGACCAGGTCGCGGCCCACGTAGTCCGGGGCGGCCCGAACCTTCGCGACCAGGCTGTTCTCGTCCAGGTCCTCGGTCGAGATCGCGCCCATCTGCGCGCCGTAGGTGCGCAGGTGCTTGGTCAGCATCCGGGTGTCAATGCCGCTGATGCCGACGATCCCATTGCCTTCCAGGTATTCGCCGAGGCTCTCGGTGGCGCGCCAGTTGCTAGGAGTGGGATTGAACTCGCGGACCACGAAGCCCTCGACCCAGGGCCGGCGGGACTCCATGTCCTCGGGGTTGATGCCGTAGTTGCCGACCTCGGGGTAGGTCATGGTGACGATCTGGCCGCGATAGGAGGGGTCGGTCAGAATCTCCTGATAGCCCACCATGCCGGTGTTGAAGCAGACCTCCCCGACGGACTCGCCCTGTGCACCGAAGTTGTACCCGAAAAAAACCGTCCCATCCGCTAGCGCGAGCAGGGCCGGCTGCATTGCCTCTGTCATGGGCTCACCTCGTGGTAAGCTCTCCTCCACGAGTCATTATGCCACACCGGGGAGTTTGCTGCAAGTTCTCGCAGTGCAGTCCAGGAGCATCGGTTTTAGAGTAAGTCGGCTTGTGAGTAGTGTAGGGCGGGCCACCGCGGCTAGCAAAGCCGTGCCGTACGGAGGGCAGGACTTCAGTCCTGCCCCGGCGGTCGCTAGGATAGTGCAGCCCTTGGCGGGGCTGAAGCCCCGCCCTCCTATGGGTTAACAT
>JALGVE010000091.1 GCA_029820045.1 Candidatus Zipacnadia bacterium | reverse complement strand
GTCTTCGGGCGGCCCCTCCGTCACGGCGGCATCCCGCTCCGTCACGGCGGCATCCCGCTCCGTCACAGCGGCATCCCGCTCCGTCACAGCGGCATCCCGCCCCGTCACGGCGGCATCCCGCTCCGTCACGGCGGCATCCCGCCCCTGGGCGCGATCACCTGCCAAGGCGGGCTTAACCGTTGGGCGAAGCCTCACGACAACGGCATTCAGTCTGGGCAGACGGGGGCGTCTGCCCGCACCATAGGGACGGTCACCTGCTGACGCTCACACAAGCGAGGTGGGACGATACCGTGGCAGTGCAAGAGGTCACCAACGCCGCGCGCAGGCTCATAGATAACATCGAGACCGTCATCATCGGCAAGCGCGAAGTCGTGGAGCTTACCGTGGCAGGCTTCCTCTCCGGCGGACATGTCCTCATTGAGGATATCCCCGGCGTGGGGAAGACCATGCTGGCGCGGGCGCTGGCGAAGACCGTCGGCGGCACCTTCAAGAGAGTGCAGTTCACCCCTGACCTCCTGCCCGCCGATGTGACCGGCACCTCCGTGTACAACCAGGCGGAATCCACCTTCGAGTTCCGAGAGGGCCCGGTGTTCGCGAACGTGGTGCTGGCCGACGAGATAAACCGCGCCACGCCGAAGTCGCAGGCGGCGCTGCTGGAGTGCATGGAGGAGTTGCAGGTCACCGTGGACGGCGTCACCTACCAGTTGCCGCAGCCCTTCTTCGTGATGGCGACCGAGAACCCCATCGAGTACGAGGGGACCTACTCCCTGCCGGAGGCGCAGGTGGACAGGTTCATGATGAGGGTCAGCATCGGCTACCCGGGCAGGGAGGATGAGGTCGAAATCATGACGCGGCAGGTTAAGCGTCACCCCATCAATTCCGTGGAGCCGGTCCTGGAGCGCGGCGAGGCCAGCGGGCTTCAGGATGCGGTGCGTGATGTCTACCTGGATGAGGTCCTCAAGGAGTACATCGTCGAGTTGGTCGGCAAGACGCGCGAGCATCCCGACCTGGAGCTGGGGGCCAGCCCGCGCGGCTCGCTGGCGCTCATGCGCTGCTCGCAGGCGATAGCAGCCATCGCGGGGCGGGAGTACGTGATACCCGACGACATCAAGCGGGTGGCGGTGCCGGCGCTGGCTCACCGGCTCATCCTGAAGAGCGAGCAGCTTGTGCAGGGAGTGCCGCCGGAGAGGGTGGTGGAGGAGGTGCTGCACAGTGTGGCGGCGCCGACGGTAAGCGGAGGCAATCTCGGCTAGGCGGGGCAACGCGCGAGTCGCGTGTGCGATTGTCGTTCGTGCCGCAGGCGACCTCGCCTGCGAGGTCTTTGCTGTCCACGGCGGAGGCGCCCCCGCCTGCGGATTGCTGTCAGGATGCACAGGCGAGGTCGCCTGTGCCACGATGTGTAGTGACGGGGTTGCCTATGGAGTTCGGGAAGAAACATGTGCTAGTCTGGGGTTCGATCTTCCTGCTGGTGGTAGCCCTGGTGCTGTCCATCCGGCAGATATACGTCATGTTCGCGGCGGTGGCGCTGGTGGGGCCGGCCTCCTATTTGCTCTCGCGGCGCACCCTGGAGGCGCTGGCTGTGCGACGCCAGTGCCCCGGCGTCATGAAGCAAGGCGAGGAACGCGAGATCACCCTCACGGTCGCCAACGAGGGCGTGCGGCGGCGGTACTTCCTCACCGCTGAGGACGAGATCCCCGACGGACTTGAGAGGGTGGGCGAGGGCCGACGGCTGATTTCGAGCCTCGCGGCGGATGAGGAGGTGGAGGTGAGCTACGTGCTGGGGGCGAGGCGGCGCGGCGTGTACCAGGTGGGGCCGGCGCTGCTGACGCACGCGGACCTGCTGGGGCTGTATAAGTTCGAGAAGCGGGTGGGCGAGCCGCATGAGCTTGTGGTGCATCCGACGCCGGAGCAGGTGCCCGAGAGCTGGGCGCGGGCGAGTTCCGTGCGCGCCAGGCAGCGGCCACGGAGGCGGTTCCGGGGCGAGGGCAACGAGTTCTACGGAGTGCGACCGTTCACCGCCGGGGACGACCTGAGGCGCATTGACTGGAAGACCACCGCGCGGCGCTCCCAGCTAGCGGTGCGCGAGTACGAGCGGGCGGAGGCGCTCGACTGCGTGGTGGCCCTCGACCTCTCGAGCGCGCACCACCGCGGCGAGGGCGATGACAGCACCCTGGAGATGGGAGTGAAGCTGGCGGCCTCCATCGCGGCGCACCTGCTCAAGCGTGGCAGCAGCGTCGGGCTGGTCGCCGCCGGGGCCGAGGACTGGAGCCTGCCGACCTCGGCGGACCCGCGGCAGATCGTCAGGATCCTCGACGCGCTTGCCCGTGTGAGGGCGGATGCTTCCGACGACTTCACCGAGGTCCTCGCCCGGCACCGGAACTACCTCCCCCAAGGCTGCATGCTCGCGGCTATCTCGGCGGACCTGCGGCCGGAGCTGGTGGGTGCGGCCCTGGCATGGTTGCGGCAGGGCTACGCCGTCACCTGGATGGTGCTGGAGGGCCGCGAGCGAGGGCCGCAGCAGCCCTGGGAGCTTACCGAGGAGCTGCTGGCGGCGCGGATGACTCAGCGGGGAGTGCCCGCGTACATCATCGAGCCCGGGCGGCCGTTGGCGATGAGCCTGAGGAGGACGTATCGTGCAGCCCTGTAGTAATCACTCGCACACGTCCGAAGACGATCATCATGCGGCACGCAACCAGGCCTCCGGCAACCACGGCAACGGCAGGTTCTACCGCAGAGGGCTCAGAGAGGGCAGAGACCGCAGAGCACGGCAACGGCATAGAGAAGGGAACGGCAACGCACGTTCCTTCAGCACAACGGCGCAAGAGTGCGTGAGGCGGAGCTATGAAGGGAAGTAGCAGGTGGGCGGAGGTGCGCAGGATAGGGCCGCTTATGCTGGGCGGTGCGGTGGCCTGCTCGGCGGCGGCCGCCGGGCTTACCAACGCCGTGGATGAGCCGACCTTCGAGATGCTACTGCATATGATGATCGTGGCAGGCTTCGCCACGAGCCTGCTCGGGAGGGTGCTAGGCGTCAGGGTGTCGTTCATAGGGGTCGGCGTAATAGGCGGGGCGGTGGCGGCTACCGCCTACCGGGGAGCGCCGGTGCCGCTGCTCTCGCTCGGGTTCCCGCCGGAGGTGGTGGCGGACGAGGACCTGACCTGGGCGACGCTGTGGGCGTGGCTGATGGTGGGCCTGTGCTTCATGCAGGGCAGGCGGCGGAACATCCTGTTCTGCCTGGTGGCGGGCCTCGCCGTGCTCGGTCTGACCGCCACCGTGAACCTGAACACGGCGATGATGGTGTACTTCGGGATATTCCTCTTCGCCACCATCTTCGTCTGGGGCTATGAGCACCTGCTTAACCTGGGCGAGGAGGCCGCGCTGGTGGGAGGGGGCGCGGATGATAACCTGGCGTGGCCGGGCATCGCGCGGACGCAGGCGCTGGCCGGGACCACGCTCATGGCTGCGGTGATGGTGGCGGCGCTGGTGCTGGGAGGGCTGGTGTATGCGGCGGTTCCGAGGCTCTACCTGTCTCCCTCGGGGTTCTCTCGATACGCGCGCTGGATGCGGGTGTCGCTGCTGAGCTACGGAGGTATGATCAACAGCTTGTACGTGGGGCGCGGGCCGGTGAACCTGGCCGGGACCGAGGCCATCATTGTCAAGTCGAAGAAGCCGGCCCTGTGGCGGGGGCAGGCATACGACCGGTACACCGGGGGCGGCTGGACGAAGGAACTCTCCGGGATGAGGGACCTCATTCCCGCCGAGGATGGGTGGTTCGCGCTGCCGGGCACTGAGCGGGTCCGGGGGGAGACGCTGCACCAGGAGGTCACGCTGATCGGCATGGAAAGCCGCGCGTTCTTTGCCGCTACGCAGCCGGTCAAGCTGCGCGTCAGGACGCAGCGAACGGGCGGGAGGAGCCTCAGATACCACGCGCAGTCGGACCCCTACGGCGCCATGCTGAGCCGCTTCATGATGACGGGGGGCGTCGAGTACGAGGTCATCTCGAAGCTGCCGCCGACTGACCCGGCGACGCTGCGAGCCTGTCCGGCGCGGTACTCGGCGGAGATGAGGGAGCGGTACATCAAGCAGGTGCCGCCCCAGGCGCAGGTGGGGCTGGCGGAACTCGTGAAGGAGCTGACCAGGGAGACGCGGACTCCGTACGACAAGGTCGTGGCGTTGCGGGAGTACTTGGAGAAGACGTGTGTCTACAGCGAGCGCGCTCCGGCGATTCCGCCCGGCCGGGACGCCGCGGCCTACTTCGTCACGAAGAGCCGCAAGGGGGCGTGCGGGCTGTTCGCCACCGCGCTGGCGGTGATGTGTCGGCTCGCGGGAGTGCCCGCGCGCGTGGTCACCGGCTTTCATACCGGCGCCTGGGACCCGGACCGGGGCGCCTACGTCGCCCTGCACAAGGACGCGCACGCGTGGACCGAGGTCTACTTCCCGGGCGTGGGCTGGGTACCCTTCGATGCGGCCGCCGCGCGCACCGACGAAGGCGGCAAGTGGATGGCGTATCTGGGGAGCCGGGAGTTCATGCGGAGGCTGCGCGGGGCTGCCGAATACGGGGGGCGGCTGGCGATAATCCTGATCACTATCGCGGCGCTCTTCAGCGCGGTGCTGGGGCCGGGTATCCTGCTCAGGTGGCTGCGCCGGCGCTTCAGGGTGAGGGACGCGCGCGAGCGGCTGGGGGAGACCTACGAGTGGTTCCGGCGCAAGGCGGCGCGTCTCGGCGGGTTCAGGCCACAGAGATGGCAGACGCCCGAGGAGATGAGGGAGACGCTGGTGGCCTCCGGCCTCGCGGGAGCGGCCGAGGTCAGAGGGGAGCTGGATAACTTCACCGCCGCCTTCTACGCGACTCGCTACGGCCCCAGAGAGCCGGGCGAGCAGCATGTGAGGCGCATGGCGACCCTGGCCCGGCGCGTGCTGCGCGCCATGAGGCGCGCTGGCCACAGCAACAGCACGGCTCGCGGCATAAACGCAGAGAGCGTAGAGAACGGCAACGACAATACCGGGTGAACGGCAACTACAAGACCCACGTAGGGGTCGCGGTCGGGTGGGACGAAGGACGGTTCGGGGGCGCACGGTCGAAACAAGACTGCCAGGATATGAGCCGGACTTGTGCAGGGGAGTAGCAGGCGAGTGAGAGCTACAACAGAGGGACTGCGAACCGATGTGCCAGTGACGCTGCTCTACGGCGACTCCGAGCGCTTCAAGCAGCGCGTGGTCGCGAAGCTGGCGGAGGGCTGGCTGGGGGACGCGGATGATGAGTTCGCGCGCGTCACCGTGGACGCCGATGAGGCGGGCGTCGAGGGCGTGCTGGCAGAGCTGGCGTCGGGATCGCTGCTGGCGCCGCGGCGTCTGGTCATCGTCCGCGACGTAGCGACGCTGTCGGCCCGCAAGCTCAAGGACCGACCGAACGAACAGGAGCAACTCGCGGAGGCCCTGGAGGGGCTGGCGCCGGGCGTTGCGGTGGTCCTGGTCGCGCGCCGGGTGCGGAGCGAGCGCAAGCAGTACGGCCCTCCCGTGGGCAAGCGCCTGCAGAAGACGGTGACCGAGCGCGGGCAGATGCTTGAGCTGTCCACGCCCAAGGGAAACGCGCTTGGGCCATTCCTTCAGCGTGAGATGCAGAAGCTGGGCAAGAGCATAAGCGGGGCCGCCGCAGAGACGCTGATAAGGCGAGTCGGCGAGGATGCGGACCGGCTGCTGAGCGAGTTGGAGAAGCTGGCGAGCTACCTGGGAGAGCGCGAGGAGGCGACGGAGGAGGACGTGCGGACCGTCACAGTCGTGGTCACCGAGGAGGATGTCTTTAAGCTGGTGGATGCGGTTGGCGCGCGAGACGCGGCGGAGGCGATGAGGCGGCTGGATGGTCTGCTGCCGGTCGGCTCCTCGCGGGGGGCGGCGCTGCCGGTGCTGGGGATGATCGCGCGCCAGCTCAGGCTCATCTGGCAGGCGCGGTACGTGCAGAAGGCGGGCTACCAGGTCGCGCAGCTCAAGCAGGCGCCGGCGGAAGTGACTGAGAAACTGCCGGAGCATCACAACCTCGGGGACGCGACCAAGGGGCGGCAAAGCTGGCTGGCCCCCTCCTACGCGAAGCAGTCGCGGAACTTCAGCGACGCGCAGCTTGCGCGCGCGCTCGACCGCGTCTACCAGGCGGACCTGTCGCTCAAAGGGCAGAGCGGCGACCTGGATGACCGCACGGTGATGGAACTGCTGATCGCGGACCTGTGTGGGTAACGGCCAGCGGTGAGGTGCGAGCGCCGAACGGCGGCCAACACCAGGCGAGGGGGAGGGACGTCATGGTGGGGCAGACATTCCTGTCTGCCACGGCGGCGCAGCCGCCGCGATGATTAGTCATCCCAACGGCCGCAGACAGGAATGTCTGCGCCACCATGACAACAACGACCGTCGTTGCCGCTGGCTTGCCGGCCGTAGTCTCACCCGCTGGACGGGACGAAGACGGGTTGGATGTTGGTGGTCTGCGGTCGGATGTCGGTGCTCGCAGCTCTCTGCTCGTAGCTGCAAGGATGAGAGAGATGAGTTGGCGTGAACTGCTGGCAGCAGCTTGGGTCCTGGCGACGCTCGCCATGTACCTGCGGCAACTCGCCGAAGCCATGGTGCAGTAAAACCCCACGCCCCAAGGCGGTCGCAACTTGGTCGGGATACTGCTCTACCTGGCGGCCAGCGCGGCCGCCTTCGCAATCGGCGCGCAGCTTCTGCGCAGCCTGAAACTGCTCCCCGAGGACCGGGCATTGCGCGCTCTGGTGGCGGTGGTGACCGGGTACGTGGCAGTGGCGCTGCTCATCCTCGCGCTGGGGCTGCTGGGCAAGCTGCAGTGGTGGGCGCTGACCGACTTGCTCATCCTCTGCGCGCTCGCGGGACTGCGGGAGATCCAGGACGGCGTGCTGACCGCGGTGGCGTTCACTCGCAAGGCGGCGCGAGCCCTGGGCAGCTCCCCGTGGCGATGGGTCTACGGGGTGCTGGCGCTGATCGTCCTGGCTCAACTCTTCGCCGCGCTCGCCCCCGCCGGAGGCACCGACTACGACGGCATCGCCGAGCACCTTGCCCAGGCCAAGGAATACGCGCGAGCCGGCCGCATACATCCCCTGTGGTACGACCACCACTCGCAGTTCCCGGCGACCGTGGAGATGTGGTACACGCTGGCCCATGTGCTGGGCCAGCCGCGCGGGGCCAAGCTCTTTCACTGGGGCTTCGGGGTCATCGCGCTGCTGGCGACGATGCTGGCCGGGCGGCGCTTGCTAGGGCCTGGTGCGGGCGCGTACGGGGCGCTGGCGCTGGCGACCACCCCCAACTTCGCGTGGCTGATGGGCGTGGCCTACGTTGACCTGGCGACGGTGGCGTGCTCGGTGCTGGCGGTGTACGCGTTCTGTCGGTGGCTGCGAAGGGTGGACGCGGAGGGCATGCGCTCCGTTGGGGAGGAGGAAGGAGACACGGCGAGTCGGGCTGGAAAGCCCGACCTACGCGCGGCGGGTCTTGTGGGCGGGGAGTCCTCTGCCGGTGAGGAAGGAGGAGACACGGCGAGTCGGGCTGGAAAGCCCGACCTACGCACGGCGGGTCTTGTGGGCGGGGAGTCCTCCGCCGGGGAGGAGGGAGGAGACACGGCGAGTCGGGCTGGAAAGCCCGACCTACGCACGGCGGGTCTTGCCGGCGGCGAGTCCTCTGCCGGGGAGGAGGGAGGAGACACGGCGAGTCGGGCTGGAAAGCCCGACCTACGCACGGCGGGTATTGTGGGCGGGGAGTCCTCTGCCGGGGAGGCTGTGCAAGGGCGTAAGAACGCCTATCTGTGGCTGTCGGCGCTCATGGTCGGGGCCGCGGCGGGTACCAAGATGCAGGGGTTGGCGTTGATGGGGGTGCTGGCGGTGGGGGTATTGCTGAGCGGAGGCATAAGGGTGTGGAGGCGGGGGCGGACGGCAAGTCGGGCTGGAAAGCCCGACCTACGCACGGCGGGTATTGCGGGCGGGGAGTCCTCTGCCGGAGAGGAAGGAGGAGACACGGCGAGTCGGGCTGGGAAGCCCGACCTACGCGCGGCGGGGCGTGCCGGCGGGCAGTCCTCTGCCGGAGAGGAAGCGGCAGACAAGGCAAGTCGGGCTGGGAAGCCCGACCTACGCGCGGCGAGTATTGCCGGCGGGCAGTCCTCTGCCGGAGAGGAAGCGGCAGACAAGGCAAGTCGGGCTGGAAAGCCCGACCTACGCACGGCGGGTCTTGCGGGCAGCAGGTCTTGGGCTGGGGAGGACACGCAGGATCATGACGCGGAGGGCAAGCCCTCCGCTGGGGAGCAGGGAGCAGACACGGCGAGTCGGGCTAGAACGGCCGACTTACGCGCCGCAGTTCTTGGGTCATTGGCCTACCTGGCCATCGCGCTGGCGGTGTGCTGGCCCTGGTACGTGAAGAGCTACCTGTGGACCGGCAACCCCGTGTACCCGTTCGCCTACAACATCTTCGGCGGCAAGATGTGGTCGGCGGACCGGGCGGCGGGCTATCGCCGCTCCCAACTGGAGTTCGGGATGGGGGAACTGCCCTCCGAGCAAGCCCTGCAGCGGATGTCGCCGCTGCGGCGGCGATTCTGCGGGCCGCGTAGCCCGCTCAACCTGCTGCTGGCGCCGGTGAACCTGACGCTCCACCCGACGGAGTTCACCGTGCCGCTAACCCCGTTCGGCGTGTGCGCCATGTCGAGCATCGGGCCGCTGTATCTGGCGCTGCTGCCGCTCCTGCTGGTGGTGAAGCGCCGCCGGGCGATCGGCTGGCTGCTGCTTATCTTCGCGCCGCTGTGGGCCTGGTGGCTGATGAGCATGCAGCTCACGCGCTATCTGCTGCCCTCGCTGGCGCTCATATGTCCGGCGGTCGGGTGGGCGGTTGCGGAGGCCGAACGGAAGGGCGGCCTGCTGGGCGCCGTCACGCGGGCGGCGACCGGCGTGTGGGCAGTGGTCGCGCTGGCGCTGACTATGCTCTATGTGCTGCCGCAGACGCCGGTGGCGCTGGGGCTGCAATCGGAGTACGGCTACCTTATGCAGACTTTGCCGGTCTACCAGCCTTGCGTCTACATCAACCGACATACGCCGGAGGACGCTAAGATCGCGCTGTACGGGGAGCCGCGCGGTTACTACCTGGACCGGGACTATCTGTGGGCGGAGCGCGGCCACTCGGCTCTGATACGATATGAGGATGTCCGAACACCGGAGGACCTGATGAGCGAATACCCGGCTCGGCATCACGCATCTCATGATAAACATGGGGCAATTCGCGGACCTGTGGCGAAGCGACGACCGGCTGGCGCTGCTCATCGGGCAGGCGATTGACGAGGGGCTGCTGGAGTTGTTCGCCGAGAAGCCGGGGCCGAGGGCGCCGTATCTGCTTCTGAGGGTCAGAGGCAACGACACTCGTTCGTAGGGGCGCCGACATTCTTGTCGGCGGCCGTTTGCCGTTTTGCCCTTGCGACGACTTGCGCGACAAGAATGTCGCGCCCCCTGCTTGTACCTACGGGGCGCCGACATTCTTGTCGGCGGCCGTTTGCCGTTTTGCCCTCGCAAGGACTTGCGCGACAAGAATGTCGCGCCCCCTGCTTGTACCTACGGGGCATCCGTCAGGGCGCTGTAGTACGGGACGATGTAGCCGAACAGGCAATACAGGTTGAAGAGGAGCATCAGGCCGCCCACGAGAAACGGGGCGGCTTTCTTCGCGGCGCCAGGCAGGAGACGGTCAATCCCCAGGGCCGCCAGCATCCCCAGCGAGGGCAGCACCGGGAAGTAATACCGGCCCTGGCTGCCGCCGCCGAAGTGGATGAAGAGCACGTAGCGAAGCACGCCGATCATCATCAGCGCCAACGCGCTGACCAGCAGCCAGAAGGCCCGGCGTTGGAAGACCGTCCACCCTAGACGACCACGAGCGGAATCCACGATGAGGCCGATCCAGCCCAGCGCCGGCACCAGCGAAAGCGCGAGCAGAATGTCATACGCCGGCGGCCAGATGGCGACGTTCGTCCAGCCGAAGGTTGCCCAGAAGTTGCGGAAGGTCATGCGCGCCGCCGCGCGCAGCGTTGGCCAGAGAAACTGCGGATACAACAGGTAGATGTCCCAGGGCAACCGCTTGTCCACGTTCACGGGGTAGTGGACGGGCTTGCCGTAGAGGACCGTGTTGCGCACGTACCACCAGCCGCCCACCACCAGCGCCACGCCCAGCATCAGCCCCGCCGAACGTAGCAGTCTCGCCCACCGAAGCGCCACGAGCCACCGGCCCAGGTTGACGATGAAAGAGGGCGACGGCTCCGGCTTGTAGCGCTTCCCGACCGCCCACACCAACGCCAGCAGAGCCACGGGAAGTGTGATGAGCGCGGAGTCCTTGGTCAGCATCCCCAGGCCGAGCACGAGACCGAGCAGAGCGACGCGGTGCGGGGCAGGCCCCTCGCGCAGTATCAGCAGAACCAGCAACAGGGCCGCGCCCACCACGGCTACGGTCGCGGCATCGTTACCGACCGAGCTGGTGATATGCACGTACATCGGCTGCGCCGCGATGCCAGCGGCGACCAGCGCGGCCAGGTGGGGGCGGCCGGGAAACACGACATGCACGATCGCGTAGGCCAGCCAGATACCAAGGGCCCCGAACAACACCGAGACCAGGCGGGCCGTGTGCCAGGCCGTGCGTTGAGCGGGGGGCAAGCCGGCGGTGGAGCGTAGGGCCTCGCGGGCCGCCTCATGCGTCTCCTCGGCCACGAGCTTGGCCGCGGCCCCGCCCACCGCGGGAACCCCCTGGCTTGGCGGAGCGTCCGACCTCACACCGCTCGCGGCTGGGGGCGAAGAAGCGGATTCGGCCCCGCCCGCGAGCGAGAGCGGCAACTTGCCAATAGCCGCCGAAAGCGTGTAGTATAGGGGCGCCTGGTAGCTCTCGTAGCCGGCCTGAGGGTCCCTGTAGAAGTCGGGCAGGCGAGCGCGCTGGGCCAGGAACAACACGTACTGAAAGTGCGCCGGCTCATCCGGAGCCTGGCCCAGCGGGAAGACGAAGCTGTAAGTCACCGCAAGCGCCAGGTAGACGAGCAGGCAGCCAGGCAAGAAGAGGCGCGACCAGGGGTCGGAACTCCTGGTCCGCGGATTGTCGTTAGGTTTTGCGGCGGACATGCCATGACCACCGTGGGCGCGTTCCTGGAGGTCGCTGGAGTACTGTAGCGCTCTTGGGGCAGCGAGGTCAAGAGGGCCACCGCGGGCAGGCCCGCCACCATCGGCAGACAGGAATGTCTGCCCCACCATAAGACGGCAATGAGGGTGGCGCAGACATTCTTGTCTGCGACGGGGGCAAAGCCGCCCCAGGCGCAGACCCTCTCTGTTAGCAGGAGATAGCGATGAAGGTAGTGCTGCTGGTGGGTGGCAAAGGGATACGGCTCGTCGGCGAGGACGCGCCTTTGCCTAAGGCCTTGTTCCGTATCGGCAGGCAGCCGATCATCTACCACATCATGAAAGCCTGCGCGGCCCAGGGCCTGCGAGACTTCGTGCTCTGCCTCGGATACCGTGGCGAGCAGATCGTTGACTACTTCCTCCATCAGGCGCCTTACCTGGATACCGACCTCAGGGTGGAGCTGGGCGGTGAGGGAGAGCTGCCCCGCATCGCGCGGCTGGGGCGGATGGAGGCAAGCTGGACGGTCACGCTCGCGAACACCGGGCTGGAGTCAGCCACCGGCGAGCGCATCCGGCGCATCCGAGACTACGTGAGCGAGGACGACTGCTTCATCGCCACGTACGGCGACGGGCTGTCCGACCTGGAGCTCAATGAGTTGGTGAGCTTCCACCGGCGGCACGGCAAGGTGGGGACCGTGACCGTGGTGCGGGCGCGCTCGCAGTTCGGCCACGTCCGCTTCGATGAGGACGGCACCGTCAGGGAAGTTGAGGAGAAGCCACCGTTGCCCGGGTGGATAAACGGCGGCTTCTTCGTGTTCGACCAGCGCATCTTTGACTACCTGGAGCCGGGCGACGCCCTGGAGAGCGACTGCCTGCCGCGGCTGGTGGCGGAGGGGGAGCTGGTGGCGCGGCCCCACGAGGGCTTCTGGGCGTGCATGGATACCTACAAGGATGGCGTGATGCTGGGCGAGATCTGGGAGCGGGGCGAAGCGCCGTGGGACGGCGGGGAATCGGGAATGGGGAATGGGCAATAGGCGAACGGCAAACGGCGGCCTCACCCCCGGCCCCTCTCCCGCGGGCTGGACGACAGCCCTTGGGAGAGGGGAGATGCGTAGGTTGGGCTTTTCAGCCCGACGCCGCTGGCGTAGGATCGGAAGTCGGTGGACGTACGCCGTAGGTCGGAGTTCCTGCTCCGACCCCGTTGGTGGTGACGAGGGCGAACCGAGTCGGGCTAGGAAGCCCGACCTACGCGCGGCCCAGATGCCGTCGGATCCCGTAGGTCGGAGCTCCTGCTCCGACTCGCCGTGAAGGGAAGCGAGATGGCGGAGCTATCGGGTAAGAAGACCCTGGTCACAGGCGTGCATGGCTTCGTGGCCGCCCAGCTCAGCGAGAGGCTCGTCAACGACGGGGCGCAGGTGGTCGGCCTGGACCTGCGCGCGCGGAGCGGGTCATACCTGAGCAGGTGCGGGACGCTGGAGCGCATGGAGTTCGTCACCGCCGATATCACCGACGCCGAGGCCATGAACAGCGTCTTCGAGGAGCATCAGCCGGAGGTCGTCTTCCACCTCGCGGCGCAGGCGGAGGTGGTCGAGGCGCTGGAGAACCCGCTGGGGACCCTTGAGGCGAACGTGCGCGGCACCTACGTCATACTCGACTGCGCGCGCCGCGCGTGGGAGGACGCCGAGGGCCCGCGTGCGCTGGTCGTCGCCAGCTCCGACAAGGCCTACGGGCAGCATCAGTCCCTGCCCTACCGCGAGGACGACGAGCTGCTGGGGCAATATCCCTACGATGTCTCGAAGGCCTGCGCGGATATGATCGCGCGCGGCTACCACGCGGCCTTCGGGCTGCCGGTGGCGGTGACGCGGTGCGCGAACATCTACGGCCCGGGCGACACCGCCTTCTCGCGCATCATCCCCGGCACCATGCGGTCGCTCCTGCGTGGCGAGCGGCCTATCATCCGCAGCGACGGGAAGCCGCTGCGCGATTACCTTTACATCTCGGACGCGGTGCAAGCGTATGTCCGGCTGGCGGAGGCGCTGCTCGACGGGGACGCGGCGGGCGAGGCATATAACTTCGGCACCGGGGAGCCGGTGAGCGTGCTGGATATCTTCAACGAGATGGTCGAAGTCGCGGGCAGGCCGGACCTGAAGCCGGAGGTGCGTGGTGAGGCGAGCCGTGAGCTGCGCGATCAGTTCCTGTCATCAGCCAAGGCGCAGCGGGAGTTGGGCTGGCGGGCGCAGGTGGCGCGCAAAGAGGGCCTGGTGCGGACCTACGAATGGTACAGGGACAACCTGGCAGCAATAGACGAGTGACCGGTGCCCGCGATGAAGCTATCAGTCGTCATGCCCGTGTACAATGAGCGCGAGACGGTGCTGGAGGTGGTGGAGCAGGTCCGCGCCGTGCCCATTGACAAAGAGATCATCATCATAGACAACTGCTCGACCGACGGGACACGCGAACTCATCCAGGCCATCACGCACCCCGAAGTGAGAATAATCCTCCAGCCGCGCAACCTAATGAAGGGCAATTCGGTCAAAAAGGGTATAGCGGCGGCCGAGGGCGAATACCTGATCATCCAGGACGCGGACCTGGAGTACGATCCGGCCGACTATGAGGCGCTGCTGGCCGAGGCGGAAAGAGACGAGGTGCTGGCGGCGTTGGGGTCGCGGATACTGGGCGCCACCGGGCGCGGTGAGAGGCTGCCGAAGTCGGCGTTCTCTCTGGGGCGCGAGTTGCTGACCAGGTACTTCAACCTGCTCTTCGGCGCGGGGCTGACGGACATCGCGACCTGCTACAAGCTGGCGCCGACGGCCGTGTTCCGGGACCTCGAGCTGAAGTCTGACGGCTTCGACCTGGACTTCGAGATCTCCGCGAAGTTCGTGCGCAGGGCGCGCGCGCAGGGGAAGGTGGTCAGCGAGGTGCCGATCAGCTATTACCCCCGCACCACGGCGGAGGGAAAGAAGATACGGTGGTGGGATGGGGTCAGCTCGCTGATGGCGATCACCAAGTACCGGTTTGTTGATTGAGGCGACGCATGGAGCGGCCGGGCTTCAGCTCGGCTGCGCAACAGGGGGACAGTCCCGGGGCCGCGCGAACAACACGACGGGGGCTGAGCTGAAGCCCAGCCCCTCCGCACGACAAACGGGGCGCCGGAAGGCTGAAGAGATCGGTGGGCCGGCCTCTGCTGGAAGCGATGCCGGTAGCAGATGACCCGGAATGACGGCGAGGCAATATGCAGCGGAAGCTAGCAGTGGTGGCGATGATGGTAGCCGCGCTAGGGCTGGTGGCGGTGGCGGCCTTCGTCGTGGTCCAGACTCGGACACCGGCGCCGACGGAGACGCCCGCGGCAGTGGCGGCGGCAGAGGCGAGGAGGAGGGCGGAGAAAGCGCAGACAGCCAAGGTCGAGGTCTCGGGCACTGAGGTGGTGCGGCGAGACCGCGAGGGTAAGATCATCTGGCGGGTCGCGTCGGCGGGGACGCTGGAGTTCGACGAGCAGCAGCGGGCGGCGCGGGCCGAGGGCGTCAAGTGGGTGCTGGAGAAGAGCGGGCTGGGCTCCCTGACCCTCAGCGCGCCGCTGATGGAGGCCGACTATGAGGGTCGGCGGCTGGTCTTCTCCAAGGGCGTCGCCATCGAGAGCGGAAAGCAGGACGCCTCGTTCTCGGCGAAGCGGATCGAGTATCAGTTCGACACGGAGAAGCTGCTCGGCAGCGGCAAGGTCAAGTTCAACCGCGGGAAGTTCACCGGCACCGCGCGCGAGCTGGTCATTGACAACCGCGCGAAGAAGGTCAGACTCAAGGGCGGCGTGCGATTCGCGCATACGGGTGTGAAGATGCCGGGCTGAGGTGGTAGTGTAATGAGAAAGGGCAGGACAATCATCTGGTTGGTGGGGCTGGCGATGCTGGTGGGGGGTGTGGTGGTTGCGCAGCAGTCGAGGAAGACCGCTACGGCGGAGTTTGGCGGAGAGCTGTTTGAGTGGGCAATGGATACGAACCTGTTCACGCTGTCAGGCGGGGCCTGGCTCAACGTCAAGGCCGACCACGTGGCCAAGATGACCGCCAGCGCAATGACCATCAAGTTGAATGAGAAGCTGAACCTGGTGGAGACCCTGACCGCCACGGGGCCGGTGAAGATTGACATACTTACCGCCAAGGACGAAAAGGGAATGCAACGAAAGATCATCGCCTCGTGCACCGAGAAGGGCACCTACCAGGAAGCCAAGCAGCTTATTGAGATGATCGGCGACGTAGAGGCCGATGTGACCACCCTCCCCGCCGGGAACGTGGAAGCGGCGCACCTGTGCGGAGACAAGATCAGCTTCGATCTGAAGACGAACAAGGTCACGGTGATGCAGGCGAAGATGACCGTTACCACCGAGACGGGCGCGGAGAAGGGCGAGCAGTAGATGCCACTAGTGGCTGAGGGCCTGGTCAAGTCATACGGCGGCCGACGCGTGGTGGACGGGGTCAACGTGGAGGTCAAGCGCGGCGAGATCGTCGGGCTGCTGGGCCCCAACGGCGCCGGTAAGACCACGACGTTCTACATGATACTGGGCCTGGTGCGGTCGGAGGCGGGGCAGGTGCTGCTGGATGACGAAGACCTGGCGCCGCTGCCCATGCACGTACGCTGCCGGCGCGGGCTGGGATACCTGGCGCAGGAGCCCTCGGTCTTCAGGCGGCTGAGCGTGCGCGATAACCTGCTGCTGATCCTGGAGATGCAGGGGCTGCGGCGCAAGGAGCAGCTCGCTCGCGCGGAGGAGCTGATGGAGAAGCTGGGGCTGACCGCACTCGCGGCGCAGCGCGGGGCAGTCCTGTCCGGCGGCGAGCGGCGGCGCGTGGAGATCGCGCGGGCCCTCTGCACCAACCCCTCCTTCATCCTGCTGGACGAGCCTTTCACCGGCGTTGACCCCATCGCGATTGATGAGATCCAGCAGATTATCGCCGGCCTGCAGTCCGACGACATCGGCATCCTCATCACCGACCACAACGTGCGGGAGACGCTGGGCATCACCGACCGCGCGTACATCATCTCCGAGGGCGTCATCCGCACCGAAGGGCCCTCCAGCGAGCTTCCCCATGACCCGATCGCACGTAAGTATTACCTGGGTGAGCGGTTTGAGATATGAGGGTCCGACCGGGGACTAGCGACTAACGGAAGACGGGGACAGGTGAGGGCACCTGTCCTACTGCGGAAGATAGTAGGACAGACGCCCTCGTCTGTCCGCAGCATCGGCAGAGGACCAAGGGGGACAGGTGAGGGCACCTGTCCTACTGCGGAGATAGTAGGACAGAGGCCCTCGTCTGTCCGAAGGATCGGCAGAGGACCAAGCAGCCTGTCCGATAAGGTCTGCTGGCGCGGATGACTAGTGCGGTGGTGTAGTGTCGGCCGAGTTGGGCAGAGCGGGAAAAAAGAAAACGCTGGGTGGCGACTAGCCGGTGG
>JALGVE010000090.1 GCA_029820045.1 Candidatus Zipacnadia bacterium | reverse complement strand
CCACCGGCTAGTCGCCACCCAGCGTTTTCTTTTTTCCCGCTCTGCCCAACTCGGCCGACACTACACCACCGCACTAGTCATCCGCGCCAGCAGACCTTATCGGACAGGCTGATCCGACCAACGGCGAACGACAGACCGGTAGTCGTAACTCCTCGGTTGTCGCCCGTAGTCGGAAGTCAGAGGTCGGTGGTCGGAGGTCGCACAGGGCAGGCCACCTTTAGGGGGCGCGGCCCTCTAGGGGGCGCGACATTCCTGTCGCGCAAGGTCGTTGAGGCTGAAAGCAGGAAGGTGGAAACGACAAACGGCCGCCGACCCGCCTGCGCTAAAGCTACGGTGGCCAAGCAAGAATGTCGGCGCCCCTGTACACGGAGCTGGTTGCTCGTTCGCCGTTGCCGTGGTCGGAAGTCCGAAGTCGGTAGTCGGAGGAAGGAGTGTTACCGATGGCAAAGCCGAAGTGTGTGCTTGCATACTCCGGAGGGCTGGATACCTCCGTGGCAATACGCTGGATCGCTGAGACCTATCAGGTGGACGTGATCGCGGTGGCCGTGGATGTCGGCGAGGAGCGCGACTACGAGGGCATCCGCAACAAAGGCGAGCAAGTCGGCGCGGTGGAGGCGCTGGTCGTGGACGCGAAGGAGGAGTTCTTCTCCGAGCACATCACGCGGGCGCTGGCGGCTAACCTCACCTACGAGGGCAAGTACGTCGCCTTCACCTCACTGGCGCGGCCGCTGCTCGCTAAGGAGCAGGTGCGCGTCGCGCTGGAGAAGGGCGCACAGTACGTCGCCCACGGCTGCACCGGCAAGGGCAACGATCAGGTTCGCTTCGAGGTCAGCTACGCGGCGCTGGCGCCGGAGCTGGAAGTCATCGCCCCCGCGCGCGAGTGGGGGATGAACCGCGATGAAGAGGAAGCATACGCGAAGCAGCACGGTATTCCCGTGCCCGAGAAGAGCAAGTACTCCACGGACGTGAACCTCTGGGGTCGCTCCATCGAGTGCGACGACATCGAGGACCCGGCGCAGCCGCCTCCTGAGGACGCCTGGGAGTGGACCGTCAACCCGCTGGAGGCCCCGGATGAACCGGCGGAGGTGGTAGTCACCTTCGACCGGGGCGTGCCGGTCGCGCTGGATGGCGAGCAGATGGACGGAGTGAGCCTCGTCGGCAAGCTGAACGAACTCGGCGGGGCGCACGGTGTGGGCCGGGTCAACATGATGGAGAATCGCCTGGTGGGCATCAAGTCCCGCGAGCTGTATGAGGCGCCAGCCGCGACCATCCTGCTGGAAGCTCACCGCGACCTGGAGAGCCTGGTCCTCGACCGCGAGACCATGCACCTGAAGGCCCACCTGGAACTCAAGTGGAGCGAGCTGATCTACTACGGGCTCTGGTTCACGCCGCTGCGGGAGGCGCTTGACGCCTTCATGGCCGAGACACAGAAGACCGTGAGCGGCGAGGTGACGGTGAAGCTGTACAAGGGCCACGCGGAGGCCGTCGCGCGCACCTCACCTAACTCTCTGTATGACCTCTCGCTGGCGACCTACGGGGCGGGGGATGCGTTCGATCAAACCGCGTCACGAGGCTTCATCGAGGTCTTCGGCCTGCCCGCCCGGGTCGCCGCGCAGGCGCGCCGGAAGAGCGAGTGACCTGACCCGCGATCGGCGGTATCGTGGCACAGCCGACGCTGTCCGTGGCACAGGCGACCTCGCCTGCGCCACAAACGACGCGCGGCATGAGGAAACGCGGCGCCCCCAAGGAGGACGAGGCGGATGGAGTTTAAGTCCGAGCTGCTGATGCCGAACGCCGCCCTGACCTTGGTGGAGTTGTTGATCATCGGCATCGTCTCGTGGCTGCTGGTGAGGGTGGGCGGGCTTGTGATCGGTGCGCTGGCCCAGCTTGAGGTCACTGAAGGCAAAGCCATGATGGGCGAGGAGCGCACGAAGCTCTTGCGCGCCCAGTGGGTCAGGGCGGTGAAGCTCCTCGGCGGCCTCGGGGCCCTGGCCGCAGTCGCTTACAACGCGTGGCTGATGGTAGAGGGCTACAACGCACCGGAGCTGGTCGTCCAGCAGTTGAAGCGTCAGCCGCTCCCCAGCGCGCAGGACCTGGCGGTCGGCGCCGCGGAAGTCGTTGGCGTTCTGATCCTGCTGAAGCTGATCGGCTGGATCGGCGGGCAGTTGCGGCAATGGATGGTGGAGCGACTCATCGCCGCTGAGGTGGTGCGCGTTGAGGATGAGCGGCTGGAGTCCATCGGCCACCACTTCATGGCGCTGGTGCGGGCCTTCTTGTGGCTTCTGGGCGCCACGCTGCTGCTGGAGATCTTCAATGCGCCGGAGGCCGCGATCCACTGGGTCAGCTTCGCGGTCATGCTCGCGGTAGTGTGGTGCCTGGTCCAACTCATCAGCGATTCCCTGGACGCCGCGATAGACGCTATCTACCAGGGCCTGATGATAAGCCAGCGCATCGGTGAATGGGCGGCGGACGCCCGCCAGGAGATGGTGCGGCTGGTGCGCGCGCTGAAGCTGGCGCTGCGCTGGGCGGTGTACATCGGCGCGCTGGCCTACGTGGTCCGCACGGCCGCACTCAGTCCGAAGGTCTACGACATCGCCGACCGCGTCATCCAGGCGGCGGCGATAATCGTGGGCGCTCAGGTTGCGCTCGCCTTCGCCATGGTCATCGTGGCCGGGCTGGGGCGGCAGGACGAGGGCGACACCACCGCCGCGGCCCGCCGCCGCGAGACCATGCTGCCGCTGGTGGGCAGCCTGCTCAGATACGTCGTCTACTTCGTCGCGGGCGTGATGGCCCTGCAAGTCCTGGGGGTTGATGTGACGGCGATCCTGGCAGGAGCGGGCATCGTCGGTCTCGCCATCGGCTTCGGCGCGCAAAGCCTGGTGCAGGATGTTCTCAGCGGCTTTTTCACCCTCTTCGAGGGCTGCTACCTGGTCGGCGACTACATTGAGGTGGCGGGCCAGGAAGGCACAGTGGAGGCAATCACCCTGCGCACCACGAGCGTGCGCGCCCGGGACGGTCGCCTGTATATCATACCCAACGGTGAGATAAAGGAGATCGCCAACTACTCGAAGGACTACGTGAACGCAGTGGTGGACGTAGGGGTCTCGTACGAGGGCGATCTCGAGCAGGCTCTGGAGGTGCTCGAGCAGGTCGGCATGGACGCTGAGCGAGATCTTGCCGAGGTGACAGGTCCACCGGAGACGAGAGTGCGGGACTTCGGGGGCTCGGAGATCGCGCTGCGGCTGACTGTGCCGGTGGAGCCGGGCAGGCACCGGCGGGTGGCGTCCGAGTTGCGGAGGCGGATAAAGGCATCCTTTGATGCGCAGGGCGTGGAGATACCCTTCGCCAGGCAGGTGGTCATTTTACAGACCCCCGAGGGCGAGGCCGTGCGCGAGCTGCCGGTGCGGCTGGTCAGCGACCGCGACGCCTGAGAGGCGGGCAAGGGGCGAGGGACTGCTGTGCAGTCCCAGGGTAAGGCAGTCTGTCTGGAAAGCAGCCCGAGTTGCCTGGCTTGTCCGGTGAGACGAGACGCAGCGGCTTGGTCTGCCTGCTAACTGTCGTTCCCTGCCGTTCTCCCCTCTCCCAAGAGACGCTGTCTGTCTCGCGGGAGAGGGGCCGGGGGTGAGGTGGCCGTCGCCGTACGACGGGCAACCGCAGTGCGCCGCAATACCACCAGGGAAGGACCTGACACAAACCCATGTCCAAGGCAAAACGCGTCGTGATCATCGGCTGGGACTGCGCCCCACCTCAGTTCGTGTTCGGGCCGTGGCTCGAGGAAATGCCTAACCTGAGGGCCCTCATGGCGGAGGGCGCTGCGGGCGAGTTGGAAAGCACCAACCCGCCGATCACCGTCCCCGCGTGGACCGTCATGATGAGCTCCCTCAACCCCGGCCAGCTCGGGTTCTTCGGCTTCCGCAACCGTCGTATCGGTGAGTACGGCGGGAAGTGGATCGCCAACGCGTCGGCTGTCAAGGCAAAGCGCTGCTGGGACCTGCTCGGCGAGGCTGGCAAGCGGGTCTGTGCCATCAACGTGCCGCAGACCTACCCCGTCTCGCCGGTCAACGGTATCCTGGTCTCGTCGTTCCTGACGCCTGACACCAACAGCGAGTACACTTACCCGCCTGGGCTGGCCGAGCAGGTAGACAAGATCGCGGACGGCTACATGATTGACGTGGACCACTTCCGCACTCAGGACAAGCAGTGGCTGCTCGATCAGATCTACGAGATAACCGACAAGCGCTTCCGCGTGTCGAAGGCGCTCATGCAGATCGAGCCGTGGGACTTCTTCATGATGGTCGAGATGGGCTCGGACCGCATCGGGCACGGCTTCTGGAAGTACTGCGACCCCGACCACCCGAAGTACGAGCCGGGCAATCCCTTTGAAAGCGCCCTGCTCGACTACTACAAGCACCTCGACGAGCAGCTCGGCGAGTTCATCGAGCTAGCCGGCGACGAGGCCGCCATCTTCGTAGTCAGCGACCACGGCGGGAAGGCCATGCACGGCTCCTTCTGCATCAACGACTGGCTCATCCGAGAGGGCCTGCTCACGCTCAAGCGACCCGTCACCGAGCCGACGCGCTTTGAGGAAGACCTGGTTGACTGGGAGCGCACCACGGCCTGGGCCTGGGGCGGCTACTACGGGCGCGTCTTCCTGAACGTCAAGGGCCGCGAGCCGCAGGGGACCGTCCCGCCGAGTGAATACGAGAACGTGCGCGATGATCTCATCGAGCGGCTCAAGTCAGTGACCGACCACGAGGGTCGGCCGATGAACACTCAGGTCCATCGGCCTCAGGACATCTACTCCGGGCCGTACGTGGACGAGGCCCCGGACCTGCTGGTGTACCTGGACGACCTCAACTGGCGGTTGGGGCAGGACCTCGGCAACCCGGAGCTTTACGCCTTCGACACGGAGATAGGGCCGGATGACTCGGTCCACGCGCACATGGGGATGATCGCCCTGCGCGTTCCGGGGGAGAAGCCTACGCGGCTTGAGGGGGCGCAACTCATGGATGTTACGCCGACAGTGCTGGAGCTGCTCGGGGTGCCCGTGCCCGACTACATGGAAGGGCGTAGCCTGCTGTAGTCTCCGGGTTACTCGATTTCCTCCAGCTTGATGTCGTCGTAGTAGATGGTGCCCTTGCCCGACCTGCGCAGGTAAAGGGTGAACTTGTCGTAATCCTGGGCTGTGAACTCCCACGAGAACTCGGTCCAGTCCTCAACCGGGGTCAGCGTCTGGCTGTTGTCGTACTGACCCTTGTCACCGCCGATGAGGGAACAATGGCCGCTGCCCTCATCCTGCAGGTAGTACCCGGTCAGGCGGTAGGTCTTGCCGGGCGTGAGCGGCACGCTCTGACCGCAGACGAGGTTCAGGCTGCTGCCACCTATGCCACGGATCATGAGCGACCTCTCACCCGAGTGCGCCTTGTCGCCGGCTCCGAACTCGCACTCCGTGTCGGGCTTGCGCGACCACGCGGAGCAGGACCATGCAACCGGCTTACCGTCGGCCCCGATCTCCTCGAAGCCGCCATTGCGCAGCAGCGGCGCGGTGCTGAAAGCCACCGTCATCTTCGCCCAGTGCGGCTCGGCTGCGGCGTCCGCGATGGCAAGCGTCAGCTTGTGCGCATCCTGCGACAGCTCCGCCAACTTCACCTGGATGAGCACGCTCCTGGCGTCGCGTTCAAGACGGACTACCTCACTGCTCGACCCCGTCGCCTCGAACGCGCGGCCATCGAGGATGACGGAGAGGCTGTCTTCCGCGATGGGATTCTTGGCGTCGCGCACTAGCAGCTCCATCTCTCGCGGCTGGATGTCGCTGCGGCCCAGGTCCACGGTCCCGGAGGGATCCAGCTTGGTGTCATCCACCTTGAAGGTTTCGACGGTCGGGGGCTCAACGTCAGAGAGGTCCAGCCACGCGGGTTTGTCGAGCAGGATGAGCGTGCGGCCCCGGCTGTTGGTCGGCAGCGTGAAGCTGACCGAGCCCTGCTCGGCATGTACCTCCAGCGCCTGCCACTTGTCAGAGGCGTCGCGGTACATTGGCTGCGCCGGCGGCTCCTCCATCGGCAGGGAGATGGTCACCGGCGCGCTGGCGCACACGATCAGACGATCGAGCCTGAACTCCTGCTGTGCGCCCCCCGCCGAGCAGAGCACTAGCAGCAGCAACATCGCCAGAGGGCCAGCAGTTTTCTTCATGGCTCACATCTCCCACGAAGTGATGTCCGCGACGCCGTCCTGCGAGCCGCCGTCAGCCGGGGCCTGGCTTCGGAACTGACACTCACTTGCGAAGGGGGCCGAGGCCCCCAGACAGGACGCTGGTCGACTCACATACAGCGACACGTAGGTCGGGCATTCTTGCCCGACTCCGTTGACCCTCGAGGAAACCACTGACGAGTCGGGCTGGAAAGCCCGACCTACGGACGATATCAGTTGGCCCTTCCCGTTCGTGCCGAGGATTCCGAGACACAGACCTATCCTCGGGCCAGGGCCTTGTACTCGTCGGTCGTCGCCCACCAGCGGATCACATGGCTGCGATAGGCGGCGTACTGCGCGTCGGTCCAGGGATTCTGCTTGAGGCTTATGCGCGCGAGTTCCGCCGTCTTCATGCTCCTGAAGTGCCCCAGGAACTCGGTGGCGGTTATCTCGGCGGCCACCTTGCGCTCTGCCGCGGCCCCGGCCATGGCGCGGCGGGCTATGACCTCTTCCTCAACCGCAAGCAGCCCGGCGCGGTCCGCCGACAGCACCGCCCGTTGCTCCCAGGCCTGGCACAGTCTTGCCAGCTTGGTCAGGTCCTCCTGAGACAACCCCTCGTTCCAACCCTCGATCTGCCCGGCCGCCTCATGGATGTGGACCTCCAGGTCGGAGGTCGGCGTCTCGTGGGCCAGCACGCACTCGCACGCCCAGGCGTACTCGGCCGCGCCGCTCAGCAGGTTGTGACATGCCCAGGCCAGCCAGAACACCATCTCCCGGTTGGTGAAGACTGCCCGGGCGTCCGTCCCGACTACGACCGTGCTCTCCGCCAGCGGCAGGACCAGCGGCACCCTCGCCGCAGCCTCGGAGACCAGGATTCTGGGCGGCTCGGCCTCCAGCGCCACCGCCGCCCTCTCGTTCAGTTCGGCCAGCGCCTCCAGGCCTGCTTCCGCTGGCTCCCGGCAGCCCTCCAGGAGATGCTGCCAGGCGCGCTCGTCGTCCCAGAGCGCCGCCAAGCCGTCAAGCAGCCTGATGAATGCGTCGGAAGCGTCCAGCTTGTCACGGTATTCGCGGTCCTGGTCATGCTCCCACGGGAGAGGCTCCGCGTAGTACTCCTCGGCCTCCTCCTCTACGAACAGATCGCTATCCGGAGCGCGGCCGCCGATGAAGGGTGCTCCTCCTGGAGCCGGCTGGGTGTCCGCGACCTCCGCCTCATCGCCCCCCAACTCGTCAAAGTCCGAAGCGGCCGCCGCCGTCGCCGCGCGTCGGGCCACGAAGGGATCGGCTGCCACCTCATGGAGGCGGCGCAAGCGCTGCGCGGTGGCTGCGTCAAGTTTCTCCAGCGCCTCCCAGAGCTGCTCATCGTCAGGCTCAAGCCGCAGCAGCTCCTCGTACATCTCGACCGCGAGTCTCTCCTGCCCGCTGCTAGCGTAGTGCTCGGCCAGCCACCGACGCGGCTCGATCCACGTGGGGTCGAGGTGCAGGGCCTCCTTCACCAAGTCCACGGCACGCTCGGCTTTCCTGCCCTTGGCGATCTGAAGGGCCTCGCGCATCTTGAGCTGCGCCTGCTTACGCTCGGGCGACATCTGCTCTTCGCCCAATGTTACCCCTCCTCTCTGCTTTCCTGTATATTCGACGCCCACGCGCTGTTTCCTTGCGAATATCACGCCGATAGCGCGGATTCCCGCCCCAGCCAGCGGTGGAGGAACTCAAGCGACTCCACACTACGGATCTCGTGGCCTCCCTCGAAAATACAGATGTCGGCCCGCTCGGGAATGCCCAGCCGCTCGTAGATGGCCTTGAGCTTGGCGAACTCGTCTCGCGCAGCCTTCCAGTACACCGCGGCGTCCTGGTTCCCCTGCTCCACGAAGTAGGCCCTCGGGCAGATGAGGGAGGCGATGTCGCTATCTGAGAACTCAAGCAACTGGCCGGGATAGAACTTGTCCTCCTCCTCAGTATCTAGGTACGCGCGGTACTTATCCTCCCCGGGAATCACCTGCTTCAGGTACCGGTGGTTGAAAAACGAGGCCCCGACGGAGCACTTGATCCGCTGCTCCACCGCTGGGAACCACAACGCGGTCTGCCCGCCCTGCGAC
Organism: Candidatus Zipacnadia bacterium; assembly: GCA_029820045.1. Lineage (GTDB taxonomy): Bacteria > Armatimonadota > Zipacnadia > Zipacnadales > UBA5352 > JALGVE01. Next base: position 1,138 of record JALGVE010000090.1, on the reverse strand, counting down.
AGGCCATAGAAGCCGATGCGTTCGGGAGCCACGGTCGGGAGTGTCTGCAGGTAGTCAACCGCCCGTGATAGGCAGAACATCTCCGCCGCGAACACCCGCTGCCCCACCTGGAAGGCTTTCCGGTTCAGCCGCGTGCGCGCCCGTCCGTACGATACCCCCTCCATCCCTGCCACGAAGTTTGCTCCCTGCTCGCCCTTTCCGTATCCGCCCACCATGTGCGGAGCGATCACCACGTACCCGGCCTCCGCCAGCCGGATGCCGATCCGATTGTAGCCCGATTCGGGCTTGTGGAAGCCGCAGACGATCTCCGGCGTGCCCGACAACCCGTGCTGCGCCATTACCGCTGGGCGCGGCCCATCTCCGGGCGGCGTCAGGAGCAGACAGTCCATCTCGATGTCCTCGAAGCAGCGCAGCCAGACTCGCTCCAGCCGGTAGCTTTCCGTGTCCGCCACATGCTCAACCCTGGCCTCCAGGTCGCCCCGCTCCCAATGCCACCCGCCCAACATCTCCAGGAACCGCTGACGGTTCGGCTGGACCGACTTCACGTAGGCCGCCAGGCTGGAGAAGTCCCGGTGCCAGCGCCCCTGCCGCGTCTCTTCAGTCTTCGCGCACAGCCGCGAGTAGTACGCGTCGAACGCCTGGTACAGCTTCTCCCGTCTCGGCTGGATGTCTTCCGCACTGATAGTTGGATCATCGGCCACGGGTTGTCGTCCCCTTTCGGCCTTTCATAGTAGGACAGGTGCCCTCACCTGTCCTCGTCGTTCGTCGGCCGACGGTTCGGACAGACGAGGGCGTCTGTCCTACTATGGGCAGCAGCAGGACAGGTGCCCTCACCTGTCCGCCTTGTCGGCCCGGTGAGCGTCGGGACAGACGAGGGCGTCTGTCCTACTATGGGCAGCACCAGGACAGGTGCCCTCACCTGTCCTCGTCGTTCCTCGGCCGACGGTTCGGACAGACGAGGGCGTCTGTCCTACTATGGGCAGCAGCAGGACAGGTGCCCTCACCTGTCCGCCTTGTCGGCCCGGTGAGCGTAGGGACAGACGAGGGCGTCTGTCCTACTATGGGCAGCACCAGGACAGGTGCCCTCACCTGTCCGCCTTGTCGGTCCCGTGAGCGTCGGGACAGACGAGGGCGTCTG
>JALGVE010000089.1 GCA_029820045.1 Candidatus Zipacnadia bacterium | reverse complement strand
TTTGCGGGGGAGCCTGGGGCTGCGCTGTAGGGCGGGGATCTGTTTGTCCCCCGTAGCCTTGGCGAAGGGGGGTGCCCCGCCCGCCTGCGGCGCGCCACGGGTGCGCGCCCTACACACGACAGCGGCGCCTGCGGTCCCGCCGAGGCGCGATCGGCGCAATACCCCGGCGAGGCCGTCGAGCGACAGGGCAAAACCGATGCTCCTGTTCGCACCTGTCAGAGCGACGGACCCACCACATTCTCACTGAACCCGATACCATACCACCGCGCTCAGCACAGATGCCACTATCCAGGCTATTGCGAAGTACTTGGTCAGGCGCGCGAGCAACTCCTCACGCGTTCCCTTGCGGAACTGGCTGGTGTCAGCCCCTCCCATCGCCGCCGAGAAGCTCTCAGCCTTTGAGGTCTGAAGCATCACGCTTATTATCAGGCCTATCCCGGTGACGACACAGATTATGACTAGCGCTGTGAGCATCTATCCATACAACTCCTCGTGGCTATCCTGCTGGTTGCGCCGCGGCCACGCCGCACTGCTTGGCCAGCCACTCGATTACCTGCCCGACAACCTCCGGCGTCATACCGACATGCCCATCCTCATACCAGATCACTTGCTTGGGTTCATTCGCGGCCTCATGCAGCGCCTCGGCACAGACCCTCGGAATGATCTGATCTTGCTCCCCATTCACCATGAGTACCGGTCTCGGCGCGATATGCCCAACGAAGTTCACCGGCTCCACCACGCGCATTGCCTGCTGCACGACTTCGCTTTGGATGCCGAGCTGCTGCAGCTTCTGCGCCCTCGGGTGAGGGGAGTTCGCTAGCAGTAAGTCCCAGCGGCCGCCCGCGACTATGAGCGCGGCAGCGTCTATGCGCGGCTCCACCGCGGCCAGAATACTGCCGAATATCCCGCCCATGCTAACCCCGAGCATCGCCAGCCGCTCGACGTCAATGTCACCGCGCGTTTCAAGATAGTCAATCCCACGCCGGTTGTCAATCACGGTGCGCACGATCGGCCTACCGCCCTGCATCAGTTCCGGCGACAGCAACTCCCTGCCTGGCTCCGCACGCTCACCGTGCATCACGGCGTCAATCGCGAAGACGGCGATCCCGCGCGGGATAAGCAAGGCGGCGATCATGCGCGCCTGCTCCTTACTCCCACCGTAGCCATGCAGGAACAGCACGCACGGGGGCCTTTCGGCCTTCTTGGGACGCAGCAGCAGCCCCGGGACCCTCAACCCCTCGGCGCCATTGTAGTGGACCACCTGGCTTGTCCACGCTCCCGCGTCCTCAGGGTCAAGCTCCTCCGGCTCAAGCGCCGCCGTGGCGTCGTAGTCGTAGACCTGCCTGAGGCTGTTCCACTCATCAGCCAGTACGTCCTGAGCCGCTACTGGCAGTGACATCGCCAGCAGCAGCCCGACCAGTACCAGCAATTCGCTATGTCTCAGCCTCACTTCGCCGCCTCCGCGCGCTACAATACCATGCGGCCTCCGCCGGCCCTGCTCCCGTTCTTTAGACGAACAGCCGTGCCTGGCCGCGGAGGCGTCTGACTGTAGTCTACAAGAACACCCCGCCGTGGTCAAGCTTGCGGGCCCCCGACCCTTCTGCTATATTGCTCCCTGGAGGCAGCACCCTGATTCGCGTCGCTGGTCGTGGGGCGAGGCGCGTTTCGTCTATCCTAGCGAAGCGCGCTTGTCCCCAGTAGTCTCGTTAGGCAGAGCCAGGAGAGAAGCCTCGGCTGGAAAGCACATACGTGGACGGCGCCGCATGAGTCCTCCCGGATAGCCCTATGCCCGAAGCGGATCGCAAGCAGATTCTCAGCGACGAGGTCCACGTAGGCGGCCCGCCCGCCGCTGGCGGTCGGTTGCACTGCGTCTTGCTGTTCCCCAATCGCTACGCCCTAGGGATGGCGAACCTCGGCTTTCAGACCCTCTATCGCCTGCTCAGTAGCCATCCTGACATCTCCTGCGAACGGGCTTTCTTCCTGCCAACGCCCGATGGGGCATCCGAGCCCCTGCGCTCGCTGGAGACGCACACGCCCGTTGCACGTTGTGGTCTGCTGGGGATATCCTCCTCCTTCGAGCTTGACTGGCTGCGCATACCGATGGCCCTCGAGGCGGCAGGCATCCCTCCTCTCGCAGCCGACCGCGAGCGTGGCTATCCGCTCGTCCTCATCGGGGGGCCTGCCGTCACCGCCAACCCCGAGCCTATCGCGGACCTCGCTGACGCCATCTTCATCGGCGAGGTCGAGGAGGTCTTCCCGGACCTCGCGGCCACGCTGTTGGAGGGCGATCTTGGGGCCGCGGAGGGGCGGGCCGACTTGCTGAACGCTCTCGGTTCGCTGCCAGGGGTCTACATCCCCTCCCAACCCGTTGACCAGCCTGTGCGGCGCGTGGCCCTGGAAGATGTGAACATGCATCAGACGCGCACAAAGATCATCAGTCCCTACGCGGAGTTTCCTGACAGCTTCCTGCTGGAGGTCAGCCGCGGCTGTCCGCGGGGATGTCGCTTCTGCCTGGCGCGGCAGATCTACCAGCCCCCACGCCCTCGCACCCTCGAATCGCTGCTCGCTACCGCAGAGGTGGGCCTCCAGTACACAGACCGGGTGCGACTGGTGGGTGCGGCGGTCGCCGACCATCCTGACCTCCCCGCTCTCGCCCGCACCCTCGTGGACCTGGGCGCAAGGATAGCCACCTCATCCCTGCGCGCAGAGCGCGTGACACCGGAGTTGGTTGAGCCGATTGCCGCCAGCGGCCAGCGCACCATCACTCTGGCTCCTGAGACCGCGGATGAGCGCCTCGCCAAGTGCATCGGCAAGCGCATGAGTCGGGAAACCGTCCATGCGGCCATCGCGGCTGCTCTCGACGCTGGCATCAACCGCGTCAGGCTTTACTTCATGATAGGCCTCCCCGGCGAGACCGATGCCGAGGCCCTGAGTATTGCCGACTATGTGAGTGACCTTGAGGGCGAGTTCTCGCAGGTGCGCTTCGCGCCCTCGATCAGCCCTCTGATCCCGAAGGCACACACCGAACTCGCACGGGTGGCGGTGCCGGACATCCGCACCCTGCGCCATCGCCTCAAAGCAGTAGGCAAGGCGCTTCGCGCAAAGACTCACACTAGAGCGCGTCTGGGCTCAGCGCGCTGGAGCGCCGTTCAGGTCGCCCTGAGCCGCGGCGGGCGTGAGCTAACCCCGGTCTTGATGGCGGCGGCCCGGGCGGGCGGACGCGCCGGCGATTTCTTCTCCGCGCTCAAGAGAGAGGGCCTCGCGTTGGAGGACTACCTGGGGCCGCAGCCCGATGATGCGCCCTGGCAAGTCGTGGACCCCTCTGCATTCTATGCGCGGGAGGCGCGTGATGAGTGAGCGGCCACCTCTTCCCTTCTTCTATCGTCGCGCCAGCCCACAGGGGCATGAGAAGCTAGCGGGCCTCGAGCTGCGGGCCCTTACGGGCGGCTTCGCCGAGGGCCCCCTCGGCTGGGCGCAGCTTGGAGCTGACATCACCCGGGCTGCCTTCGTGATGGAGGGCGCGCGCCTGCTGGCGTGGGGAACAAGCCACGAAGGAATGATGGAGGCGGCGGCGAAGCTCACTATGTGCGCGGAGCGCTTTCGCGTCAACGTGCGCAAGTTCGGCGGCAAGGTCGGGCCGCCATCACAGGCAATCGAGAAGGCCGTCGCCGACGTCATTGCGGGCCGCCCGGACCTCCTGCGTCCTGCGCGCGAGTTCATCGTCATCGGCACTGCGAACCTGTGGCTGCTAGGCGAGCTGGTCTCTCGCTATGACAAGAGCTGGAGCGGGCACGACCAGCGTCCCTTTCAATACTCCTGCGCGTTGCCGGCGCGCTTTGCCCGCGCGCTGGTGAACCTGGTAGTGCGGCCTGGCGACCGCTTGCTTGACCCATGCTGCGGCGTGGGCACGACCCTTGTCGAAGCTGCGAGCATCGGCGCGCGCGCCTTCGGTTGGGAGCTCAATCGGGCGCTCGTCTTCCATGCTCAGGAGAACCTTCGCCATCACCGGGCCGAGGGTGCTCTCGTTTGCGGTGATGGCAGGCAAGCCGCCGGACGCTTTGACGGCGCCGTGCTAGACTTGCCCTACGGCCACAGCGCCAGGAAGGATGAGGCTTCCTGCCGCGAACTCGTCGCGCACGCGGCGCAGCACGCCAGGTTGATCGCGGTAGTGTCGGAGCAGCCCATGACTGAGTTCCTCGAGGACATAGGTCTCCAGATACTGGGCACGGCGCGGGTGCCCAAGCAACGCTTGGTCCGGCACGTTCACTGGGCCTGTTCCGACAACCTTAACGACCCGTCCGGCGCTTAGAAGTGTCAGATACAGTGAGCAGAGCGTGAGCCCAGATGGAGAAGGCCAGTTTGAGCAGCGAGCACATCCCTCCTGCCGTCGGCCCTTATTCGCAGGCTGTGCGCGCCGGGGACTTCTTGTTCTGCTCGGGGATGATAGGTCTTTCCCCGGAGACCGGCTCGCTGGTGGAGGGCGGCATCGAGGCCGAGGTCCGGCAGGCGCTCGATAACCTGTCAACTCTGCTTGCAGACATCGGCTCAGACCTGCAAGCGGTCGTCAAGACCACCGTCTTCCTGGCCGACATGGCCGAGTTCGCGGCCTTCAACGAGGTATATGCCGAGTACTTCCCAACAGACCCTCCGGCGCGCTCGACTGTCCAGGTCGCCGCGCTGCCGTTGGGCGCTCGAATCGAGGTGGAGGCAATTGTCCTGGCATAGGAACCCCTCTGTGCAACACGCAATCATCGCCTTAGTGACCATGACGCTCGTGTTCTTGCTTGCTCTGCCAGCGGTAGCGCGCAACCTGGTGCTCAACGGCCGTTTCGAGGGGCCGGATACCGATGGTGTGCCGCAGAACTGGTCCTTCCACAACTGGCGCCAGGACCAACTTGCGAGCGGCAAGGTGGTGCGGGGAGGCACCGTCGGCCCTCGCTGCCTGCAGCTCAGCTCGCCGGTCTTTCCCGCGGACTACGCCGCCTACTGCCGCCCTGTGGACGTGAGCGAATGGGTAGGCAAGGAGGTGCTCTTCACCTGCTATTTCCGCACCGTGGAGCATCCGCAGGCGCAGATCACCATCGCTACCTACGCCGAGCCTTTCGCCGCCAAGGAGTTCGACACCCCCGAGCTTCACAGCGAGGCGTACCTGCTCGGCGAGAGCCACGCCTGGCAGTTGGTTACGTGGCACATCTCCTGCATGCCCGCAAGCCGCGACCTTGTCGTCCTGCTGCGGGTCATGGGCGGCGGCAGCGTCTTCTTCGATGGCGTGGCGCTGCGCCCTGTGGGCAGCGAGGTCGAGGTGGAGTTGGAGCAGGCCGGCACCATCACCGCCATGCCGGCGACGCGCAGCGTGTCGTGCAGCCTGCACAACCTCAGTCAGCTCCCGAAGCCGATCCGCCTGAACGTCCAGGCGAAACTCCCGAACGGCCGCGTACAGCGGGCGACCGCCAACTGCGAGCTGGCCGCCGGAGAGAGGAAGCGCCTCGGCGTGAACTATCGCCTTGACTTCCGCTCCTTCCACGATCTGCGCGTGCAGGTGATGGGTGAAGAGCCCGACGAGGTATATCAGGCCTACGAGAGGACCGCAACAGGCCTCATCTCGGCGCGCATTATCCAGCCCGCTTTCCGTTCAAGCGTGCTTGCGTCCATCCCCACGGATAAGATCATCGTCGAGGGCCGTTTCAACGCCTCTGAGGAGATCGTCCACGACACTGAGTTGACCGCGGAGTTTGTGGCCACGGGGGCGACGAGCCGCGAGGTTGAGCCCCTCACCGATGCTGGCATGATGGGGCCGTGGCGAATCACCCTTCCCCTGGAGGGGATGCTCACCGGCAAGTACGAGGTGCAGGTCAAGGCGAAGCCCCGCCGGGGGAGCGAGCAAGTGCTCAGCCTACCGGTGTCTCGGCCCAGGCATTCCGAGGTGGAGGTGGCCTACGACACCAAGCGGCGCCTGTGGGTACACGGTCAGCCCGTCTTCCCCCTCGGGATATGCCGCATCGTGGACGCGGAGACGCTCCCCGCGATGCGCGAGGTCGGCTTCAACTTCGTCATCACCCCCTTTCGCTCCGTAAGCTATGACTATGCCGACGCCGCTCAAGATGCGGGCATCCAGGTCGCCGTCTCCTCCTCCACCCTGGAGGGCCTGTTCTGGCGCAATCTGACCGACAAGTACCTGCGACATCCGGCTCTGCTCGGCTGGTACGGTGTGGAACGTCCTGACACCCAGCTCGCTTCCCCCGGGCTGCTCGAAGACGTCTATCGCCACGCTACCGGTGATGAGCCCGCGGTGGCCGACCTGGACCCCTACCATCCCGTCCTGCTCACCTTACGCGCGAACTCAACGCTCGACGACTTCGCCAAGGCCTGCGACATCGTCCTGGTCTGGACCGAGCCCGTGCCCCGCTGGCCCATCACCACCGTTGCCGACGCGGTCAAGCAAGCCATCGAAGCGACAGGGGGCGCCAAGCCTATCTGGGCGATGGTACAGTCCACCGGCCTGGCGTGGACTGAGGCCCGCGGCTTCGATCCGGAGGGCTCGGGCCGTCCCCCGACCGCCGCCGAACATCGCGCGATGGTCTACCTGGCGCTCATGAGTGGCGCCGACGGTCTCGCCTACTACTCCTATCGCCTGCCCCCAAGGCAAGGGCGGCCAGCTTACAGCATCAAGCATGACGCCCCTGAGTTGTGGGAGGGCATCAAGGAGACCAACAAGCAGCTCGCCATCCTTGGGCCTGCGTTCGCCAACTCTGAGCCGCAGCCCATCGAACTGCCCGAGGGCACTCCCATCCGCATGGTGTCCCTCACCTACGAGGACGCGGAGTACCTCATTGCCGTCAACACCAGCGACACAGCCTCGGCAGTCAGCTTCGAGGCGGAGGCGAAGCCGCAGCAGGAGCTTCCCGTGCTCTTCGAGCAGCGAACCCTCGTGGCCAGCGACACTGGTAGCCTGGCCGACGTCTTCGAGCCCTACGCCGTGCACGTGTACCTGAAGAGCGGTGAACCGCCGGCGGTGAACGAGCCGGAGTAGTGTCGGAGGCGAGATGCTTTGCTCGGCCCTGAGATGGAGAACATCCTGGAGTACTGGCGCGCCAGCGTGGAGCGCTTCCCCCTCAAGTCCGCCGCACTCTACGAGGGCGAGCAGTACTCCTACCAGCGGGCTGACGGCCTCACCCGCTCGCTGGCCGGGGCCTTGCGCGAGCAGTTCGGCCTCCGTGCCGGCCAGCCGGTCGCCATCGCAATGCCCAACTGCATCGAGTACTTCCTTGCGTACTGGGCCATCGTGCGGGCAGGCGGGATCGTCGCCGCGGTGAACACCCGACTCGGGCCCGACGAGATGGCCTACGTCCTGGCGGACACCTCGGCGCACATCCTGCTGACACACGGACGCGTGTGGGAAGCAGTAGCGGCTGGCCTCAACGACGCGACCAACATCCAGCACGTTATCGCAGCGGAGGGTGACGACGCTCTCGCCTTCGCGGACCTCCTTGAGGCCAACCCCGACTTTGAGGACGCTCAGCTCGACCCGCAGGCCCCGGCGGTGATCGCATACACCTCCGGCACCACGGGCAAGCCCAAGGGCGCCATCATGCGTCATCGCGACCTCTTGTTCAATGTCAAGATGTGCCTGGCGGCCCACGGCTTCCGACATGAGGATGTGCACATGCTGGCCCTGCCCATGTTCCACTGCACCGCCCTTTACAGCCTTCTGCCCTCCTCCGCCTACCTGGGCAGCACCCTCGCCATCGCGCCCCGCCCCGAGAAACGCGAGCTGCTCGACCTCATCGAGAGCGCGAAGATCACCACCTTCCTGGGACCGCCCACGCTCTTCGCCATGCTCGCCATGGGCGACGAGCTTGCGAAGCGCGACACCTCCTCCCTGCGTTACCTCGGCTACGCCGGCTCGCCTATGCACCCCAACACCATCCGCCGCCTGCGCGAGCTTCTGCCCCACGTCGAGCTGCGCAACTTCTTCGGCCTCACCGAGACTATCTCAGTAACGCATGTGCTACCGAGCCCGGACGCCCTGAGCCACGCGGAGTCCGTAGGCAAGCCGCTCCCGGAGGTCCGCGGTATCGTCGCCGACCCGAACGGTAACCCGCTCCCGTCCGGCGAGACCGGCGAACTGTGCTTCCACCGCAGCAACGTCATCAGCGACTACTGGCGCCAACCGGGCAAGCTCCAGGAGAACGTGCGCGGTGAGTGGTTCCGCACCGGCGACCTCGCGCACACCGACGAAGACGGCTACCTCTACGTCCACGGCCGCGAGAAGGACGTGATCATCGTCGGCGGAGAGAACGTCCTGGCCCCCGAGGTCGAGCACGTCATCCAGGAACTCCCCGGCGTTCGCGAGGTCGCCGTCCTCGGCGTCGAGGCCACCGGCATCCGCGCCTACCTGGGGGAACTCGTCAAGGCCGTCGTCGTCTGCGAGCCCGGCCGCACGCTCACCGAGCGCGACATCAAGCGTCACTGCACCGGGCGTCTCGCCACCTATCAGGTGCCGCAGATCGTCGAGTTCCGCGAGGACCTACCCCGTAACCCCGCCGGGAAGGTCCTGAAGCGGGAACTCAAGTGACCACCAGCAGCCCGGGACAGCGATGCGGGCTCCCGCCCGCATCAGCCGCGGCGCCGGCCCGTGGTTGCACAGAAGCGCAACCACGGGCCGCGCCAGCGCGGCGAAGAGCAGATTGCTCTTCGCCGGCGCCACGGCTGGCCGCGAGTCCCGCTCAGCGGGACTCGCGGCCGCTGTCCCGGTCAGTCGGCCTTCGCGCCCCGCTTGGTACGCTACTGGCAAACTGACGCGCCCGGAGGGAGAGCCATGCGCCGCTTTCTATGCACGCTAGTCGCCCTTCTCGTTCCCCTTGGCGCTCTCAGTGCAGAGCTGCCGCCTGCTCTGCGCAACATCATCCCCACGCCGCAGGAGATTCAGCCGTTGGAGGGGACCTTCCGCCTGGTGCGCGACGGGCAGCCAACGGCCCAGCTTGTCCTGCCCAACGACCCGCCCGCGAAGGTGCAGCTTGCCGCCGACTACCTGAACCAGCGCGTGAAGGAGATGGTTGGTGTCACGCTGCCGGTGGTCGCGGCCACTGAGTTCGAGAAGGGTGCTGCTCTCTTCCTCGGCGAGGCGGCCGGTGAGCTGGTTGAGGTCACCTGGCGCGGTGGTCTGTCCCCGGCCCAACAGGAGCAAGAGTACGTCATCGTGCCTCTGCCTGACGAGCGCGGGTGTGTCATCAGAGGCCGTGCGCCGCTCGGAACGCTGTACGCGGCGATGACGCTGCTGGCGACGCTCCAGGTCGAGGGCAAGGACCTGCGTTTCCCCAGCTTCTCTTGTCACGACTGGCCGGACATCCCCTATCGCTGGCTCGGCGGCTTCCCCGGCTTCGACAGCTTCGAGGCGCTCATTGACTGGTGCATGGAGCACAAGATAAGCGTCATCTCCGCCCCCGACTACTATCGCTGGCGGATGGACGATGCTGAGGTGCAGCTCGAACACAA
>JALGVE010000088.1 GCA_029820045.1 Candidatus Zipacnadia bacterium | reverse complement strand
GGAGGGCGGGGCTTCAGCCCCGCCAGGCAGAGACGCCTCAGAACGGCAACGTCCGGCAGGACTGAAGTCCTGCCCTCCGTACGGCACGGCTTTGCTAGCCGCCGTGCCCCGCCCGCCTGGGGCGCGCCATCCCGCCCAAGGGCGGGACGCCCTACATACGACAGCAGCACGCGCGGTCCTGCCGAGGCGGGATAGGCGTCGCACCCCGCCGAGGGCGTCGAGCGGCATGGGCAAAAACGATGCTCCTGGCACTTGGCATCCTGATGACAGGCCACGTCTTGCCTAACCCTGAGTACGCCTCAGGCCGCCTCCCCCATGCAGAAGAGCCGGTTCCTGGCCTCCATCTTGCGGATCCGCGAGTAGTGGCCGACCCGAGTACCCTCCGCGCCGACTGGCGTCGGCTCCTGGATGATGAACTCCGCCCGGTCGAAACGGTTGTAGACCACGAAGCCGAGGTCGAAGCGCTCGATCTCCTGCGCAACCTCCCGCTCCGCATCAGGCACGATCACCGGGCCCGTGTCCACCTGGAACTCCCAGCGCTTATCGTTCACATTCATGGTCTTGATGGGATACTCCAGGCGCGCATAGGTCCCGCCAGCGTCGTCGAGCAGCTCCGTTCTGGCAATCAGAGGCAGGTTGTCAAGCGTCGCCCGCACAATGGCGTCCTCGTCCTGGCACAGCCGCGCCGGCGCCTCCGCCACGTGGATGTTGACCTCCTCGAAGCGCTCGGCGCTGATGCCCGTCTCCAGCCAGTTGTCATCCACGGGCAGGTGAACTCGAATAATCTGGTACTCGGTGTTCGAGAAGATGCAGGAGAAGTCGTAGTTGGGGATCCTGAACAGGTCGCCAGTCCCGTAGGTCTCCTCAGCTTTGCACGAGGCGACCAGCAGGTAGCGCGTGCTCTCGCCACCCGCCATCAGGTCACAGATCGCCTCGACCTGTATCCGCGCGTTGTTGCCCCTGCCAGGAGTGACGAAGGTTACGAAGGAGCCGTTGAAGTCGCAAACCGTCATACCAGGTTCGCCTCCTCAGGAAGCTACTCGCCTGTTGCGCGGAAGCAAGTTCCGCGGCCTTGCGCCCGTTTCCTTTCCGCGGCCCGGCGGAAGGGGGTTGCGCGGCGCGCGGGGAATAGTCGTCGCGCCGGCCACGGATCAGGTTCCGCGCGGGCAAAGCACTTGCTCGCAGGCTGGCCTACGTCGCACCCGACAGGGGGAGTTCGTAATGAAGCTCTTCGCCCCGCTAGCGGCTGTTATGTTGGCGATGACGCTCGCCCGACCCGCGCCGGCCGCCGAATTGACCACGGGCACCCAACTGGGGCCGCCCCGCATATTCCTGGAGGGAGCCGAGGCCCTGCAGGTCCAGCGGCTGTGCCGCATCACTTTGCCCGCAGGGGAGACGACGCTGACCATGCCGCTGGGAGCGCTCGGGGTGGACCCCGCCGAGGTAAGCCTGGAGGTCGTGACGCCGCAAACCGGTGTCCGCGTGGTGGCCATGGAGGTCGAGGCTCAGGCGCCGAAGACCGCGCGCTGGCGTTTGAGCGCTGAAGACGAGGTCCCCGTGGAGCTGCGTCTGTCCTATCCCGTCAAGGGCATCAAGTGGGAGATCGAGTACGCGGTGACGGTCCAGGCAGTCGGCGGCCTTGACATGCAGGCCCACCTGAAGCTGACGAACGACCTGGGCCGCCCGCTCACGGATGCCATCTTCGCCCTGCCTGGCGGCGCCGAGTACCGGGCATCTCTTGAGGCGGGCGAAACGGTCAGCGCCACGCTGCTGGAGCTTACTGCGCCCCCGGAGATGGTCGAGCGCACGTACATCTACGACCACGACAAGCTTGGCGATGTGCCCGTTGAGATGCTGATGATCCAGGCTGACGCGCTACGGCCACCCCCCGCGCCCATAACGTCTGACGAGGAGGCGCCCCTCGGCGCGGGCGCGTACGACACCCCGCTGCCGGCGGGCAAGGCGCGGCTGTTTGCGCCTCCGGAGGCGGGTGGGGATTTCATCGCCGACACCTCAATCCCGTACGTGCCCCCGCATGAGCCGATGGAGCTGAAGGTCGGCCCTGCCTCAGGCCTGCCGGTGACGCGGACCCGCACCGAGGCGAAAGAGGTTAACGCGCGCCAGGACGCGCACAGGAAGACCGTCCTCTTCGACCTGGATGAGACCTACGAGCTGAAGCTGCGCAATCTGCGACGGACCCCGGTGGAACTCATCATCCGGGAACATCCGCAAGACACCTGGCAGATGCTGCGCGCGGGCATGGCCTACCTGAAGACCGACGCGCACACGGTGGAGTTCCGCGTCCACCTGGCGCCAAGCGAGGAGCGAACCATCACCTATCAGGTGCGCCGGCTCAACCTGGAGCCGTGAAGTGATCCCAGCCGCCGGATGACAGATGCATCGGCTGGCCATTCCGATCGAGCACGGTCACGCCCTCCCCATCCTCCACACGGCCAACAACCGTGAGGCCGATCGCGCGCACGGGGTCAAGCTCCAGCAGGTCCGACAGGTCCTGCTCTGCCAGCGCCACCAGCAGCTCGAAGTCCTCCCCACCCGTCAACGCCCAGGTCACCGGGTCCACGCCCAGCGTCTCTGCCGCAGCCTGGCATCCCTCGGCAACCGGGACCTGTTCGGCCTCGATGATAATGGCCACGCCGCTGCGCTCAGCGAGATGGCCGGCGTCCGCGACCAGACCGTCGCTGATGTCCAGCGCGCCGGAGACCAGGCCGGATGCGGCCAGCCGGCGGCCAGCCGCGATCCGCGGCTGCGGATGGGCAAAGCGCTCGCGCAGCGGCCCGAGGCGCTCGTCCGATCCGAAGGAGGGGCCGGACGCCTCTGTCCGCCGTAGCCTTGGCGAAGGCGGATGTCCGGCCCGCTTCAGCGCACGGTCCTTGAGAAGAGCCACCGCCGCACCAGGCGCACCCAGAGCGCCTGTCACCGCCACCACCTGCCCCGGCCTCGCTCCCGAGCGCAGAAGCTGCTGCCCACGCGGGACCGTGCCCAGCGCAATGACATCGAGCACCACCTGCTCGTTCGCCGCACAGTCCCCGCCCGCCAGCGTCGCGCCGACTGAGCGGGCGACGTCCATCAGCCCCGACACCAGCGCTCGCCCCTGCTCAGCGGGCCACGCGGCCGGGAGCCCCGCCGAGGCAAAGACCGCCACGGGGCGCGCGCCCATCGCCGCCAGGTCGCTCAGCGCCGCGGCCCCGGCCCGCCACCCAACCTCCCCCGGCGACAGCCAGTCGAGGCTGAAGTGCCGGCCCTCCAGCATAACGTCAGTGGTAACCACGGTGAGGTCCGGGCCGCCGAGGTCGAGCACCGCCGCGTCGTCGCCAATGCCCACGACCAGGCGCGGATCGCCCTCGGCAATCTCCGCGATCTGCTCAATGAAGCCGAATTCTCCCAGGTCTTGAAGCAGCATCTCGTCCTCGTGACACGCGGTCTATGCCATCCGTGGCGCGGGCCGCCCTCACCCCCCACAGAAGCGGGTAGGTCGGGCATCCTTGCCCGACTCCGTTGACCGTCGCGGAGACGACTAAGCCGTCGGGCTGGAAGCCCGACCTACGCGATGCGATGACAGGTGGCCGCCGCGACTACCCAACCGCCGCCTGCAACGCATCCCTCAATTCCTCCAGGTCGAAAACGTAGCCGAACATTACCGCGGTCTTCCAGAAGGCATACTCAAGGTTGGCCTCGGTGTCGGCCGACTCCTTGTTCTCGATGGCCACGCAGCCGCCACGAACCGCCGAGCACAGGTAGCCATGGCGATTCATGTCGCACATGCCCCCGGACGAGAACCACAGGCACCAGTTCAGCGCCCAGCCGCAGTAGATGAGATGATTGATACCGTGGCGCTTCATGAGCCGATGCAGCCGCCAGGTCTCGCCCGCGATCAGGTCATCACCCTGTGGCATCAGGACCTCAGGCATGGCCCAGGTGTGCTCGGGCGAGCCCTCGGGCCGCGCCGCCAACTGAAAGACATCCTTGCGATGCGCGTCCAGCAGGCCCCCATCGTCAATCTTGTCAATGTCCTCGGTCGGTGGGTCCCCTGCCTCAGCCACGGAGCGCTCCCAGCAAGGGCCGGTCTGATACTCCTTGCGGGTGTGCACATGTACGACCTGCAGGCCGGCCGCTCGCGCCGACTTGACCAGCGCGGGGAGACCGTTCTCAATCATATCTACAGTCCGCGGGACCCACTCGACCGTCCCCAGCAGGTCCGGGCGCGGGCAGTCCGGGCCCCACTCGGTGTCCGGCGTGAGGCCCGCGTCCGGCAGGTGCATGAGCACCAACGCGGTCTTGTTCAGGTCGAGGCCGCGTGTCTCGACCTCCCAGCCGATGAAGCCACGGGCAGCGGCGCGACCGGCCAAGAAATCCGCCGGATAGTGCCGGTAGATATGCCATGGGACCTGAATGACACGACGCGGCTCTTGCTGAGTCATGGCCGCCTGACCTCCGAGAGTGACTGTCCCGCTAAGTTCGCCGGCGGCGAGAGCATGGCCTCCGCACGCTAACAGGATGGCGATCGGAACGTAGGGTCTCACAGGCCCAAGCCTCCCTCTCACTGCTCCTCAATGCGGTTAGTTCCCGTGATGGGGCGTCGCAGCCATATCCTCGCGCGAGAGGTCGTGCGCCAAGCGCACTGCGCTGTCAGCTTCCTACATGGGGATTCGTCGTGAGGTCATGAACACCTTGGGGCAGCCGCCAGCAGAGTCGAAGCAGGAGCTTCGACCTACGAGCGCACCGACGTCGGCCGCAAGCCGCGCCAGGAGACTGCACCCGGCAAGGATGCGTCATCGGGAGGGCGTTCGTGAGTAAGGCTGGAAGAAGGAGACGAGCCCCGACCGGAGGCCGGGGCTCTTGAGGGATCGCATCATGGGAGGCGATGCGAGTGTAATGCTCTGGCACAATAGCGCTCGTGCCGCAAGAAAGGCGCTAGTTAGAAGGCGCCATTACCGAGGTTCGGGTATTGGCCGCCTCCTTGTCCGTAAGGGTTGCCGTAGGGGCTGCCGTAGCCCTGTTGACGCTGCCCGAGCGGGCTGTTGCGCAGTCCGCCGCGTGGCCCGCCGTAAAGCCCACCGATGCGCGAGCCGGGGTTCATGATGCCGGCTCCACGGTTCAATGGCACATAGGCAGTGCCGTTGGGGAACACGCCGCCCCCGAAGAAGTAGGCGACACTTGCCGCGTCAAGGTAGTTCAACTGTATCAGTTCGATGATCTGCTGGTCCTGCTGGTTCGCTGCCACATCCTGGGCAAAAGCCACCCCTGTGGCGATAAGCAATGACAATGCTACGATAGCGAGTCTCACTTCTTTCACCTCTCCGGGGGCGCCGTAAACATTAGCGAGGGCGGTTCTAGGCATGCCACGTGAAGGAGGGAGGGTTGGAACCTTCGCGTGTCCATTACAGCCGTCGCTACCGTTGTGCGGCTTTGCCCCCGCCTTCGCTCTTCGAGCTATGGCGGGTAAGCCCGCCCTCGCATACTATTAGACGTAGTAAGGCCCCCGGAAGTTCACTCCTGACCTGAGGAATCTCGTGCGTACGTACCCCTACGTCTCGCGCACGCCACCTCTCCCGTGCCAAGGCTAAGGCAACGACACGCCTCACCGCGCAGACGCCGAGCACGCAGAGAACGGCACTACTGAGGACCAACTCCCCTTCGCGGCGGAGACCATCATTGATTCTGCCCGCCGCGCTCGATCTTGATGTTCGCCTCCGCCTGGGTCACCGTGCTGCCGGGCGGCACTGACTCCAGCAGCCACACATTGCTGCCTATCACCGCGCCCTTACCGATGACAACATCGCCGCCCAAGATCGTTGCCCCCGCATAGACGATGACGTCGTCCTCCAGCGTCGGATGGCGCTTGATCTCCTTCACAGGATTGCCATCCGCGTCCAGCGGGAAGCTGCGTGCGCCCAGGGTCACGCCCTGATACAGCTTCACATTGTCCCCGATCTCGGTCGTTTCGCCGATGACGACGCCCGTGCCGTGGTCAATGAAGAAGCTCTCGCCGATGGTGGCGCCTGGGTGGATGTCTATGCCCGTGTCCGAGTGCGCGTGTTCGCTCATCATGCGTGGGATGAGTGGGACCTCCAGCTTGCACAACTCATGGGCGATCCGATGCGTGGTGATGGCGCTCAGGCCCGGGTAGCTGAGCATGATCTCGGCGTAGGTGCGCGCTGCCGGGTCGCCGAGATAGGCCGCCTCGACGTCCTTGATAAGAAGCCGCCGGATCTCTGGAAGCTGCGCCACGAACAGGTTGGCGGCCAGCACGGCAGCCTCCCTGATATCGTCAACGGGCTCGGTCTCGCCCTTCCCAACGGCGTAGGCGCCCTTCCAGCGGAAGGGCAAGGCGCGAGCTATCTCGCGCGTGAGCAGACGGTGGCCCCGTGCCATGCGCTCCTGAATGAAGGCCTCGATGTCCCGGTCATCATCGAGTTCAGTTGTCATTCGGCCCGGGAAGACCACGTCCTGGAAGCAATGCAGCGCCTCCAACACGCGACCGCGTGACGGCACCTCAGCCGAGACGTCATCAGGCGTGTCCGCCGCCGGGGCGTGGATGCTGTCCTTCAGTTGCTCGATGACCCACGAGAATGCTGGATGAGGCCTACCTGATCCTTCTGTCAGCTCTCTCCCTCCTACTGCGGGCAGTTCGGGAAGACAACCTCACGAGGCCCGTCCATCGCCTCACCGTAGCGGTAGAGGCGCACATCCCGGGTCGCCGGCGGCGAGTTGGAGTCGCCGTAGCTCCAGATGACCCGGAAGTCGCCGCCGCCGAGCTGGTGGTTGAAGACCACCTTGACATGGTTATGCGAGAGCAGTGAGCCCTGAGTGATGGGCCTGGTGTTCGTCCAGCTCGCGCCGCGGTCGGTGGACTGCCACTCCTCGATGTCGCCCCCGTCCTCGTAGGGCTGCGTGGCGGTCGTCGGGCCATAGATGCGGAAGTCGTCGTCGCTGATAATCACCAGGCCGCCGGCATCGTACATGTGATCGCTGTGGGCGACGTCGGCTATCTCCCAGCCGTCGCCAACCCGCCGCGCCAGCTTCCAGTCAGTCTCGAACGTGTCCACCTCGGAGTCGAGGAAGAGTATGTACGGACTCCCCTCCGAGTCGAGCTGGAGGTCCTTGAGCCAGACGCCGTGCTGGCCGCAGTCATAGAGCTTCTCGGCGGCTTCCTCAGAGATGGGCAACTCGTAGGGCGTCCCGTCGCTCCGTCGCCAGGTGTCGCCGCCGTCATCTGAGAAGGCGTAGTAGACGTTGTATCGCCTCGCCCACAGGTGCTTGTTCTCGATCTCCTCGGGCGTCCCGCCGCCCAGCCGCGACCAGGCGATGTGCACCTTGCGCGGATACTCCCCGGCCTCAGCGACGGTGATGGCGTAGATGGAGTACTCACTGACGCCGGCCGCGTCCTTCGAGCAGCCGAAGTCTATCAGGTTCGTCGGGCTCTCCCAGGTCGCAGCGCCATCCTGCGACCGGGTGAAGCACCAGCCCGGCGCCTGGCGGTAGGAGACGAAGACCTCGCCCGCCCTAAGCTGCCAGGGCTGGGGGTAGGATGTCTTCGAGTCCGGTATCTGCGTGCGCTCCTCCCATGCCGAGATGTCGTGAGGCGCCTCTGACCTGAGCACATGCGTCTCATGACCGTGAGCGCCGTAGAAAACATAGAAGCGTCCATCCTCGTCCATCAAGAGCGTCGGGTTCCGGTGGGCGTCGCCATCGGGGTTGCTGCCCAGGACGACCGGCTTCGCGAAGGCCCTCTGCGCGTGATCGTAGCAACTGATGGTCGGCGCGTTCTCGGCGTTCCCGTACACGAAGAAAGTCTTGTCAACGGTCGGCGCGTAGATCGCCATGGGCCGATGCCAGACACAGTAGGTCGCCATGGGGCCGGAGTACACGTGCCCATGACCGGGTAAGGTGTTGGCGGTGCCGCAGCAGTACCAGACGCCTCGGCACTCCGGCGGTGCAGTCTCGTGATGGTTCATGGCGCCCTCCTTCGCCTGCTCAACCTGCGCGGCAACAATCACCCCGCCAAGCGCCGGAAGCAGGACCAGCTCCAGACATCTGACTGCGGTGTTCACCGGCCCGCTACCGCCTCAAGTTCCCGAACTGTGCGCCGCTCAGGTCCAGGATGGACTCGCCCGCGGCAAGCCGCTCCCGCAAGAACTCGTCAGCCGCGAGCACGGCCCGGAAGACAGCCTCATCTATCGGGTCCTCGGGGTCAAGCTGGCTGATCTCGCGCAGGATGTACCGGGGGCCCTTGGGATAGACATTCTCGGCAAACTCCCGGTCCTTTTCGTACATCTCGCCATGCTCATCCGTGGCCCGGAAGCGCATCCCAGCAGCGGCGCACAGACATGTGTAGGGCGCGCTCACGCCGTGGCGCGCGTCAAAGCGGGCGCTGCCAATAACGCGATCCTCACGCCCCAGCTTGCGCGTCACATCACGCCCGACCCGATAGATAGTGTCGCCGAGCGCGTGGTTGCCGAAGCGCATGAGCAGGTCGTCAACCAGCTCACGCTGATTCTGCTGGTTGAACTCCTCCGGGTAGGCGGCGATGAGCGCGGTCGTGGACTCGGTCATGCCCGCTCGCACCGCCGGGCCGATGGTCGGATGCTCCACCGCCTCCCACGTGTAGACCAGCTCAGGCGCTTCCAGGTGGGAGAAGTACGCGCACAGCGCGTGACCGAGGTTGTGCACGGAGAGCTTCTGATCCACGTAGGGCTTCATATTCTGCTTGGGATCGAGGTCCGGCACCTCGGGCGGCGGGTTGAGGAACGCCGCCCCGTCGCAGATCAGGGTGTTGTACGCCTCCGCGTAGACGAGCAGCGGGTCGCGCGCGCGGTCCTCGTCGGTCATGATCGGCACCATCTTGCCGATGCTGGTCTCCACCGCACCCAGCATCTCCCGCAGCGGGAAGTCCGCCGGCAGGTGCTCGCCGACGCCCTTGTACATGGCTGCCGCGCCCTCGCGCATGTTCTCGCAGATGATGAGGTCCAGGGGGCCCTTGCCAAGCTCCTGACGGCGCTCAAGGCCCTCCGCGATGGTCGGATACACATAGGGCAGCGCGGCTGGTCCCACGGCGGTGGACGCCACGCGGCAGGTCGCGAGCTCCTCCGCGACGGCCGCCACGTCGCGCGCGTCCACGCCGCGCACGTTCTTCACTATGATCGTCGCCGGCTCGCGGTCCCGCACCTCGACGACGTACTCGCCGCGTTCGTTGAGGGCGTCAATGATGGTGCGATCAACGTCCACGAACACGACCTCGAAGCCAGCGCGAGAGAAGATCTGTCCCACGAAGCTGCGACCGATGTTCCCGGCGCCGATCTGAACGAGTTTGTCCATCCGTTTCATCCCCGTCGGTTTAATGAACCACGTCATCGTGCGGGCAGACTGCCTGCCCGTCGAAGCCTTGGCGAAGGTGGGCCCTCGTCTGCCCAGAGGGTCGGCAGGTGATCCCGCCCAAGGGCGGAATGCCGCCGTCATGGAGGGACCCCGGCTGCCGCCCACCACGGTCCCGCCCAGAGGCGGGATGGCGCCGTCATGGAGGGGCCGCCCGAAGACGCCGAAGGCCCGTCCCGCCCGATGGGCGGGAGGGCGAAGGCGTCTGAGGCCGGCCCGCGTCTGCCACCCGATTGGGTCAAGGCGGGGCTTTCGCCCCGCCCTACCCGTTCGAACCGTACGTGCGGGATTACCGCATACGGCTCCCGCCTAACTAGCCCGAAAGGGGCGGGGCCAAGAGTTGG
>JALGVE010000087.1 GCA_029820045.1 Candidatus Zipacnadia bacterium | reverse complement strand
CCGGCCTATCTCTCGCTGCCATGGAGGGGCCGCGCGAGGGCCGCGATCCCGCGAAGCGGGAACGAGGCGCGAGCCCGGCCCGCCGTTCCGCGTTACGCCCTCACCCTCCCCCCCGGCCTATCTCTCGCTGCCATGGAGGGGCCGTGCGAGGGCCGCGATCCCGCGAAGCGGGAACGAGGCGCGAGCCCGGCCCGCCGTTCCGCGTCAGACCATCGTCCGAGACCCGGCCTCACATCACGTACACCTCCTCCTCAACACGCACGTGGTCTGTCACCTTCATGCCTCCCTCATCACCGCCCCTGCGCCCCTCGATCTCCTGGGCGCACACGTCACCCCTCCTTCTGCCTCCTAACCGCTATCGAGCGACCTGCCTACGCACGTGGCACCAACACCACTGCGTCCCCAACCTTCACATGCTTCTCCATCACTATGTGGACCTCGTCGGCCGAGCGGGCCAGCTTGACCTCCTCTTTATCCTTCTTCATCGATTCCACCGTCTGCTGAAAGTCCGTCATGACACCGCTCAGTTGGATGGTATCGCCGACCTTGAGATGCAGGTCCAGTCTGATAAGGGCGATGTGAAAGCGGGCGTCGTAATCCACGACCTCCCCGATCTTGTATGCGCTCACCATGTCCTTGTTCACCGTTGTTCCTCCCGGCGCTCTTCCTATGCCTGCGCCCCGTGGGCCCTCTCTTTTTCGGCCATGCGCTGCTTGTAGTAGTCGCGATAAAGCGCGACCTCCATCCTCAACTCCCTGGCCTTTTCGATGAGCCTGCGGATCACCACCATCTCCGGATCGTGCCTCATGGTGGAGTGATCGTGCTGGTTGTAGGGCCAGGCCCAGTCATGCTCGGCGACGATCTCAAGCTGCCCCGCGACGTACTCCGCGTAGTCCTGAACGTTGTCGAACTCTCTCGGCTCGAATCCGAGCGACCGGCTCCAGTCGCAGTCATGCCGTCCGGTCATGGGGAACTCCAGCATATCGGGGAAGCCCTGGCACTCGTAGAAGAACGGCTGCACCTCCAGGGGGTTGGGCACCCAGTCCTTCTCGTTGCGCATCCAACTGCGCACGAAGCGGATGCCGTTGCCGTGCAGGATCGCCAGCAGATCGGGGCGGTCGCCGAGGCCGCGGTAGTAGCCCCAGGGCGTGGTCAGGCCGGTGACGGTCACGCCGAGGCGCTCCTTGAGCACGCGGTTAGCCTTGTCAACTTCCTCGGCGATCTGCTCGATGCTGCCGGAGCGCACCAACCGCTCGCCCTCGTCGTTGACCTGCCACAGGCACTTGAAGAGCACGTGCGAGTAGGTGTGCGACTGGTAGTCGAACAGCCCGGTCTTTTGGGTCTCGATGAGCGCCTCTGTGTTGTTCTCGACGGTCCGCCCGCAGAGGAAGAACGTGCCTGGGGCCTCCATCTCCTCATGCACGCGGCTTGCGACTTCCAGGAACTGCCTGGTGACGGGCGAGTCCGGGTCCTGGGTCTCGACATCGTAACCGAGCAGCAGAACGCTCATGCGATATCCTCCTGCAAGCTGACGCCTACCTCGGACCTTCCAGCACGACTGCCTTGATTTGACCTGTAGGTCGGGCTTTCCAGCCCGACTCCGTGCATCCGCCGAGAAACGACTGACGAGTCGGGCTAGAAAGCCCGACCTACGAACGGCACTACTTCCCCCCCTGCCGAATACGGGAGGCCCCACGAGAAACAGAGCTAGGCTGGCCCTGCCAGCAACTCCAACGCCGCGCCGCTGTAAACGCTCTCCATGAGTTCGTCGTCCGCCTCCATCGTTTGTAGTATCTCCCGGTAGCGCCCGAGCATCATCCCCGGCTCGCTGGTGTCGGAGGCAAAGCATAGCCTTCGGCTGAGGCGCTCCCAGACCTCCTCGCCCTGGCTCAGGAACAGCCCGGTGAAGAACTCGACGGGCCTGCGCAGCAGCGCCACGCCGGTAAGGTCCCAGTAGAGGTTATCGTAGGTCGCCAGCATCGCCCACGCCTCGTCGTACCACGGCTGCCCCAGGTGCGGCATGAGTATCTTGAGGTCCGGGAAGGACCGGAGCACCGCGTCGAGGTTGATAGGACGCATCCGCCGCGAGGAGAGATCGTGCCCGGCCTCATTGCGCAGCCTGCCGAGTATCCCGCAGTGGATGTTGCAGGGCATCCCCAGCGCCTGCGCGCGCTCGTAGATGGGCCACAGGCTGCGATCGTCGTACTCGACCCTGGGCATGATCATCTTGAGCGCCGCGAAGCCGTGGTTGTAGAGCCAGTCAACCTTCTCCGGCCCATCAATGCCGAGCTTGACGTAGCCGAAGCCGATGAAGAGGTCGGGGTATTGTTCCTGCGCCATCAGGACGCCTTCGTTATCGTACTGATTGAAGAGTGGGCCGCAGGTGGAGAGGCCGACCTTCTCGATGCCCAGCGCCTGGGCCCGGGCCACGTATTCCTCCAGCTCGCCCTCGACGCGGTGATAGTGTCGGTGGATGTCAATGATCATGGCATTCCCCTCCTCAGGGTCGCATTGCGGTTCGCGGTGTCATTGATGGTGTTCACTGCGTCGTGCCGGTATCTCCCCCGGTGACATGGTGGGCCGTGAGCGCGGGCCGAGTTCGGCCCCCTCCGGGGCCCTCACGCGGCTCCTCCAACGACAGCGCCTTGGTTCGTCCATAGGAAAACATACCGATCTATGTGCATCCGCGTGTACCGCCGCTGTCCATCATTCGCCGTTTTCCCCCTCCTCCCGAGGGCTCCGAAGGAGCACGAGGGAGAGGGGGATGTCCCGCTTGAGCGGGACAGGGGGTGAGGCGGCCGTTCCCTTCCACGCGAAACGCGTCGGCCCGAAGGGCCGTCTAGCGCCCCAGAACTTGCTGAGACGCCAAGCAGGTACGGAAGCCCACCCTACTGTGTACCTGGCGCGCTGAAAGTCTCCTGCTTATGATATTCGCTCTCGCTGTGTTCATTCCTGCGGCCTACCGTCGGGAGGTATGCTTCGCCTCCGCCGCGAAACTGTGTCAGTTCCACCCCGAAGACGTCCCGGAGGTGCGAGTGATGCGCGCGCTTGGCAGGTTCATCATGGCTGCTCTGGCAGTCGCGGGACTAACCCTCTTCGTCGGTTCAGCCTCAGCCCAGGAGCTTCTGACCAACCCCGGCTTGGAGGAGATCGCCGACAACGGCCTCCCCGCCGGCTGGAAGCAGTACGCCGGCGGTGTGCCGGAAAGCAAGCTCGAGGTATCAGATGATGCGCACTCCGGCGATCATGCCGTGCGGTTCATTGACACCGGTCCCGAGGAGCGCGACAGCAAGTACGCCATCGGCCTCTCGCAAGACGTCCCCGCCGAGCCCGGCAAGTACTACCTCCTGTCAGTCTGGAACAAGTGCGCGGCGCGCAACAACGACGCCGCGGTCAACCTCCAGCTTCGCTTCCTGCCCAGCAACAAGCTACAGGCGGTGAGGCTTACGCCGGAGATCGGGGGCGACTGGCAGCGGTTCCAGGTAGCCGGACAGGCGCCCGAGGACACGACCACCATCCGCGTCTACATCTACACGGAGCACTACTGGACCAGCGATTCCCTCGTGGACGATGCTTCGCTGACGGAGGTTGACCCTGAGAAGTGGGGCGCGCGCTTCCCGCTGGTTGCGCTGGGAAGCACGGGCATCGAGAAGGTCCGCAAGCTGAACCTCCGCACCCCCCTCGTGAAGGGCGGCAACCCGGCGGCGACCATCCTCATCCCGGACGGCGATGACTACGCGGCCCTGGGCAAGCGCCTCGCGGACGCCATCGCAGAGAAGACCGGCGCTACGCTCCCCGTCACGACCGAGGGCAAGCCGCTGGTCGCATCGCCCGAGACTGTTATCGCGCTCGGCAATCTCAACAACAACTGGGTCATCGAGCGCCTCTACTGGAACAAGTGCCTGCAGATCGATTCCCTGAAGCCCGGACCGGGGCGCTATGTCTTGCAGACCGTCCACGAGCCGTACAACTTCCCGAAGGGCAAGAACGTCCTCGTCATCGGCGCGAGCGACCTGGAGGGCCTGACCGCCGGCGTGGAGGACTTCGTTGCACGTATTCCGCAGGGGCCGGAGTTCGTGCTGGAGGAGCCCCTGCTGTTTGTCTCTGGCGCCACTCCTCTGGACCAGGCCGCCCGCGAGAACCTGCTGGCGCAGGAGCCGGACATCCACGCGCTCCGGCGCTTCTGGGAGAACGTAGTGAGGTATCGCGACACGGGCGACCTGGCGTACGCGGAGAATGCCAAGCGCATCCTGCTCTTTTGCGGCGAGCGTTTCCAGGAGAACCCGCGCTATCACGTCACGTGGCCCGAGGAGACCACCTCGAACATGCTGGGCGCGATGTGGGACGTGCTGGAGGAGGCGCCGGTATTCACAGACGCTGAGCGCTTGCAGTGCACCAACATCCTGCTCGCCACGCTGTACAATCTCCCCCTGGAGAACAACACCACCATCATCTGGAATCACACCACCTTCCCGCTGATGGGCATCTACTGGCTGGCCCGCTACTTCGATCGTTACTACGGGAACGTGGACGGGCGGATAGAACTGATGCTACAGAAGGTCCATGCCGCCTTTGCGGGCCAGGTCACCTCCTGGAAGCCGCAGGAGGACGCTTGCGGCTACGTCTCCATCGTCCCCCGCCACACTATCGAGTACACGCTCGCTGAGAACGACTACACGTATTTCGAGAACGGCTCAGTGCGCAAACACGCGGAGTACGAGGTCGGCTTCTGCGACAACGCCGGCGACGCCACCGGCTTCGGCGACTCTGGCTACGGCCACGGCGCGTACCATCAGAACGTACACTGGGCCCTGTGGTATTACAAGGATGGCCGCTATCTCTGGTGGCTGAACCACATTCTGGAGAACGGCTACGCCAACCCCTACGATCCCGAGGTGAAGCCGGTCCCGTGGAAGGAGCTTATCGGCGCCACCGTCTTCGAGCTACACCCGCAGGTGTACGAGTACACCCGGACCACGGCGGACTACGGCGGCGAGGTGACCCCGCCTAACATCCCGATCGAGAAGTGCTTCGACAAGATCAGCTTCCGCCAGAACCTGAGCCCGAACGGCGAGTACTTCCTGCTGGACGGCTATTCGCGCGGCAAGCACCTGCACTACGATGGTAACGCGATCAACAAGTTTTACGCCAACGGCTACGACTGGCTGATTGATGGCGACTACCTGGTGCGCAATACCACCGATCACAACATGATCAGTCTCATTCGCGACGGCCGCTGCGCCGAGCTGGAGCCTCCCTGCGCCGGCCTTGAGGCCTTCGCCGACCTGCCCACGGCAGCGATGACCGAGACCGCGGTCTACGAGTACAACGGCGCCGACTGGACCCGCGACATCTTCTGGCTTAAGGGCGAGTTCGTGCTGGTGATGGACCGGATGCGCGCGCGCGAGGCGGCTCAGTACACCTTCGTGAGCAACTGGAAGACGCTGGCTGAGGGCGAACAGGAACTGACGGAGGGGCGCGTCTTCAAGACTGTGCGCAAGGGCTTCGGCGAGATCGGCAACCGGGACCTCATCACCGTGACCGAGCCTGCGGAGGGAGTCGCGAAGGCGGTCAAGTTCGCGACACAGTACTCGCAGCTAGACATGGGTCTCAAGCTGCCCGCCGGCAACTATGAGATGACCCTCTTTGCCTCAGGCACGAGCACCGGCAGCGACAGCTTCTACGTCTCCGTGGACGGTGGCGACCGGGTCGCGTTCCACATACCGATCAATGTCTTCGGCCCCTCGTCTTCGACGCACACCAAGGACGCGCCGACGCCGAACATCGAGGTCCCCACCGATGGCCTCCACCGCGTGACCATCGCCCTGCGCGAGGGCCCCGGGCCGATGCTGGACCGCATCCTCATTCGCGACGCGCAGGGCAAGGAGGTCGCGAACCTTGAGGCCGAAGATGCCCCGCCGGTCCCGGCTGACTGGGTGAAGCCCGCGCCTGCCAACCAGTTCTATGTGAAGAACGATGGCTTCGCGATCTGCAACCTCGCACACCGCATCAACCACGTTGGCCGCCACATAACCTACCTGCGCGAGCGTTTCGGCGGCGAGCTGCAGCCGCGCCAGACCCGTGCGGCGCACAACCTCTTCTACGATGACACGGACGCGAAGCCGAAGTCCTACGATCTGCGCCGCATAAGTGACGAGGCCGTGCTGGTGCTCAAGGACGGCCAGCCGTGGATGGTCTGCGCCGCCGGCGATGAGGCCACTCTTGAGGGCCAAGCCGAGGCGAAGATGGTGATGTTCACGCTCGATCACATCTGGGTGGCCGGGGTCACCGGCGCTGCGGGCTACCTCACTGCCTCGGAGCCGGTGGCGGCGGAGTTGGACATGACCACTGCCCAGGTAGTCGTGACCGCGCCCTCCGATGAAACCACACTTACGGTTGCGGGCATACCGATAGTCTTCACCGATCGCCGGGTGGAGATGGACCTGTCCGGCTACGAGCAACTTACCGAGGAGGCCTGGCGTGTCGAGGACCTCTTCACCTCCTTCACCGGCCGCGCCCAGGAGCCCAAGCCTCCGGCGCCTCAGACGCTGCCCGTGAAGGCTGAGCTTCCGGTGGCCTGGCGGCAGGAGGTCCCGGTCGAGGCCGGCCGGGAGACTGACCCCGTGCTTAAGCTCTACCCAACCGACCTGAATGGCGACGGAACCGACGAGGTGATTGTCCTGCGGGGGCAGACGGCGTACTGCCTGGACGCGGCGGGCAAGACGCTCTGGAGCTTTCAGACCGGCGCCATCACCCGCGCGGTCTGCGCGGCGGACCTTGACGGCGACGGCGCCATTGAGGTCCTGGTGGGCTCTGATGATGAGATGATCTACGTCCTTGACGCGGCCGGCAAGAAGCTCAAGCAGCACCACGCGGACATTCCGCTGCGAGTGGGCCGCAGTAGCGTCCGGCAGCCCCGTGTGGGCACTCTGGCGGCGGCCGATCTCGAAGGAGACGGCGCCGTGGACATCGTCGCTGGCCTGCTCAATGCCAACCTGGTCCGCTACGACCTGGACTTCAACTTGATCTGGCGCGTTGACTCCATCGAGCACGGCACGCGCGAGATGCAGCTTCTCGACCTCGACGGCGACGGCAAGCTGGAGATAGCCTGCGCCAACAAGTATGGCGCGGTCGAGATCTTCGACGCGGAGGGCAGGCAACTGCCCGGCGCTTACTCGGAGTTGGGTGACGTGGAGATGGCCTTCGGCGACATGGACGGCGACGGACAGTACGAGATCGCCAACGGTTCCTCGACCGGCGCTCTCACCTGTCAGAGCTTCCGGGGCGACGTGAAGTTCCACTTCTCCAATTACGGCTTCGGATGGCGAGAGGTGCTCATGGGCGACGTGCGCGGCGACGAGCGGCCTGAGCTACTGCTCGCCTCTGAGACCGGCTATGCGTACATTCTGGGCCCCGAGGGCGAGGTGCTTGCCCAGCGCAAGTTCGGCGCTGTCGTCACCGACCTCGCCGTGCTGAGCGTTCCTGGCGCGGACAAGGCACGGGTCGCGGTGGCCTGCGCCGATGGCAACGTATATCTCCTGAATGGTGAGGCTAACCCGTTGGCCTCCCTGCGCCTGAACAGTGGCGCCGGGCTTCTGGGCGTGCTCGATGTGAACGGCCAGCCGCGTTTGCTCGCCGCGACGGATACGGCTCTGACGTGCTGTGCCCCGTAGCAGTCAGCTACGCAGTCGCGAGCGTCGAACGGAGCGGCCCTTCCGGGCCGCTCCGTTCGCGTGGCCTCCCCCCAGCGCACTCCCATCCCTCCCTGCAATCGCAAGGTCCCAGGGTCCGTCCAGCCGCACCCGCGGCGTGCGGTACATACTCAGTGCCCGCTTACCGTCCGTCCTCGGTCCTCAGTGCCATGTTATCAGGCCGAGGTCGTCTGTCGCATGTCGGTACTCGTTGGATATCAGTCCTTCGTCGGTAGTCGTGAGTCGGTGGCCCCATGTTGGATCTACACATACACGAACGGATGTTTTGTCCGTCGTCGCTCGGCGGCTCGCATTGCCTTCTCGGCCTGCTTCAGCAGTTCATGCGAGCCCGCGACCTCCAGGCCGACGCCGCTGACGCCGATGTCAATGCTCCAGCCATCAAGCTCGTTAGCATCTCGCAGCGCCTCGCCGAGGCGATTCGCCGCTATCAGGCCCCCGCGCGGGCTGGTCTCCGGCATAAGCACCGCGAACTGCCGCGATGCCACGCGCGCCACGACATCAGAGAGCCGCAGCGCGTCTTTGATGACCTCCGCCACGAAGGCCAGCAGCGCCGGCGCCGGCTGCACCTCGGCGAGCGCCGGACTGGACCGCCTGAGTTGAAGCAGGATCACGGCCACCTCCGAAGCACGTCGCGCGTGCCGGACCAACTCGTTGTGGAGCATTTCCTCGAAGAATGAGCGGGTGTACACGCCGCTGATGGCGTCCACGATGCCCTGGCCGCGCGCGTCGGCGACGGCAAGCGACCCCAGCATCCAGGCCGCGACCTCCAGGGTCTCCTCGGCTTCCCGCCATCTGTCCAGCGTCAGCCCTCTGGCGTTGGTGGCGGCTGCGCGCGTCAGCGCCACTGCCTGGTCACCACGCTGGGTGAGATGGTCACGGTATGCGTCCGTCAGCCCGGTCATGACCTCCTCATTCAGCGACGCGCAGGAAAGCCGCACCTGCTCGGCATGCGCGACCGCCCCCAGCGCCTCGCCGCCGTAATCACACAGCTCTGTCCTCATGGAATCCGCCAGCGCCACCGTCGCAGTGGCTGACGGGGGCATTGGACAGTGGACATACATCGTCGGGTTTTCGCCCACCACGAGTGCGGCCCACAGGTCAATCTCTGGGGGCGTTATTGCGTCCGCTCTGCGAAGCAGTTCCAGCACATCTGTAGCTGCAGATAGCATCTCCAGCCTATCCTGTGGGCGGGCGTCGCCCAGGGGTTCTGCCCCCAGACTCGCGTCCATTGGGAAACTCATTTCGCGCACCTCGGTTTGCTCATTGTTGCGACCCCTGTGCTTCGTCTACTCTATCGGCGGGCAGTCCAGCGCGCTTTATGCTGTAACGTGACTGTTACCCAGCTTTGCCCTCGCGCAGAGGCAGGATTCCCTGGCAGCGCGGCGAACTAGGCCTTGTATACCGCGAATCCACCCCGCGGCGCCGGCTCAGAGAGAGTTCCCTTCGGTTTGCCGCGGACAACGAGAGGTGCGGCCAAATGATGAAGTCCATCAGTTTCTGGTCATTCCCCGCCGGCACGAGTATCGCTCAGGCCATGCAGATGGCCAAGGACGCCGGCTTCGAGGGCATTGAGCTTACCGTCGAGGCCGAGGGAGAGATCACCGCCGACAGCTCGCCTGACGAGGTCAAACGCTTCAAGGACATGGCCGAGGACATGGGCCTGCAGCTTGCGACCCTGGCGTCGGGCCTCGGCTGGCAGTTCCCCGCCTGCGGGCCTGACCCGGACATCTCAAGCCAGGGCGTGGACACCGTTCGCAAATGCCTGGAGCTTGCAGAGGCGCTGGGCGCTAAGACCATCCTCTGTGTGCCCTGCACGGTGACAGAGGACTATGCCTACGATCGCGCCTACGAGGACGTCGTCAACACCTTCAGCGCACTCGGCTCTGAGGCCGCCGAGGCCGGCGTCTGCATCGGCCTGGAGAACGTCTGGAACAAGTTCGCGCTCAGTCCGCTGGAGTTCGCGCGTCTGATTGACGAGATCGGCCAGGAGTACGTGGGTGCGTACTTCGACGTGGGGAACGTCGTGATCAGCGGCTTCCCGCACCACTGGATCCGCATCCTGGGCCAGCGCATCAAGGCGGTTCACTTCAAGGACTTCCGCGTGGTCGCCTGGGCCGGTACGGTGGACAACTTCGTGGACCTGCTGGAGGGCAATGTGCCCTGGGACGCGGTGATGGAGGCCTTCGGGGAGATCGGCTACGACGGCCCCGTTACTGCCGAGATGATGCCGCCCTACACGCATTATCCCGAGCGGCTGTTGGAGGCTACGAGCCGGTCCATGGACGCGATCCTCGGGCGGGGCTAACGCAGTAGTTGTGGCCTCCTGCATGGTGCGCTTGTACCCGATGGCATTGTCGGAGCAGATGCCGTTCGGAGCGACGGGATCGCATCCCGTCGCCCGTGGCGTGAGCCGTCCCTCGTTGGATGGCTCCCTAGTTCTCGAAAGGAATGCCCCCCGCCTCTTCGTAACAACGGAAACCGGAGGTATACCCTTCATGGCCAAGTATGAGTATCGCTGCCTGCACATGCCGGCCGGCAGCATCAGCGTGGTTAACGAGCGGCTCGCGAGTTCAGCGGAGGAAAACTGGCATCCCATCCTGATGTCCGGCGATACCTCCATCAACATCCTGCTCCGCCGCCAGGTCACTGAGTCGGAGCAGAGCAAGGACGAGTAGCGGGCCCGCACGCGCTGGCTCCTGTGCGTGTCTAAGGTCCCGTCGGCAGCCGATGGGCGCGCCTTGACGCAATGCCGTGCCGTGGAGGAGCCGCCTGATCCCGCCCGTTGGGCGGGAAGATGACCCATGTCCCTCGAAGCCACGAAGGGGCGAACTGGGATCGTCTGCGCAAAACGCGCGAAGTCGGCCCGCCGTTGCACACAAACCGGCCGAGCCCGGCCTCCTGCGGGGCCGTCGCGCGGTCCCTGTAACGACAGCGCCTTGGTTGTGACAGAACCACTGAGACGCCAGGCAAGTCACTGTCCGGCCTGCCGTTCCTGACATTCGCCGTTGGCGTTAGGTCGGTACTCGGATGTCCGTTGTCCCGTACGTTCCTCACCACGTAAACAACGGGGGAGTCATCATGACTGAGCTGCACGTCGGGCTTATCGGCGCCGGGAACATGGGCGCGAGCCTCGCCGGCGGCTTCGCACCTCTCGACAATGCCAGGGTATCAGCCATCGCCGACCCCGCCGAGGGCGCTGCCGCGCGGTTGGCCGAGGAACTGGCCGACGATGGCAGCATTCAGGCGTACACTGATGTCAAGGAGATGCTGGCGCGCGACGACATCTCGGCGGTTGTCGTCGCGGTACCCAACTTCCTGCACGCTGAGGTCGTGCGCCAGGCTGCCCGGGCTGGCAAGCACATCTTCTGTGAGAAGCCGATGGCGCTCAACGTCGCCGATGCCCGTTCCATGATCGAGGCCGCCGAGCAAAACGAGGTCAAGCTGATGATCGGCCAGGTGCTGCGTTACATACCGCCCTATGTCTGGATGAAGGACCTCTGCGCCTCGGGCGAGCTGGGCCAGGCCTTCGCCATGCAGACCACGCGCCTCGGCGGCGGCTGGGGCGGCAAGTACCACGCGCCCTGGCGCATGAAGAAGGAGACCTGCGGCGGGCCGCTCTTCGAGATCGCCGCCCACGAGATTGACTTCATGCGTCAGATTCTCGGTGAGGCCGAGACGGTCTACGCCTCGATGGGCAACTACGTCAACCCCGATGTGGACTACGAGGACCTCGCCCACGTGCTCATCAACTTCCAGGGCGGGGGCCGGGGCTGCCTGCTTACCGGGCACGCCGGCTTCATGGGCACCTACGACGGGAAGATCTACTGCACCGAAGGCACCATCTTCTTCGACAACAAGACCGGCCAGGTCACCTATCAGCGCAAAGGCGACGAGAAGCCGACAACTCTGCCCTACGCCGACACCGCCGAGGGCTACGAGCCCGGCGTGCAGCGCGAGGTGCGCGAGTTCGTAGAGGCGGTGCTCAATGACACCGAGGTAACGATCCCGGGCACCGAGGGCCTGCGCAACACAGAGGTCGGGCAGGCAGCGCACATCTCGGCCGCCGACAACCGCGTGGTCACACTGCCACTGTAGCGTTTCTGAGGTCATGCCATGGATCGCGAGCGTCTGCAAGAACTGCTGGAGCAGGTGCGCAGCGGCGAGGTTGCGCCGGAGGAAGCGGTGCAGCAGTTACGCGCGCTGCCCTTCGAGGACCTCGGCTTCGCCAAGGTGGACCACCACCGCGCCCTGCGGCGCGGCTTCCCCGAGGTGGTGCTGTGCGAGGGCAAGGAACCGCAGCAGGTCGTGGCGATCTTGCGATCCCTCTCTGAGCACGCCGAGCTGGTCATTGCCACCCGCGCCTCCCAGGAGTTCTTCGACCACGTTCACCAGGACCTCCCCGAGGCGACCTATCATCAACAGGCCAGGATCATCCGGGTTGGGCCAACTCCTGAGCCTGACGCCCGCCGCCCTCCCCTGGTGGTCGTGTCGGCCGGCACGTCAGACATGCCGGTGGCCGAGGAGGCCGCGGTGACCGCCGAGTTGGCGGCCTGCCCGGTCGAGCGCGTCTATGATGTGGGCGTGTCGGGCATTCATCGCCTGCTGGAGCATCAGGAGGTGCTGATGGGCGCCGGCGTGATCGTGGTGGTGGCGGGGATGGAGGGGGCACTCGCGAGCGTGGTGGGCGGCCTGGTGGATGTGCCCGTGGTCGCGGTGCCGACCAGCGTGGGTTACGGCGCTTCCTTCGAGGGCCTGGCGGCGCTGTTGGCGATGCTCAACTCCTGTGCCTCGGGAATCGCGGTGGTCAACATTGACAACGGCTTCGGCGCGGGCCGCTTCGCCGCCATGATCTGCCACAGACTTCCACCGGCCCACGGCACGTAGGAACGCGGAGAAGCAGATTGTCCGCCGAAGTCTTGGCGAAGGCGGAAGAGCGCAGAGAACGACTATGAACGAGCGCACGCGGAAGGCTATGCGGAGGTGCAGGCCCAGGGCGTACACCCAAGCCATGCTCTGCGGTGTCGTGATGCTCCTGGCGGCCTCGCGCGGCATGTGCCAGGGAGACGATGGCATGAAGGCACAGGTCAAGGAGCTCTGTCGCAATTACATCGAGGGCTTCGGCGCCGAGAGCGTCAACCTCGTCTACCACCATCGTCTCAACGGGCCAAGAGGCCTGGAGGCCCTCGCCAGCCCTGAGGAAATCGCCGCGCGCACCGTGAGCGGCAAGCAGATGCCCTACGGATACGGCTCCGGCATCCAGGACGTGGCGCTGGAGAACGGGCAGTTGCTCTACGCCCTCTGTGACGCCTATGACGCGACCGGGGACGAGTACTTCGCCGAGACCGTGCGCAAGATCTTCTCGGGTCTGAAGCTGGTCGGCAGCGTCAGTCCCGTGCCCGGGTTTGTCCCTCGCGGGCCGCACCCGGACGGCAAGAGCTACTACCCTAACTCCTCCCGCGACCAGCACGCGACATACGTCTACGCCCTCTGGCGGTATCATCGCAGCCCACTGGCGACGGATGAGGACAAGGCCTTCATCGCTGACTTCCTCGACGCCTTTGCCCGCCGCATGGAGAAGAACGGCTGGAGCATCCGCGTCGAAGATGACAGCGAGATCGCCCATGTCGGCTTTTCCTGGCGACAACGGGCCTTCGCAGGGGTCGTCTCTCTGCTCGGCACCCTCTCTGCGGTATGTGAGGTCACCCATGATGAGGAGTTGTGCAACCTCCTGGAGGAGTACTTGCAGGAAGACGATGGTTTCCGTTGGCAGGTCTTGCAGCCGGGTAGAGTGAGCAAGAGCGGGCCCCTCACCCTCTACAGCAATCAGTTCGCGATGGACCTGAATGCGCTCTCCCGCATTCTCACCGACCCGCAGCGGCGGCAGCAGATCAAGGAGTACGCTCGGGCCTTCGCCGAGGATGCCCTGCGCTCCAACGTCTTCGACGAGGATTGCTGGCGGCGCCTCGACTGGTCTGACAAGTGGTCCGAGGAGAAGACCCAGGAGGCGCTGGAGCCGTTCGGCTTGTCGCTGCAAAAGGAGACGACGGTGTTCGACCTCTACGAGAGGTTCGACCCCGAGCACTGGCAGTCCGACGACTGGAGGGTGCGCAGCGTGAACGGCAAGCTCTGCTTCGGCATCCCGACGGTCGCCTTTTACTGCGCGCTCTTGTCGGAGGCTCCGGAGCTTGTTGAAGAGGTCGCGCCGTCGGTCCGGGACATGGTGGAGCAGATGCTGGAGCACGGTGATCTGTATAGCCACGGCGAGGACTTCAACCGCGCGGTGACCCTGGGCTTGCACCTGGTGGCCCTTGGGGTTGGGAACACGAACGGCTAGTGATGCGCCTCGGCCCGGCGCTGCTGCTCGCCGTTGGCCGTCGTACCGTAGGACAGACGCCTCGTCTGTCGTCGTACCGTAGGACAGACGCCTCGTCTGTCGTCGTACCGTAGGACAGACGCCTCGTCTGTCGTCGTACCGTAG